>JBHEOB010000024.1:0-21126 GCA_046261775.1 Guyparkeria sp.
ATCATCAGCCAGTTGGTCTTCAGGTAGAACAGCCGGTTTCGGACGGTCGCGAGCAGGATCAACTGCTCGACCAGGAAGAAGCCCCAGATCAGTTGGTCGATCCAGAACCCCTCGGTCGACTCCATCCCGCCGGTATGCATCAGATACCACTGGAAGGGAATCCACAGGGTGATCAAAAGTAATGGCAATTCCAGGCGCGCGCCCCAGCGCCGGGCCTGCTGCCGCTCGACCTCGGCCACGCCGGCGATGCCGAGAAAACGGGTCAGCGCAAGCCCCCACTGGATCAGGGTCCGCGCGCTGCGCGTCTCCACGCTCTGGTTCACCCGATCAGCTCCCCACCTCACGCCCACCTGCCATGCGGGTCATCCAGCGGCGCAGCGCGGGGATCTTCGCCACCGACTGGGTCGCCGCGGTGCGGGCGGCGACGGTCAGCGGGTCACGACGACGGTAGCCCCAGTCGAATCCATCCATCAGCGACTGGACAAGCTGGTTGTCGGCACGGCGGCGGCGCTCGTAGGCGCGCGCCAGGCGCGCATCGCCCAAGCCCCGATCGCCCATGGCCTCGATCACGGCCGCCAGCGCGGCCACGTCGGCAAAACCGAGGTTCGCGCCCTGCCCCGCCAGCGGATTGATCGAATGCGCCGCGTCACCGACCAGCATCACCCGGTCGGCCCAGTAGCGATGGGCGTGCAGCCGGCGAATGGGGAACCAGGCCTGGCCCGCCACCCGCGTGATCTCGCCGAGCTCCTCCGGGAACGCGGCCATCGCCGCCTCGCCCAGTGCCTCGGGCGAGAGCGCGTGCCGGGCACGTACCCGCTCGGGGGTGTCGTACCAGACCAGCGAGCCGCGGTTGCCCGCCAGCGGCAGGAAGGCCTGCGGACCGTCCGGCGTGAATCGCTGCCAGGTGATGTCCTGCTGCGGGTAGGCCGTCTCGACCGAGAGGATCTGCGCGGCGACGGTGTAATCGCGACTGCTCGCCCCGATGCCCGACGTCTCGCGCACCCAGGAACGTTGCCCGTCGGCCCCGATTACCAGTTCGGCACGCAGCTCGCGGCCATCGGCGAGCATCAATGTCACCTCGCGATCACCGGCCTGGAGGTGTTGCGGTTCACTGCCGGTGAGGCATTCGACGTTGTCGAACGCGGCAAGTTGCGCCCATAGCGCCAACTGCACGCGACTGTTCTCGACGATATAGCCGAGATACGGACGGCCCACCTCGGCGGCATCGAAGGTCAGGTCGCCCGGTCCGAGCGCATCGAAGACCCGCATGCGCCGGTAGAGCGCGGCCCGCTCGGCGCGGATGCTCGCCCAGGCGCCCAGCCGGTCGAGCAAGGCGATACTCGCCGGGGCCAGGGCCGAGACGCGCAGATCGAAGGGGTCGTCGCCGCCCAGCGTGGCCGGCGGCTCGCGCTCGACAACGGCGACCTCGAGATCCTGCTGCGCCAATGCCAGTGCCGCGGCGGCGCCGACCATGCCGCCACCGACGACGATCACGTCCACCTGGCGCACGGCGGCCATCAGGCAATCCCCCGGGTCGCGCGCACCAGGCGATTCTTGAAGGGCAGCAGGCCGTCGAACGCCGACAAAGTGGCGCCGCGCAGGTGTCCCAGGCCCGGCAGGTCCAGGGAAAAGCCGCGCACCAGTCCATCGGTCAATCCGATGGTGCGCCGGTAGTCGGCCTCGCGCAGGGCGCGGTAACACGCCAGCCTGTCGGGCTCGCCCGGGTCGACCGACGCGCCTCGATCGGCCCGCAGCACCCGCGCCAGGTCGCGAATGTCGCGCAGGCAGAGATTGAAACCCTGGCCGGCGACCGGATGCAGGGCGTGGGCGGCATTGCCCAGCACCACCAGCCGGTCGGCAACCGGCTGCTCGGCCGTTACCAGGTTGAGCGGATACTGCCCGCGCGGGCTGGGCGCGGTGAAGCCGCCGAGTCGATGACCGAAGGTCTCGTCCGCCTCACGGGCAAAGGTCTCGTCATCCAGCGCGGCCAACCGCTCTGCCTCGGCACGGCGCGCCACCCAGACCAGCGAGACCCGGCCGTCGGCCGCCGGCAGGACCGCCAGCGGACCGCCGCTGGTGAAACACTCGAATGCCACCCCGCCGTGTGGGCGCGCCGGCATGGCCGTGGCCACGGTGGCCACCTGGCCGTACTCGTGGCGATGAATCGCCATGCCGGCCTGCTCGCGAACGGAGGAATCGGCGCCATCGGCGGCCACCACCAGTCGTACGCGGCGCGTGACCGGTTGCTCGTCACCATCGTGGCGGATATCGACGCTCACGCCCTCGGCATCGCTCTCGTGGCGCAGATAGCGCGCCGGGCGGTGATAACGGATCGAGCCCTCGCCCGCGGACGGGTCGACGAGCAGGGCCTCGAGGCGATCGCCCAGGGCGCGGTTGGGCATGACGTAGCCCAGCGCCTCGACCCCGGCCGAGCGGGCGGTAATGCGGGTCAGGCCGAAATGGCCCCGGTCGAACACCCGCACCTCGCGGATGCGTTCGGCGGCCGCCGCCAGTGGCGCATCGACCAGGCCGAGGGTGTCGAGGTACTGCCAGCCGGCATCGGCTACCGCCGTCAGCCGACGGTCGAAACTGGCCGACTCGTCGGGACGACGCGGCTCGACCACCTCGACCGACCAGCCATCGGCGGCCAGCGCACGTGCCAGCACGCCGCCGACCATCCCGCCACCGACGATCATCACGTCGGTGTCGAAGGCTGCCTCGGGCGCGGTCGATTTACGGGTCATGGTCGGGTTCACTCCCTCGTTCACCTTGGGGCTGGTTGCGAAACTTATTCGAGCCGCTCGCTCACGGGGTCGCGGCGCCCGGCAAACAGGGCCTCGATTTCATCGATCTGCTTGGGCACGCCGCGGGTGAGCACATCGTGTCCATCCTCGGTGACCAGCACGTCGTCCTCGATACGAATGCCGATGCCGCGGTATTGCTCGGGCGCATCCGACTGCGGATCGATGTAGAGGCCCGGCTCGACGGTCATCACCATGCCCGGCTCGAGCTCGCGCCAGTCGCCATCGACACGGTAACCGCCCACGTCGTGGACGTCCGACCCCAGCCAGTGGCCGGTGCGGTGCATGAAAAAGGCCCGGTAGCGCCCGGCCTCGATCGCCTCGTCGACCGACCCCTCGATCAGCCCGAGCTCGATCAACCCGGCCGTGATCACGCGCACGGCCGCCTGGTGCGGGGCGTCGAACGACACCCCGGGGGCAATCGCCTCGATCGCCGCGATTTGCGCGTCGAGGACCAGTTGGTAGAGCGCGCGCTGCGGCTCGCTGAACGCCCCGCTGACCGGCCAGGTGCGGGTGATGTCACCGGCGTAGTAGTCGACCTCCGCCCCGGCATCGATCAGCACCAGATCGCCCTCCTTGAGCTCGGCGGCATTGGCCCGGTAATGCAGCACGCAGGCATTCGCCCCACCGGCGACGATCGGGGCGAACGACGGCTCGCCGTGCGCACTGGCAAATACCTTGTGCAGGATCGCGGCGATCTCGAATTCGAACAACCCGGCATGCACGCCGCGCGCGGCCGCCAGGTGCGCCTCGACCGATACCGCCGCAGCACGCCGCAGCCGGGTGATCTCCTGCGCGGACTTGACCAGGCGCTGCTCGTGGATCGGCCCGGCGACGTCCTTGAGCGTCTGCGGCGGCTGGACGCCCGCCCGTGCCCCTCGGCGCAACTCGTCGAACCAGCCCAGGGCGCTAACCACCCAGTCGTGCTGGTCGAACGGCAGGTAGAGCCTGGTGTAGCCCCTGAGCAACTCGGGCAGCCGCTCGTCGATCTCGTCGATGGCGAAGGCCTGGTCGACACCCAGGGCGGCGGGCGCCCGCTCGGTGCCCAACTGCGGCCCCTCCCAGCGCTCGCGCTCGGGATCACGCCGGTGGACGAAGGCGATCACCTCGCCCTCCGGGCGCTTGGGGCAGATCAGCAACAGGGCGTCGGGTTCGGCCAGGCCGGTGAGGTAGTAGAAATCGCTCGATTGGCGAAACGGCCAGGGGTTGTCGTGGTTGCGCTGCTGTTCCACGGCCGCCGGCACGATGGCGGCACTGCGCTTGCCGATGGCCTTGGCCAGTTGCTTGCGGCGGCGCTGGTATTCACGCCGCTCGGTGGGAGAAGGCCCGATCAATTGCATCTGGTCGCTCGTGTCTGGATTCGTTGAGTCTACGGGTCGTTGTACTCTACGGCTTACTGCAGGCGTTGCGAGCCGGCCGTTTCGGGGATCGGCGGGTGCAACTGCAGGTACATCACCAGCAGCGCGGAGCTCAGGTACTCCTCGATCTGGTGGATGTCGAAGGCGTCATCCTCGGTCTTGACCGACTCCGGGTCGAGCTGGGCGATGTCGCCGAGGTCATCGAACACCTCGCGGGAATCGTCCCCCAGCGCACGGCGGGCCGGCCCGTTCTCGATCGCGTAACCGTAGAGCACGCCCTGGGCGAAATCGATCAGCCCCTCCACTTGCGCCTTCATGCCGGCCTCGTCGTCGGGCAACACCAGGTCGAGGCCGAGATTGTCGGCGGTGGTGACCTGCTCGACCAGGCGCTGGTAGAGATCGGAGAGATCGGTCGGCGCCGTCTGTGGTGGCTGATCTTCCTCGACCAGCTCGGCGAGCCAGCGCGACTGCTCGGCCGGACCCCCGCCGATCCACATGCCGATCAGCACGCCGTGCGCCTCGGCGGGATTGGCCAGTGCCCCGATCGAGTCGAGTGCCTGCTGGAATCGTTGATATTCGGTCATTGCGCGTCCCACTACATGTTCGCCCGGCTTGTTCACCTTCACCCGGCTTGTTAGCCGGCCGTGATTGCCCGGCATGGCTGCCCGGGTCCGAGGCTCGTGACCCGACACATTGTCACCGCTATGCAGGGCAAATGATAGACTCTCGCGGGACTTCGGGGCTCTGCCCCACCCGTCATTCTCGCCCGACATCCAACCCGATGTGACGAGCGATTCACGCGGAGATTCGACACCATGGCCGAAGGGCTTGCCGACAAGATCGAACGACTGCTCGCCGCCGCCGAGCGGGCCCATGCCGAGCGCGGCGAGCTGCGCACGCAGGCAACGGCACTGGCCGAGGAAAACCGGGAACTGCGCCGACTGATCGAGCACAGCCACGACCGGGTCGAGGAACTCGCCGGCCAGTTGCGGCGTCTTGAAGACCAGGCCGCCGAGACCCAACGCGAGGATTGATCCATGAGCCAACCGAGCCACCCCGTCACCGTCCGGGTGATGGAAAAGGACTACCGCATCGTCTGCCCGCCCGACGAGCAGGGCATGCTGCTGCGCACGGCCGAATATCTCAACGACGAGATGGCCGCGATCCGCCGGACCAGCAAGGTGCTGAGCACCGAACGGATCGCCGTGCTCGCCGCACTGAACGTCACCCGCCAGTTGCTCGAGGGCCGCGAACTCGAGCTGCCGGAGGATCTCGACAACGGCGAGCTGGCCGGCCGCATCGACCGCCTTCTCGAGGCCATGGAGCGTGATCCTGCCTGATGTCTCGCCTTGCAATGCAATATCCGCTTGAAAGCAAAGCCGCCCGGCCCTAGCATGAAGACAGTCTTCTGGGACGTTCGCCAGGTGGCGCTCTATCCCTTGAGCCTTAATTTGCGACACAGGGGACAACAAAACGGTTCTGTGTGCATGTCCGCCCAAGCCTTGAGCTGGGCGGAAAGCCTGATGAGCCGGGCGTTGTTCCCGACTTGAACCCTATCGGTTCAAGGTCGTAGCGTCACCAGCGGCGCCCTGGAAGACACCTCATCCCCGGAAGGCCTGCACGACGGCGACACCGCCCGCGTGCAGGCCTTCTTTCTTGATCGAATCATGACGATGCTCGATAAAGCCGCCCTGAGAAAAGCCCTGCGCACCCGCCGGAAGGCGCTGGGCGGCTTTGATCGATTCCAGGCGATCCGCCGACTCGAGACCCGCCTCGAACGACTGACGCGCGGGCTTTCCCTCCAGGTGGTAGCTGCCTATTGCGCCTTCGATGGCGAACCCGAGCTCGACGGCTGGCTCAAACGCCATCGCGGCCAGATCTGGCTGCCGCGCGTGCTGCCCGACCGCCGACTGGCCTTCCATCACGCCGATCCGCTCACGGCCTGCTCGCACCGGCGCATGCCGAGACGACGCACCAACCAGTTCGGCATCATCGAGTCCGACGACCCGCGCCGGCGGGGCATCAACAGCCTGGACGCCCTGCTGATTCCGCTGGTGGGTTTCGATGCCCGCGGCAATCGCCTCGGCATGGGCGCCGGCTTTTACGATCGCGCCTTGACCCAACGCCATGGCCGCCGACCACTGGCGATCGGCGTCGCCTTCGGCTGCCAGCAGGTCGACTCGTTGCCGGTCGACCCCTGGGACCAGCCACTGGACTACATCGTCACCGACACCACGGTGATCGACGCGCGCCGACCGCCCGCTTCGGACTGACAACCAATCAAGACGCACAGGAGATGCCATGGCCTACTGGCTGATGAAATCCGAGCCCGACGCCTTTTCCATCGACGATCTCGAGCGCGTCGGCACCGAACCCTGGGACGGCATCCGCAACTACCAGGTGCGCAACATGATCCGCGACGAGATGAAGCCGGGCGATCGCGCCTTCTTCTACCATTCGAACACCAAGGTGCCGGGCATCGTCGGCATCATGGAGATCGTCAGCGATGCGCGCCCGGACCCCACCGCCTTCGACCCCGACGAGAAGTACTACGACCCGAAATCCGATCCGGACAAGCCGCGCTGGCTTTTGGTCGACGTCAAATACGTCCGCCATACCCAGCGCGTGATCCCGCTGCCCGAACTCAAGGCCGATCCGGCCCTCGAGGAGATGCCGCTGGTCCGCCGCGGCAATCGCCTGTCGATCATGCCGGTGACCGGGGAGCAGTGGGAGCACATCCTCTCGCTGGAGGATCCGGGCTGACGTCACCAGCCCCGCATCGATAGTCCAGACCCAGACAGAAAACCGCGCCGTGGCGCGGTTTTTACGTCTGGGCCTTCCACCGGCACTACGCCAGAAACAACGGATAAACCGGGTTGTCGCTCTCGGGCCAGTAGGGATAGCGCAGCCGCTCGAGGTAGGCGATCAGCTCGCTAACCTCGGCCTCGGGGACCTGAATACCCACGAGCACGCGGCCATAGTCGGCGCCGTGGTTACGGTAGTGGAACAGGCTGATGTTCCAGCGCGCGCCGAGGTGGGAGAGGAACTTCAACAGCGCGCCGGGCCGCTCGGGGAACTCGAAGCGGAACAGCCGCTCATCCGTGATGTCGCCGGCATGGCCGCCGACCATGTGCCGGCCGTGCAGCTTGGCCATCTCGTTGTCGGTCAGGTCGATCGCGGGGAGTTCAGCGGACGCGAGTTGCTCAAACACCCGCTGCCGGTCGGCCTGCTCGGCGAGCTTGATGCCGACGAAGATATGCGCCCGGTCGGCATCGGCGTAACGATAGTTGAACTCGGTGATCTGACGCCGGCCCAGCAGTTCGCAAAAGGCGAGGAACGCGCCCGGACGCTCCGGGATGGTCACCGCGTAAAGGGCCTCGCGCCGCTCGCCGATCTCGGCGCGCTCGGCGACGAAACGCAGCCGGTCGAAGTTCATGTTCGCCCCGGAGGCGATCGCCACCAGGGTCTCGTCGGTCAGACCCCGTTCGCGGGCATAGCGCTTGAGGCCCGCGGTGGCCAGCGCCCCGGCCGCCTCGTTGATGCTCCGGGTGTCGTCGAAGATATCCTTGATCGCGGCGGCCATCTCGTCGGTATCGACGGTGACCACCTCGTCGACCGCCTCACGCGCCACCTCAAACGGGTATTTGCCGACCTGCTTGACCGCCACGCCGTCGGCAAACAGACCCACCTGCTCGAGGACCACCCGTTCGTCAGCGGCCATGGCCGCGGCGAGGCAGGCGGCATCGGTCGGCTCGACGCCGATCACGCGGATTTCCGGGCGCAGGGCCTTCACGTAGGCGGCCACCCCGGCGATCAGGCCGCCACCGCCGGCCGGCACGAAGATCGCGTGGATGGGATCGGGGTGGTGGCGCAGTATCTCGGCACCCACCGTGCCCTGCCCGGCGATGATGTCCGGGTCGTCGTAGGGCGGGATGTAAGTGAGCCCCTCGGAGGCGATCAGCGTCTTGGCGTGGGCGTAGGCATCGTCGAAGGCATCGCCGACCAGAATTGCTTCCGCCCCACGCCGACGCACGGCGTCGACCTTGATCGCCGGGGTGGTCTCGGGCATCACGATCACCGCGCGCAGGCCGAGCGTCTGGGCCGCCAGCGCCACGCCCTGGGCATGGTTGCCCGCCGAGGCGGCGATCACGCCGCCGCCAAGGTGCCCCTCGCGCCAGAGCTTGTGGATCTTGTTGTAGGCGCCACGCAGTTTGAAGGAGAACACCGGCTGCATGTCCTCGCGCTTGAGGAGCACGCGGTTGCCGATGCGTTCGGAAAGCTGGACGGCCGGCTCGAGCGGCGACTCGATGGCCACGTCGTAAACCCGGGCCTTGAGGATCGCCTCGAGATAATCACGCAACAGGGGCGTCAAGTCCGTACCTCGTAATGGGTTGTTCGGGGGCAATTTGATGGGGCTGTTGCCCGCCAAACAGTGGTAGTGATATAGGATAGGAGGTTATCAGAAACGTGGGCGATCTCGGGCAACTCCACGGTCCAGCGGCGCCGAGCGGTCGCTCGCCCCCGAGACAGATTCAAAAACATAACAAATCAGAAACAGACCAGAGCGAAGTCAACAATGAGCAACACCGAACAAGGCAAGAAACTGGCCGCCCAGGCCGCGATCGACTACGTCCCGGCCGGCAGTGTCGTCGGCGTGGGCACCGGCTCGACGGTCAACTACTTCATCGACGAGCTGGCCAAGATCAAGAATCGCATCGAGGGCGCGGTCTCCAGCTCCGAGGCGAGCACCCAGCGCCTGCGCGACCACGGCATCGAAGTGTTCGATCTGAACAGCGTCAACGACCTGCCGGTCTACATCGACGGCGCCGACGAGTCCAACGAGAACCTGCAGCTGATCAAGGGCGGCGGCGGCGCGCTGACCCGCGAGAAGATCATCGCCCAGATGGCGAAGAAGTTCGTCTGCATCGCCGACGAGACCAAGCTGGTGGACGTGCTGGGTGAGTTCCCGCTGCCGGTCGAGGTGATTCCGATGGCACGCAGCATGATCGCCCGCGAGCTGGTCAAGCGCGGCGGCCAGCCGGTCTACCGCGACGGTTTCGTCACCGACAACGGCAACCAGATCCTCGACGTGCACAATCTGCGCATCATGGAGCCGGCCAGGCTCGAAACCGAATTGAACGATCTGCCGGGCGTGGTCACGGTCGGCATTTTCGCGCTGCGTCCGGCCGACGTGCTGATCCTCGGCACCGCCGACGGCGACATTCGCAAGATCGACGGGTAGATCGGCGGACGGGTTGAGGATGAAGCCGAGGATGAAGGGTTCCCGAATCGCACGACCTGGCGCGCTGGCCGCGGCCCTGCTGTCCTGCCTGATGATCACCCCGGCTCAGGCCGACGAGGACAAGCACAAGCAGATCTTCGGCTACATCGAGGACGTCCGGGTCATGGAGCTGGAGCGCAGCCTGCGGGCCAAGCTCGACACCGGCGCGACCACCTCGTCGATCGATGCCCGGAAGATCGAGAAGTTCGAAAAGGACGACGAGGAATGGGTTCGCTTCACGGTCGTCAACCGTGACACCGAAGAGCGTCAAGTCATCGAGGAGCCGGTCGCCCGCATCGTCCACATCAAGCGCCACGGCAAGGATTCGCAGGAGCGCTACGTGGTCGAACTGGAATTGTGTATCGGCGATCGACTGATCGAGGAGGAGGTCAGCCTGACCTCGCGCAAGAAATGGAACTACCCATTGCTCGTGGGGCGTAATCACTTGGCTGGCCACGTGCTGGTCGACTCCGCCGTCAAGGACACGCGCACACCGGACTGCGATTGAGCGTGAATCCACGCATCCTGCCGGGCGTGGGTCCGTGACCGGCCCGCACCCTGAACACAGACCGACTTCCCTCCTTTCCCCCCGCCGGAGCCCCGCTTGCGACCATGAGACGTCTTCACCTTTTGTTCGTCGTCCTGCTACTAACCGTGGTCGGCCTGTCGGTCGCCTGGTTCAAGTACGACACGCTGGGCTTTCCCCTGACGCCGGATCGGGAGACGGAGACGTGGACAGTGGAGGCACAGATCGGTGTGAACCCGGGCACCGCCCCGGCCTCGGTCCGGTTCGCCCTGCCCGGCGACCCGCCGCACTACACCCTCCTGGATGAGGGCTTCGTCTCGCGCGGCTGGGGCCTGACCACTCAGCCGAGCGATCGACAACGCGAGGCGGTCTGGACCAAGCGCAACCCGGAAGGCAACCAGACCCTGTACTACCAGGCAACGGTCTACCGCGACCAGGAGGAGATCCAACCCTCCCCCTACCCCGGCCCGGCGGCGGCACCGACGCTCGAGGAGCCGCTCAAGTCGGCTGCCGAATCGTTCGTCGAGGAAATCCGCGCCGGATCGGCGGACATCCAGACCTTCGCCACCCTGCTGGTCAAGGAGGTCAATGCCAGTCGCCCGAACGAGAACATCGCCGCATTCCTCAAGCCGGATGCCACCGAGACCGAACGCACTCGGCTGGCCATCCGTTTGCTCGCTATCGCGCGCATCCCGGCGCGCATGTCCCATGGCGTCATGCTGACCGACGCGGGGCGCAACCTCACGCCGAGCACCTGGCTCGAGGTCCACAACTCGCGGCGCTGGGTGCCGATCGACCCGCGCACAGGCTCGGTGGGCTATCCGCGCCAGTTCCTGGTCTGGTGGCATGGCGACCAATCGGCGCTGGTTACCTCGGGTCTGCAGGACGTGGGGCTGACCTTCGCGACCACGCGCAACCTGCGCGACGCGGTTGAGACAGCCCAACTGCAATCGTCGATCGCCGAGTCCCGGCTGATGGACTTCTCCCTGCTCGACCTGCCGATCGATTCACAGAACACCTACCGGGTGCTGCTGCTGGTGCCGCTGGGTGCATTGATCATCGTGCTGCTGCGCAACCTGATCGGCATTCGCACCTTCGGCACCTTCATGCCGGTGCTGATCGCGTTGTCGTTCCGCGAGACGCAACTGGTGGGCGGCGTGGTGCTGTTCACCCTGATCGTCGCGCTGGGCCTGGCGATCCGCTTCTACCTCGAACGACTCAAGCTGCTGCTGGTGCCGCGACTGGCCGCGGTAGTGATTGTCGTGATCCTGCTGATGGCGCTGATCAGCATCGTCTCGCATCGCCTCGGGCTCGATATCGGCCTGTCGGTCGGCCTGTTCCCGATGGTGATCCTGGCGATGACCATCGAGCGGGTATCGATCGTCTGGGAGGAACACGGGGCCGGTGACGCCCTGGCACAGGCGACCGGGTCGCTGGTGGTCGCGGCGCTGGCCTACCTCGTCATGGTCAACGCCTACGTCACCCACCTGTTCTTCGTCTTCCCCGAGCTCCTGCTGGTGGTGCTGGCCTTCACCTTGCTGGTGGGGCGCTACACCGGCTACCGGCTCACCGAGCTGTTCCGTTTCCGCGCCTTCAAGACGCTCGCGCAGGCCCGTCGCCCAGAGCCACCGGGAGATGACCGCTGATGGCCATCAACTGGCCGATTTCACCGCGTCGGCTCAAAGAGCTGGGAGTGCTGGGCATGAACCAGCGCAACGGCGAGTTCATCGCCCGGATGAACCCGCGCCGCTACTACCCGTTGGTCGACGACAAGCTGCTGACCAAGGAACTGGCCGAGGAGTCGGGCCTGCAGGTTCCCGCCCTCTACGGGGTGATCAGCAGCACCCATCAGATCAAGCAACTGTCGACACTGGTGGGCGAACACGAGGAGTTCGTGATCAAGCCGGCCAACGGGGCCGGCGGGGACGGCATCCTGGTGATCGACGGCAAGCAGTCCGACAGGCCGCTGGTCTACCGCAAGAGTTCGGGTAAAGCGACCGGCATCGACGCGATCGCGCTGCACATCTCCAACATCCTGGCCGGAGCCTACAGCCTGGGGGGACGTCCCGACGTGGCGATGATCGAATACCGGGTCAAGTTCTCTCCCCTGTTCGAGAAGATCAGTTTCCAGGGCGTGCCGGACATCCGCACCATCGTCTACCGCGGCTACCCGGTGATGGCCATGGTGCGCCTGCCGACCACGCAATCCGACGGCAAGGCGAACCTGCACCAGGGGGCGATCGGTGCCGGCGTCGACATGGCCGGAGGCCAGACACTCGACGGGGTCGCCCACAACCGGCAAGTCAGTTATCACCCCGACACGCGCGAACCGATAAGTGGCGTGGACATTCCCGGCTGGCAGTCACTCCTGGAAATGGCCGCCAAGTGCAGTGACATGACCGGCCTGGGCTACCTCGGCGTAGACGTGGTGCTCGACCGGGATCTGGGCCCCTTGATCCTCGAGCTCAACGCCCGTCCGGGGCTTTCCATCCAGGTTGCAAACGGTGAGGGATTACGTCACCGTATCGAGCGCGTCGACCGGCACGTCGACCATCTCTCCCGCGACGAGACGGCGGCCGAACGCGCCGCCTGGTCGCGCGAGCACCTTGCCCCCATGAACCTGTGACACCGACGCCAATGGCTACCGACTCGTCCCCGTTTTATGCCGTGATCGGCAACCCGATCGAGCATTCCCGATCGCCACTGATCCACAAGGCCTTCGCCCGTCAGCTAGGCATCGAGCTGGCCTACGAAAAGATCTGGGCGCCGATTGACGGCTTCGAGGAAACCGTCACCGCCTTCATCGCACGCGGTGGGCGCGGCTTGAACGTCACCGTGCCGTTCAAGCTCGAGGCCTTCGATCTCGCCGGCCGACACAGCGATCGAGCCGCGCGCGCGCTGGCGGCCAACACCCTGGTATTTCCCGAGAACCCGGACGATACGATCTATGCCGACAACACCGATGGTGTCGGCCTGGTAAACGACCTGGCCTTTCACGGCGTCGAAATCACCGGCCGTCGCCTGCTGATTCTGGGGGCGGGGGGCGCGACACGTGGCGTGTTGGCTCCCTTGCTGCACCAAGCGCCGCGCGAACTGGTGATTGCCAACCGCAATCCCGAGCGCGCCTACGGCCTGGTCGAGGAATTCAACGATGCCGCCGGCGACTGCCTGCTTTCCGGTTGTCCGCTGGCCGGCATCGCGGAATCCCGTTTCGACCTGGTCATCAACGCCACCCCGGCAAGCCTGAGCGCCCAACTGCCGCCGTTGCCGGACACCCTGACCGGCGCCGGCACCGTGGCCTACGACATGGCCTACGGGGCCGAACCGACGGTCTTCATGGACTGGGCCGAGGCGCGTGGCGCACGACCACTGGACGGTCTGGGCATGCTGGTCGAACAGGCGGCCGAGAGCTTCGCCCTCTGGCACGGCAAGCGTGCGGACACCGCGCCGGTGCGCGAGTTGCTGCGTGACACGATCCGCGCGGCTGCCGAGCGCGACGCCGAGGACTGACCGGCAATCGGAAACGACGAAGGCCCGCCGAATGGCGGGCCTTTTGCATTTCTTATGACAGGCGGGGCAACCCGATTACGGGCAACGCCATCACCGGCAAGGCGTTCAAGGCGAGAAGCGCCGATCCTCCTCCGGGCGGTTGACCCGCATCAGCAGACGCGCCTCGCTTTCCGACAGACCGAAGTCCTCGATCAGTTCGTCGATGCTTACCCGGCCCTGGGAGGCCAACCGCAAGGCATGCCCGAAGCCGGGCTCGTCGTCGTCCGAAGCGACGGCATCGATGCGGGCATTCAGTTGCGTGCCACGTTCGGCAAGCGTCTCGACGCGCTCGTCAATCTGGTCGATATGCCGACCGAAACCGGCCAGTGCCGACTCGAGACCGCGGTGCTCACGCTCGAGGCGCTCCATCTGCGTTTGAAACCAGCGTTCGCGCGTCAGTTGGGCCCGCTTGAGCGCCCGATACAACGACAACGCCACCACCAGGGCCACCAGGCCCAGTATCAAGGCGGCGACGGTCAGCCAGAGGGGCGTTACGGTCATGTCGCGGCAATATCGGAGAGGCTCTTCATGTCGACGAGGATAATCAATTTCTCGTCCTGCGGCACGATGCCGAGGATATGGCGGGCACGATCATCGGCAACCGCCATCATGGCCTGATCGACCACCGCTTCCGGCAAGGCGATCACCTCGGCCACGCTGTCGACCACCAGCCCCACGATCTCACCGGAGGACACCTCGATGACCATGATGCGGCTGCTCTCGTCCCAGGTCTTCTCCTGCAAACCGAAAAAGATACGCGCATCCACCACGGTTACCACATTGCCGCGCAGGTTGATGATGCCGATGATGGCGTCCGGTGCCCCGGGAATCGGGGTGATGTCCGCATCCCGCAACACTTCCTGGACGTCCAGCACGTTGAGCGCGTAGATCTCGTCATCGACGGTAAAATTGACCCAGCGCGACATCGGCCCCTGGTTCTGGGCCTCCAGTTCCTCGTCGTACTCTTCCCGGGTCTGGTTTCGTTCCATCGCTTGATTCATCGTCTGTTCACCTCTTGGATCACCGGGACGTTTTCAGGGCGGCGCGCAACCCCGCTTCGTCGAGTACAACCACGCCCGCCGCCGAGGCCGTGCCGGCAAGCCACGCGCGGCGTGAGGCCTTCTGTGTCTCGCTGCGCCATTCGACGGAGGCCTCGTTCAGGTCCGGCGGCTGCTCGACGCGCTCACCGAGCACGCCCCACAGGCCGCCCTTGCCGAGCAGGAACACCTCGCCCTGCGTTTTTCCGCGGGCCTTGAGCCCCGTGAGCGCCGACAGCGAGAGGATCAGGCGCAGACGCCCGTCCACGGACAGCGCACCGGCAATCTGCGTGGGCGCGCCCGGCACGGGCTCGAGCACCGGGTCGGGGTGGCGCGAGGCAACGGCATCGGCGGGTATGGCCATGGTCATGCCCCCGACCCGCAACCAGCGCCACGGGCCATGCTCGGCTGATTCAACCGGAATACTGGATTCGTCTTCCCTAGTCTGCGGTTCGGCCAAAGCCTCGACCGAAGCCGCCTGGCCGGGCGTTTCCCGAATCGGGGCTTCGACCGCGACGGTGGAGTCCGCCGATTCCGGCGTCACCGGGGATGACGTGACCGGCGATTCCAGACTGGCGGCGTCAGACAGACCGGTCTCGGCGTCACTCGACTCGATCATCTCGTCGGCTAGGGCCATGGCCTCGTCGGGTGCGTCAAGCGCCACGTCTCCGCGGTCATGCTCGGGCTCGTCGACAGCAGGCATCGCCGCGATCCCGGCCGCCTCTCTACCATCGGGGCGCTCATCGCCGGCCGGGTCGGCCGCGGCCGGCGTTTCCGGGACATTGATCACCTTGAGCCCCGGCACCCGGCGGGAGGTGCTGACTTCCGGCTCGTGTTCGGCGTCCGGGTCACGCAGCAGACCGTCGAGGTAGGCCGTGATCGCGGCGTCCTGGTCGACGATCGAGTGACGGTTGTCGCTGTGCTTCTCAGCAGCCATCAGCGGGTCTCCTGCAGACGGGCACCGCTGGCACCCAACTCGGCGGCCGGCGCCATCGCCTGTCCGCCGACATGGGCCTCCAGCCAGTGAAGAAACTGTCGATACGCCTCGCTGCCACGGGCCTCGGGCTGAATCATGGGCAACGGCTTGCCCTGCCGACTCGCCTCGCGGAACTGGGTATCGATGGGGATGACGTCGGTCCAGACATCATCGTGATAGCGATCGTGCAGGAGACGCAGGGTGTCCTGGGAAGCCCGTGTGCGGCGATCGAACATGGTCGGCAGGATCACGTATTCCAGCCGCTCACGCCGCGAGCGCTGCACCATCGCCAGGGTGCGCAGCATCCGCTCGAGACCCTTGAGGGCGAGGAACTCGGTCTGCACCGGCATGATCAGGAACTCCGCCAGCGCCAGGGCATTGACCATGGTCACCCCCAGGATTGGCGGGCAGTCGATCAGCACGTAGTCGTAATCGTCGCGGATGCGGTCGATCGACCGCTTGAGCACCAGCCCCATGCCATCACGCATGCCCAGTTGGCGGTCGAGGGTGGCCAGCGCCGTCGAGGCGGGCATCAGGCTGATGCCCTCGAATGGGGTCGGATGGACCACGCGGGCCGGGTCGAGCGGCTGGCCTTCGGCCGCCGACTTGAACAGCGAGTAGACACTCGCCCCCGGGGCCTCCGGCTCCATGCCGAAATAGACCGTCATCGAACCGTGCGGGTCGAGGTCGACCAGCAGCACCCGTTTGCCCTCCCGGGCCAGGTGACCGGCAAGACTCACACTGGTGGTGGTCTTGCCCACCCCGCCCTTCTGATTGGCAACTGCCCAGATCTTCATCGCAACGCCCCTCCCATGGCCGCGCCGATCTGCCCCAGCGGCAGAATCGACTCGGCCAGATTCGCCTTGGCCACGGCCGCCGGCATCCCGTAAATGACGCTGGTCGCCTGATCCTGTGCCCAGACATGACCGCGCGCCGCGGTGACCTGACGTGCGCCATCGGCCCCATCGTCGCCCATGCCGGTCAGCACCACCGCCAGCAGGTCATCGCCGGCGACGCGGGCCGCCGAGGAGAACAGAAGACTCACGCTCGGACGGTAGTGCTCCTCGGCCACCGGATCACGCAGACAGAGCTTGTAGGCACCGTGGCGCCCGACCACCTCGCCGTGCTTGCCGCCTGGAATGACATAGGCAATACCCGGGCGGAGCGAATCACCATCGGACGCCTCGACGACACGGATGGGCATCGAGTCATTCAGCCGCTGGGCGAACGGACCGGTGAAGGCGGCGGGCATGTGCTGGGCGATCACGATGGGAACCGAGAAGTCCGCCGGCAACTTGCCGAGCACCGCCGGCACGGCCGCCGGTCCGCCGGTCGAGGCACCGATCACCGCCAGCCCCTGGCGACTGAGAAAGCCGCTTGGCGCACTGCGGCCACTGCGGTGACGCGGCTCGGCCATGGCCGGCGGCACGTCGTGGCGGGGGCTGCCGGTGGAAGAGGCCGAGGCGGACTCGCGCTGCGAACGCAGGGCGAGCATGCGCACCCTTGAACACAGCCGACGACCGGAGTGAGCCAGCGTGTCTTCGGGGTCGTCACCGTTCTTGGGGAAGAAGTCGACCGCACCGGCGTCGATTGCATCCAGCGTGGCCTCGGCACCCGCCTTGGTCAGCGCCGATAGCATCAGGATCGAGGTCGGACAGCGCTCGGTAATCCGGCGCACGGCCGAGATGCCGTCCATGATCGGCATCTCCACGTCCATGGTGATGATGTCGGGCTTGAGCTCGCAGGCCTTGAGCACGGCCTGGCGACCGTTGGACGCCTCACCGACCACTTCCAGGCGCGGGTCGCTGGAGAACACCTCCCGCAGCGCCCGACGGAAGAACAGCGAATCATCGACGATCAGAAGGCGGATCGGCATCGGTCAGGCCACCGAGCGCAGGCGTTGGCGACCGCGGCCGGTGTTGCGCCGCACCATGCCCGGCAGGTCGAGGATCAGGGCGATGTGCCCGTCGCCGGTGATGGTCGCGCCGGCAAAGCCGTCGACCACGCGCAACAGCTCGCCGAGCGGCTTGATCACCACCTCTTCCTGGCCGATGACCGAGTCGACCACCAGGGCCATCATCTGGGCACCGTGCTGAACCATGACCACCTGATCGGTTTCGCTCCGCGTACCCGGCTTCTCGCCACGCAGGGCGAGCCAGTCGGTCATGCGGAACAGCGGCACGGCACGGTCGCGAACGGTGATGGTCGACTGGCCGTCGACCACGTTCACTTCCTTGTCGGCCATCTCGAAGATCTCGTTGACCACCGACAGCGGGATGGCGTACTTGCGACCCGAGACGATTACCATCAGTGTCGGCAGGATCGCCAGGGTGAGCGGCACCTTGATGTTGATCTGCGTGCCCTCGCCCTCGGCCGAGTCGATGCTGATCGTCCCCGACAGCTTGGTGATCGCGGTCTTGACCACGTCCATGCCCACGCCGCGCCCGGAAATGTCGGAAATCTGGTCCTTGGTGGAGAAGCCCGGGTGCAATATCAGCTCGAAGCACTCCTGGTCGGTAAGGCGCTCGGCGGTGTCCGGATCGACCACGCCCTTCTCCACGCCCTTGCGGCGCAGCACCTCGGCATCCATGCCGGCACCGTCGTCCTGGATGGACAACCGGATATGATCACCTTCCTGCGCGGCCGACAGCAACACGGTGCCGGCCCGGTCCTTGCCGTTGGCCTCGCGGTCGTCCGGCATCTCGATACCGTGGTCGACGGCATTGCGCACCAGGTGGATAAGCGGATCGGCCAGCGCCTCGACCAGGTTCTTGTCCAGGTCGGTGTCCTCGCCTTCCAGCTCAAGGTTGACCTCCTTGCCCAAGGTGCGCGCGGTGTCCCGCACCACCCGCGGGAAGCGTCCGAACACCTTCTTGACCGGCTGCATGCGGGTCTTCATCACCGCGCCCTGCAGGTCGGAGGTCACCATGTCGAGCGTGGCGATCACCGAGGAGATCTCTTCGTTCTCGAAGGTCGCCTTGAGGGTGTTCATGCGGTTGCGGACCAGCACCAGCTCGCCCACCAGGTTCATGATGCTGTCGAGACGCTCGGTGTCCACGCGCACGGTGGTTTCCACCGGCGCCTTGTGCGCCTCTGCCGCCTTGGGGTTGCCCTGGGCATTTTCCTTAGGCTTGGCAGCGGGCTTGGCGGCCGGCTGGGGCGCCTGCTCCACCTTGGGTTCGGGCTTCGACTCGGGGACGGCAGCCTCGGCCGGCTTTTCATCGGCCTGGGCCCCGGCCACCGTCGGACCCTTGCCCTTACCGTAGAGTTCGTCGAGCACCGCCTCGAACTCCTCGTCGGTGATCTCGTCGGAATCCGCGGCACCTGCCGCCTTCTCGGCGGCGGCCGGATCGGCTTCCGGCACCGGGGCCTGGAACTTGCCCTGGCCGTGCAGCTCGTCGAGCAGGCTTTCGAACTCGTCGTCGCTGATCAGATCATCACCCGAACCATCGCTTGCCGCGGGCGTCTCGGACTCGGCAGCGTCCAGATCGGCCAGCATGCGGTCGAAGGCATCGTCTTCCTCGACCACTGCTGCCGGCTTGTCGGCCGGGGGCTCATCATTGCCGTGGTCAATCGGGGCGGCCTCACTCGGCGCGGAGGCGGCCGCCGGTGCAGCCTCGTCCTGATGCGCCAGTGCTTCGATCTCCTTGAGGAAGGACTTCGAGACCTCGTCCGGATACTGGCCGTTGCGCAGGGAGTCGAAGTTGTCGTTGATCACGTCGATCACCTGCAACATCACGTCCATGATGCGGGTGTTCATGGTGATTTCGTGGCTGCGCAGCAGGTTGAAGATGTCCTCGGCGCGGTGACAGACCTCCACCAGCGGGTGGACCTCGAGGAAACCGGCCCCACCCTTGATGGTATGAAAGGCGCGGAACACGGAATTGAGTCGATCCGCGTCGTCGGGTGATTGCTCCAGCTCGATCAGTTGCTGATCCAGACCATTGAGCAACTCGCCGGCCTCAACCAGGAAATCCTGCAACAGCTCGTTGTCGGCTTCGAATGCCATGCTTGCCTCTCATTCACGCTGTGTCGCTCCCATCGTGGGAGAGCCACGTTCCTGCCCGGCTACTTGAGGCGGGCACATCGTTCCACCGACTGGCTCAGAAGCCCAGACTGGCGAGCAAGTCGTCCACGTCGTCCTGATTCTTCACCACGTTATCGCTGGCGCTGGGCAACTGCGGCCCTTGACCCTCGTCGGCACACTCGGCAGGTTGGGACTTGCCAGCCCTTTCTTTGGCGCTGCGCACCGGCGCGGTGATCTGCAACAGGCCGACCAGTTTTTCCTCTAGCTGCTCGAGCAAATCGATCACCCGCATCAGGAGTTGACCGGACAGGTCCTGGAATTCCTGAGCCATCATGATCTCGGTCAATTGCCCCTTGAGGCGCTCGCCGGAGTGGCTGGTCGAATCCAGGTAGCGGGTCATGGATTCGACAACGCCCCCTAGACGAACGTTATCGGCCTCGCTGGCGGCGACTTTAGCCAACTCGCCCTTGAGGCGCTGCGAGCGATCGACGATCTGCTCGGCTGCCGGCGTGGCGTCCTCGGTGAGCGACAACGTTCGAGTCGCGGCCTGCTCGGTCAGGGTGATCACATAACGAAGACGGTCACGTGCGTCCGGCATCTCGTCCTCGGCCAGCACGCCGAGACGCTCGTCCTCGGCGAAGCTCTTGAGGGTGTCGTGCACCTCACGGGTCATGCGACCGACCTCGTCGAAGATGTTCCCCGAGTAGGCGGCGGTCAATTCACCGACAAGCTGCGACTCGCTCGCGGAATCCTCGTTTTCGATTGCCTCCACCAGCGCACGAGCATCGGCCAGTCGTTTCTCACGACCAACCACCGGTCGGAAATCCTGTTCGTCTGCTTGCGTCATCCCACGCCCCTATGATTCGACGCGTTCGAAGATCTTGTCGATCTTCGTCTTGAGCGTGGCGCCGTTGAACGGCTTGACAATGTAGCCGTTCACGCCCTCCTGGGCGGCGAGCACGATCTGCTCTCGCTTGGCCTCGGCGGTCACCATCAGCACCGGAAGGCTGGCGAGATTCGGATCGGCTCGAACCGCCCGAAGCAGGTCGATGCCACTCATCCCCGGCATGTTCCAGTCGGTGACCAGAAAGTCGAAGTGGTTCTGCTTGAGAAGCGGCAGTGCCGTCTGGCCATCATCGGCCTCCTCGATATTCGTGAAGCCGAGCTCCTTGAGGAGGTTCTTGATGATCCGGCGCA
The DNA here is from genome assembly GCA_046261775.1 of Guyparkeria sp. Lineage (GTDB taxonomy): Bacteria > Pseudomonadota > Gammaproteobacteria > Halothiobacillales > Halothiobacillaceae > Guyparkeria. The sequence goes on from JBHEOB010000024.1 coordinate 20,753, forward strand.
TCGTGGAGAAGTCGTCCACCACGAGGATCTTCATGTTTCGGTCCATTTTCGCCCCTGGGATCGTTTGTCAGCACCAGGCAGGTTGCCTTGTTAGAAAATCGGTATGAGGGTCTATCGGCGCCGGGCGGAAAAAATTGAGCCTTGATTATTGAGCCTCGATTCTCGCCCGCTCGCCTATTTCCAGGCGTTCATCGCGGTCTTGAGCCGCATGACGGCCTTGTTTTGGATCTGGCAGACGCGCGATTCGCTGACGCCAAGCACCGCGCCGATCTCCTTCTGGTTGAGCTCCTCGACATAGTACAGGGACATCACCAGTCTTTCCCGCTCGGGCAGAGCGTCAATGCAGTCGGCCAGGTCGCGCTGGAAATGATCTT
>JBHEOB010000025.1:0-6441 GCA_046261775.1 Guyparkeria sp.
TGGGCCTGGCCGGTGGCTGGGGCAGCCTGCAGCTCGACCCGTTGAGCGCGATCATGGCGCTGGTGGTCTCCGGCATCAGCCTTGTGGTCCACATCTACTCGATCCGCTACATGATCGAGGAGCCCGGCTACGGGCGGTTCTTCATGCTGCTCGACCTGATGACCGGCGCGATCCTGCTGATGGTCATGGCCGGCGACCTGATCACCCTGCTGATCGCCTGGCACCTGATCGGCGTGGTCCTCTACTTCCTGCTCGCGCACAACACCGAGCCACCGAACGCACAGCGCTACGCCTTCTGGACCTTCATCACCTACCGGCTGGGTGACCTGCCGCTGGTGCTCGCCGCCGTGATCCTGTTCCAGGCCTACGGCGTGCTCGACTTTCCCACCCTGTTCGAACGCATCGCCGAGATGCCGGACATGCGCACCTTCATGGACCTGCCGGTCACCGGCACCGTGGCGTTCCTGGTGGCCCTGTCGGCGTTTGCCAAGTCCGCCCAGTTCCCGCTGCATACCTGGCTGCCCTACACCATGGAAGGCCCGACGCCGGTCTCGGCGCTGATGCACGCGGGCATCGTCAATGCCGGCGGCATCATCATCAACCGCTTCGCGCCGGTGTTCGTCCACAGCGGCGAGATCCTGCATCTGCTGTTCGTGGTGGGCCTGGTCACGGCGCTGATCGGGTCGGTGCTGATGCTCACGCAGAACGACATCAAGAAATCGCTGGGTTACTCCACCATGGGCCAGATGGGCTTCATGATCATGGAGACCGGCGCAGGGGCCTTCGCCCTGGCGATCTTCCACCTGATCGCCCACGGCCTGTTCAAGGGCACCATGTTCCTCGGCGCGGGCAACGTGATCGGCTCGGCGCGCAAGCACGACGGCGTGCCCAACGATCCACTCTACGACTTCCTGGTCGAGCGCAAGTCCGCGCCGGCCCGCCTGCCCTGGCTGATCATCGGCGCGGTGACCCTGATCGTGCCGCTGGTCATCCTGGTGATGGCTCACGCCTGGGTCGCCGAGGACTTCTTCCAGAAACAGGGCGCAATCGTGCTGCTGTTCTTCGGCTGGATCACGGGCGTGCAGGTGCTGTTCGCCACCCATCGCCTGGACACCGAGAACCCGATTCGCATGATGGCGCTGATCATCCTGTCGTTCGCGCTGATCGTGGTGGGTTACAGCTTCGTCGGTCACAGCTTCGAGACATTCCTCTACCCGGATGCCGCCTTCCGCGACTCGCTCTACACTGCCGCGGGCATCGATGCGGTCACCTTCGACATGCTGGTGGTCCTGCTGGCAGTGATCGTGGTGCTCGGCTGGATGGGGGCGTACCTGACCAGCGTGCGCCGCCAGCGGATCGACGAGGGCCGCGGCAACTCCCGGCTGATGCTGTACTCGCTGTTCTCGCGCGAGTTCTACGTCGCCGATGTCTACGACCGCATGACGGTTTCCCTGCTTGATCTCTCCAAGCGCCTGAACGTCTGGTTGAAGTGGAGTTGATATGTCCGGCCTGCTGATCATCATCGCGGCGTTCTTCCTGCCGTTGTTCCCGGCCAGCCTCGTGTTCAATCGCCTGGCCGCGCGCATCACCAATCCGTTCGCCCGCCTGGCGCTGTTCATCGTCTGGCCCCAGATCGGCGTCGCCCTGATCCTTTGGGGCGATCTCGCCCCGGCCGGTGCGGTGCTGGCGACCTGGGCGACCCTGTCCGCGATCTTCTACGCCTTCCGGATGCTCACGGTGCGCGAGGTCGGGCGCTGGGCCGCCATGCTGGCCAGTTCGGCCTGGCCGCTGGTGTGGCTGTTCGCCATGCAGGGGCCGACCGGAGGCGACCTGATCGCCTTCACGCTGGCGATGACCGTCGCACCAATACTGATGCTGCTGGTGCGCGATGCGCTAGCCCGTCGCCTGGATGCGGCCTACACCGGCCTGCACGGTGGCCTGGCCCGCGACCTGCCGCGCCTGTCGGGCGTGATCGTCATCGTCACGCTCGCCGCCATGGCCCTGCCGCTGTTCCCGGGCTTTTTCGCCTTGCTGGCCGTGTTGAGCGGCGCCACGCTGTCGGTCGCCATTGGCATCCTGCTGACCTGGCTGTTGTGGAGCTGGGCCGGTGCGCGCCTATTGCAGGGCACGGTGTTCGGCCCGCGTAGCGGCCCGATCGCCGATGACCTGCCCCGCACATCCACGTGGCTGGTCGCCGGACTGGTGGTGGTACTCGTGGCCGCCGGCCTGATCTGGACTGGAGGTGCTTTATGACCCTTTCCCTCGGACGCGGACTGAAGATTCGCTCGATGGTGCACATGGCCGCCGAGCCGATCCCGAACTTCTGGCCGATGCGCACCTTCATCCACCACAACCCGCTGCACGGTCTGGAAGACCTGCCCTTCCCCGAGGCGGTCGAGCGCGGTGAAGAGCTCTTCCACGGCCGCGGTTTCCTGCCGCGCGCCGACTATCAGCGCCTGTTCCACGAGGGCCGCGTCGATCGCGACACACTCGAGGCCAGCGTCGCCGCCGCACTCGAGCAGCGCCCCGCCCTGCAGGCCATCGGCGGGCAGGACCTGCTCGGCACGCTGCTGACCGAGCGACGTGACCCCGTGATCACCAAGCGCACCGTTGCCGATCTCGACGACGTGGCCGACGCCCTGCACCACCGAGACGGCGAGCCGGCGCCAATGGATGTCGAGACACTCGCCGACCGCCTGCGCGGCTGTTTCCCGGCCGAGCGACCGTTCTACGAGCCACTGGATCTCCTGTTCGGCACGCGCATCGGCGAGACGCTCGACGAGCTGCTGATCAAGACCTGTCTCGACTTCTTCGACGAGGGCCAGTCCGCCTGGCAGATGCCGGGGCGCGAGCAGGGCCTGTTCACCGCCTGGAGCGCCCTGGCACGCCGCAACCTGCGCCTGTTCCTACGCGGGCTGCACATCCAGAAGATCCTGGTGCAGAGCGAGACCCCCGAGGGAATCATCGCCTACATCCTCGACGAGCTCGGCATCCCGGAGGACGTCTGGCAAGACCTGATCGTCCGCGAGCTGACCCACATGCACGGCTGGGCCGGCTTTATCCGCTGGCGCTCCACGGCGAGCCACTACCACTGGTCCGAGAAATACCCGGCCGACCTGGTCGACTTCCTCGCCATTCGCCTGGTGCTGGCCCTGTCCCTGATCCGCGAACACGCCCGCCGGCGCAAGATGCCCGGCAACCGCGAGGCGCTCGAGACCCTGATCACCGAGCGCCCGGCCGAGTGCTACCTGCGCCACGAGCTGTTCACCGGCGGCGTCCTGCCGGCACACGCCGAGGCGGTCGAGGACGTGATCGCCCGCGGCAAGCCCGCCGAGGTCGCCGGCCTGCTCTCGCGCTACCTGCCGGCCAAGCGCGGCAGCGAGGGCAGGCAGCAGGCCCGTGCACTCGAGGAACTGGCCGAGATGACCGGTGCGCCGTCAACCTTCCGCGATCTCGACCGCGACCAACTGGCCGAGGTCCTGGACGAACTGGCCGCGTTCGAGAAGCGCGAGGGCATGGTATGGCTCGAGGCCATGGAGGCGACCTACCGCCGCTCGATGCTGGGCAAGCTGCGCCTGACCGTCGCCGAACCGCGTGAAAAACGCCCGTTCGCGCAGATGCTGTTCTGCATCGACGTGCGCTCCGAGCGCATCCGCCGTCAACTCGAGACCATCGGCGATTACCAGACCTACGGCATCGCCGGCTTCTTCGGCGTGCCGGTGAGCTTCATCGCGCTGGGCAAGGGCAGCGAAGATCACCTCTGTCCGGTCTTGCTCACGCCGAAGAACCTCGTGCTCGAGGTGACCACCGGTGCCGAGCGACTCGATACCGACCTGTATTCCTCGGCCGAGCACGTGCTGCACGACCTCAAGCACTCGGTGCTTTCGCCCTATTTCACCGTCGAGGCGATCGGCCTGCTGTTCGGCTTCGACATGATCGGCAAGACCATCGCCCCATCCAGCTACAACCGCTGGCGCCACAAGATCGAGTCGCACAAGCCCTCGACGCGCCTGATGGTCGACAAGCTCACCCGCGAGCAGGCCGATTCGGTGGTCCGCGCCCTGCAGCGGGTGATCATCGTCAAGGCGATCCACCAAGAGTTCGGCATCGAACGCGAATCGATCACCGACTCGACCATTCGCGAGTTACGCGAGGCGGCGATGGAAAATCACGCCGGTCAGACGAGTTTCGCCCGCGATTTCGCCCTGAGCGAGAGCGCCGAATCGAAATTCATCGAGACGCTGCAGGCCGACTACCGCATCAACCGCGGGTACGCGCAGATGCAGCTCGAGCGGCTCGGCCGGATCGGATTCTCACTCGAGGAACAGACCTTCTTCGTCGCCCAGGCGTTGCGCTCGATCGGACTGACCGAGCAGTTCTCGCGCTTTATCATCCTCACCGGCCACGGCAGCCAGTCGGACAACAACCCCTACGAGTCAGCGCTCGATTGCGGTGCCTGCGGCGGCAGCCATGGGCTGGTCAGCGCGCGGGTCCTGGCGCACATGGGCAACAAGCCGGAGATTCGCCGCCGCCTGCGCGACGAGGGCATCGACATCCCGGACGATGCCTGGTTCCTGCCGGCGTTCCACAACACCACCTCCGACGAGGTCAAGCTTCAGGATCTCGACCTTCTGCCGGCCAGTCATCTCGTCTACCTCGAGCGCCTGCGAAATGGCCTGCGTGCGGGCATGCGCCGCACCGCCACCGAGCGCCTGCAGACACTCGAGCCGGACAGCGAACCGGAGCTCAATGCGGTCAAGGCCGTCCGCCGGGTCAAACGCAATACCATGGACTGGACCCAGGTACGGCCCGAGTGGGGTCTCGCGCGTAATGCCGGGTTCATCATCGGCCGCCGTCACCTGACCGAGGCGACCGACCTGGAGGGGCGCACTTTTTTGCAGTCCTACGACTACCGCGTCGACCCGAGCGGCCGCTTGCTCGAGAGCATTCTCACCGGTCCGCTTGTGGTGGGTGAGTGGATCAACATGGAGCATTATTTTTCGGCAGTCGACAACGAGCATTACGGTTCAGGCTCAAAGGCCTATCACAACGTCGCCTGCCGGCTCGGCGTGGTCACCGGCAACCTCTCCGACCTGCGCACTGGCCTGCCCTCGCAAACCGTGCTTTACGATGGCTTGCCGTATCATGACCCGGTGCGACTGCTCACGGTCATCGAGGCCCCGTTCGAACACGCCCGCGCGGCGATCGATGGGGTCTCCGGCGTCAAGAGCCTGGTGGCCAACGGCTGGGTGCTGTGCGTGATCCTCGACCCCGAGACCGGCAAAATGCACCGATTCGTCGACGGCGAGTGGCGCCATGAGGCCCTGCCCACCGCCGATTTTGGCGCGACCGATCAACCTGCTGCGGAGGAGATCCCTGCATGAACAACCTCAACCTCAAATCGTTGAAGAAGCTTGAGATAATCCTCGAGGGCGAGCATCAGGCCTTCGCCACGGACATTCTCGACCGCGCAGGCGTGAAGGGTTACACCATTATCGGCAACCTCTCCGGCAAGGGCAGCCAGGGCTTTCACGAAGGCCACCTGATGTTCAACGAGGACGAGGTGCTGATCATGATCATCGCCGCGGTACCCGAGGAACTGGTCGAACCAATCCTCGAAGGCTTCACGCCCTTCTTCAACAAGCACAGCGGCGTGGTCTTCATCTCCGACATCCAGGTGAGCCGCCTGGTCAAGTTCAAGGGCTGATCGCGCCGGGCCACATCGCCGGCGACGCCCCGATCCCGACATTCAACCAGAATACGAGAGTGCAACATGCTGTTTGATCAGACACCACAGAACGACACGAGCGGCGCCAACGTCGACGAATACCGTATCCAGACCGAGCCGTACTACCGCCCGGTCCATGACGAGATCGAACTCTACGAGGCCGCCTACAACGCCCGCATGCCGATGATGCTCAAGGGCCCGACCGGCTCGGGCAAGACCCGCTTCGTCGAGTACATGGCCTGGAAGCTGCAGCGTCCGCTGATCAGCGTGGCCTGCAACGAGGACATGACCGCCTCCGACCTGGTCGGCCGCTACCTGCTGGACAAGGACGGCACCCGCTGGCAGGACGGCCCGCTGACCACGGCCGCCCGCATGGGCGCGATCTGCTACCTCGACGAGATCGTCGAGGCGCGCCAGGACACCACCGTCGTCATCCACCCGCTGACCGACCATCGTCGCGTCCTGCCGCTGGAGAAGAAAGGCGAACTGGTCGAGGCACACCCCGACTTCCAGATCGTGATCTCCTACAACCCGGGCTACCAGAACCTGATGAAGGACCTCAAACAGTCGACCAAGCAGCGCTTCGGCGCGCTCGACTTCGACTACCCGGACCCGGAGACCGAGACCGAGATCGTCGCCCACGAAACCGGCGTCGACCGCGATACCGCCGGCAAGCTGATCGAGATCGCCCAGCGCGCCCGTAACCTCAAGGG
>JBHEOB010000025.1:6451-8838 GCA_046261775.1 Guyparkeria sp.
GCGTAACGGTGGCCCTTGTGCAGGGCGAACTCGTCCATCATCAGCCGGCGCAGCCGGGTCGGATCGGGCGCCGGCAGGTCGCGCTGCAGGCGCTGCTTGTCGATGGCCTTGACGGTATGCCAGTGCAGCCCCACCAGGTCGGCGACGTGCCGGACCGGTAGCAGGGTCACCAGGCGTTCCACCCACTGACGCAGCGTGGTGGTAACCGATGAGCGGCCCGGCAGCCAGTCAATACGCTCGCGTGTCGGCCCGCAGACGGGGCAGCGCAGGCGGCGCACCGGCACCTCCAGCTCAACCCGGTAGATCAGCAGCGGCGCCTCCCGGACGCGACGACGATGCACATCATGCACCAGGAAGCAGGCGTGGTCGCAGCCACTGCAGACGGGCGGCACACGATCATCGGGCGCCAACTGAAGCCTCAGCGTCTGATGATCCAGGTACTCGTGGTGGGTGACGGTAAAACCTTTCCAGAACAGGCAGAGCGGCGTAGTATCCATGGCGACGGCGGTATCCGTGAGCAGACGTTTGTGGTGAACATCAGCTTACCCGGATTTACCGCCGTTCTTCGATTCCGCACCCGATAATCACTTCGCCTTCACGCCAGTTTGCGAAGAACCGTTTTTTTTGCTTCTCCAGCGGCAAAACGCCGCGGGCGAGTCATCGAAGGATCTCCCACCCGCCAAAATGTGGGGCCTGGATGGCAACCTTATGCCGGTATGGTGTCTGGGGAACGAAGAGTGTCAATCCACAGAGCTGACCCACTCGTTCGCTGCGACAGGCAACGCCCGGCAATAAGTGTCACGGAAGTCAGGCTCGAGGTGGCCTTGCTGGCAGAGGTGGTGCACTCGGCCGAATTCGATTACGCGTGAGAGAAGGGACACCTCCGGACGGCCAAGATCCCCGTCGGCCCAGGCGGTTAGTAGAGTGAGCGTCTGCTCACCAAAATCCCAGCCTCTTGCGACGTTTATCGAGGCGTATCTCGCCAACCGCTCGAACTCGTTCAAAAATTCGGACGACAACTCGGTAAACTCGAGTCTTTTTAGCTCGCGCAACATCACCATCAATCCCGTACTGTGAGATAACGCGGCCAGATATAGATCAAAGCGCTGGGCGGACATCCCCGAATGCTCGGCACCCATCTTCACATTCACCGCAGCCTGAAGCGTCTGCGGCCAGATTCTTCGGACGGCCTCATCGTTCAAACGCCGATCCCGCCCAAAATCGGCCAGCGGACTGACAATGGCGGCGAATACCACCTCGCGCAACCCGTTTCGACCCAGCCGTGTCACCGCGTGCGTCAGGCTATCGATATCACCCGCACGCCCACGTATCGCTGCGCTATTGACCACTCTCAGTACATTCGCGGCGAGCACCGGGTCGGACTCGATCAAGCCGGCGACATGTTTCAAATCGACCTGCTCGGCGTCTCGCAGCGCAGCCATAAGCTTGGGCATTACCACAGGCAGCCGTGGCACCGAGCCGGAAAATGAGCCATTATCATTGGCCATGCGCTTTTGCCAATCCTCAAGCCAGTCGCGTTCTTGATTAGTGAGTCGTCCTTGCCTGCACGGATCGGTCCGGAAGAAGAGCGTCGCACAGTACCTCAAAGCGAGCTCACGATCCTCGACTTGACGCTCAGCTTTATCGTTCGCGGTTACCGAATGAGTGTCGGGTGCACTGGACGTTTGTCGTGGCCGGGTAGTGAAGGAATCGCTTGGATTTTCGTCGTTCTTCAAGCCGGCGATCCATCGTCGAAGCATCGAGATCATGGACGAAATCCGTCATTTTAAGGGGCGTCCGGATAGGAACCGGAGGAGCGATGCGCAACGGCGGGAGAGAGCCCCGGTGGCTCTTGGTTAAATTCCCGTTGGAACGATTCAAAACAACGAAAGCGCAGATCCACCTTGTTGTTTGAGCATCTCATCGATCAAACGGTTTGAAAAGGGGAGAGTTTGCTCACGAGTTGCGGCGAGATGAAGGATCATGTTGCGCCGGCTTTTGGCAGGAAAGCTCAAGGCCAGCACGAAGGCTCGGGAAAACCCCATACTCGGGCGATGGACTCTTCCCATCCTCAGTGACCGCCCGGACTGCCGTCATACCGTTTTCACGGCTGGGCAGGCCGAGCGCATCTTGCCGGGCGCCTACTTGGTCCAATCATGAAAGACGCGAAGCTTTTCTGATCTCGGGCGGACATGACACTGCCCAGCGGGCCCTCTGATCGCAATGGGTACCCATCACTGCATGTACGCATAGCCCTCGTGCTGTAACTCGATGATCTCGGCATCGGCCATCGGCACCACGTTGACGAAGCCATGCACGTCTTCGGGCTTAACGTCATGCAGTGCGGCGGCGGCCGCGCACATGCGGTACTCGATATTGCCGGCGAC
>JBHEOB010000025.1:8937-13453 GCA_046261775.1 Guyparkeria sp.
AGCGACTGCGCCCGCTCCATCAGATCCTTGTTCTCCTCGTACTTATCGACGGTGAACAGTGGGATTTCATCGCCGTGCAATACCACGACGATATGCGCATCGAACACGTCACCCGCGTACTCGTTGTTCAGGTGGCTGACCCGGCCGATGATACCGTTGAGCTCCTCGGCATCCGCCGCCCCGACGTCGTACACGACCTTGTCTGGTTGATAGTCCTTCTCGGTCAGCTCGGCCGTGCCCCAGGGGCGATTGTCGCTGGCCATGGCGACGGCTGGCAGCAGGCAGGCAAGCAATAGCGCGCGCTTGATCATCGTTCCTCCTTGAGTCCCGTTGGGACAGTTGCACTCTCCCCTCGACCGTAGCCGACACGGGCAGGAAGACCAATCACTTTGCCTGTTATTCGACAAGCAGCTACGTATCCAGCAAGGAAGTTGCGGGCCGTGAACGAAGAACGCCCGACCAGCCGGTCGGGCGTGTTCTCATCAGAACCGGCGTGAACTAGCTGTCCTCGCGCAACCGTCCTTCCACGTACTTGTGCAGAATGCTGGATACCAGCTTCTGGTAAGGAATCCCTTCGGCCAACGCCTTCTTCTGCAACCCTCTCAGATCCTTGGACCACAGCCGTATGTTGATCTGGGCATCCTTACGAAACGCGGCCTGGGCGTATGCCTCATGACGGTGTTTGGTCTCTTCGGCATTTTCGGAGCGCTTGAGGCGTCCGCTTTCGAAGGCCTCGAGGACGTCGCGCCCTTCATCGTCCATTTGGTTCATACAGACCTCGCAAGTACGTTTTCGGCACCTTATGGCCCGGAATGATGGTCTTGAGAAAAACATACCCTCCGATCCGACACCTAAACACGGTCTCATGTCTTGGCTCAAAGGTCGGGGCGAAAAAAACGCCCGGCTGTTTAGCCCGGCGCTTCGATTACCGATCCCGACCGTGATCGGGGATCAATGCATTCAGACTAGCGGTTGCCACTGCGACCACCGCCGCCGCGACCACCACGGCCACCGGGGCGACCGCCCGGGCCACGACCGCCACCACCAGAACCCCCGGGGCCACGCCCTTGGCCGCCGCCGGGTCCACCGCGACCGCCACCGCCGCCAGGACGACCACCGCCACCACGACGACCGCCGCCAGCGTTGTTGCGGCCGTTCGGGATCGGCTCGGGCTTGGCGTTCGGGTCCGGCTCGAAGCCGGGCATGACGTGACGGGTGAGCTTCTGCTTGGTCAGGCGCTCGATGTCGGCCAGCAGCTTGTGCTCGTCGACGCAGACCAGCGAGACCGCCTCGCCGGACTCGCCCGCCCGACCGGTACGACCGATGCGGTGGACGTAGTCCTCGGCCACGTTGGGCAACTCGAAATTGACCACGTAGGGCAGCTGGGCGATATCGATACCGCGGGCGGCGATGTCGGTCGCGGCCAGCACGCGGATGGTGCCGTTCTTGAACGACTCGAGCGCCTTGGTGCGGGCCGTCTGGCTCTTGTTGCCGTGAATGGCCATCGCCGGGATGTCACGCTTTGAGAGGTACTCGGCCAGGCGGTTGGCACCATGCTTGGTGCGGGTGAACACCAGCACCTGCTGCCAGTCCTGGTCGATCAGCAACTCGGCGAGCAGTTCGCGCTTCTTGTCGCGATCGACCTCGTAGACCGACTGGCTGACCGCCTCGACGGTGGTGTTGCGCGGGGTGACCGAAATCTCTGCCGGGTTGTCGAGCAGCTTGCCGGCCAGGGCCTGGATCTCGTCGGAGAAGGTCGCCGAGAACAGCAGATTCTGGCGCTTTTCCGGCACGATCTTGAGGATCTTCTTGATGTCGTGGATGAAACCCATGTCGAGCATGCGGTCGGCTTCGTCCAGCACGAGGATCTCGACCTTCGACAGGTCGATAGTGCCCTGGCTCTGGTGGTCGAGCAGGCGGCCCGGCGTGGCGACCAGGATGTCGACGCCCTTTTTCAGCTTGTCGATCTGCGGGTTGATGCCCACGCCACCGAACATGACCATCGATTTCAACGGCAAGTGGTGACCGTAGTCGAGCACGCTCTGCTCGACCTGGGCGGCCAGCTCACGCGTCGGGGTGAGGATCAGGGCACGGATCGGACGCTTGCCGCCCTTCTGCCCGCCTTCCGGGTGGGTCTCCATCAGGCGCTCGAGCAGCGGCAGGGTAAAGCCGGCGGTCTTGCCGGTACCCGTCTGTGCCGCGGCGAGCAGGTCACCGCCGGAGAGAACGGTCGGGATGGCCTTGGCCTGGATCGGGGTCGGGGTGGTGTAGCCGCGCTCTTCGATGGCGCGCTGGAGTTCCGGGCGCAGGCCCAGTTCTGAAAACAACATAGAAACACTTTTCCTTGGGGGACGAGAACGCTCAGCGCATGGAGGCCATGACGAAAATGGCGTCTCGAATGGCGTGGCGTTTCCCGTCACACGGCCCCGGGAGGGGACGCACGCCAGTCGGCAAGGAAAACGCGGGGTCGATGGCCTGTCGTCGGACAGGCGATCAGTGATGAAATCGGCAGGACTGGTCAGACCGAGGCGGCGAAGCCTAGCACGTTTGTGCTGTCGGCATCCGTTTTCTCTACCTCTCGTTCATGAGTGCAGCCCTTTCCCTAGCCTTGCCACGGAACGGACACATTGCGATGGTATCAACGGGGATTCCGGCAGGAGGAACCGCCCCATGAGCCACCGCAAACCCGCCCCCTTCCCTCAATCCGAGGTCGAATCGCTGCTGCGCGAGGTCACCGCCCTGCGCGGGCGCGTGCTTGAACGCGCGACCCGCTGGCTCGACGAGGAGGTCGGTGACAGCAGCCAGGCCGGCCCGGGGAGTTGGAACCTCGCCTGCTATCTTGCCCTGCGGGCCGACGACCTGCGCGACTTGCAACCGGTGCTTGCCGCCCATGGCCTGTCCTCATTGGGACGCAGCGAGTCGCGCGTGCTCGCGACACTGGATGCCATCATCGACCTGCTGCGTCGCGCCTGCGGCATGCCGCCGGCAACCACGGCCGAGGCGCGCACCGAGTTTCTCGCCGGAGAACAGGCACTGGCGTGCAACACCGCCCGCCTGTTCGGTGGCGAGTCTGCATCCGGGGTTCGCATCATGGTCACCCTGCCGACCGAGGCCGCGGATAACCTCGACCTGGTTGTCGGACTGCTGCAGGCCGGTATGACCTGCGCGCGGATCAACTGTGCCCACGACACGCCCCATGAATGGCACCGGATGATCGACAACCTGCAGCTCGCCCGCCTTCGCACCGGCCAGGCCTGTGGCGTATTCATGGACCTGGCCGGCCACAAGGTCCGTACTGGACAAGTTCGCTGGCGCCACAAGCCGCTCGAGATCGACTGGGAAGGAACTCGCGCGCCGGTGATCGAGGTTAGCGACGGCTTTCCTCGCTCCGAGCCGGTCGGCAAGGGACGCAAGCTCAACTGGCATCTCGCCGTCGACCCGACCGTCGTCGACGGGTTGTACGATCACCAGGAACTGCTGTTCGTCGATCGCCTTGGCCGCGAGCGGCGCATGCGCCTCGCCGCGACTGGCACGGCACGCTTTTTCCGGGCCGCCCTCGACGGCCCGGCACACATCGACCAGACCACCATCTTCCAGGACGCGGCAAGCGGCGAGCAATTCCTCGCCGGTGGATTCGACACTCGGCCGGTCAAGGTGCATGTCTTCGAGGGCGATCAGCTCCGTCTGAGTAAGGACCAGACGCCCGGCGAGCCGGCCCGCCTGGACCCGGCGGGTATCGTGCTCAAGCCCGCGAGAGTGCCCTGCGCCGAGCCTCGCGTGTTCGACTACCTCGCCGTTGGTGACTCGGTGTGGATCGATGACGGCAAGATTGGTGCGCGGGCGTTGGAGGTGGACCCCCATGGCGCCCTGCTGGTGATCGAGCACGCCGGCCCGCAGGGGAAATCGATCAAGCCGGACAAGGGGCTCAATTTCCCGGACACCCTGCTGGAATTGCCTTCACTGAGCACGAAGGACCTTAGCGACCTGGACTTCATCGTCGAGCATGCCGACATGGTGGGCTTCTCCTTCGTCGAATCCGGCGACGACATGCGCCGATTGATGGCCGAGCTGGACGCCCGCGGCGCCAAGGCCATGCCCATCGTCGCCAAGATAGAGACCCGCCGCGCGGTCGCGAATCTGCCCGAAATCATGCTCGCCGCCCTCGATCGCCGCCCCCTCGGCATCATGATTGCCCGCGGCGACCTGGCCGTGGAACTGGGCCCGGAGAGGATGATCGAGGCCCAGGAAACCCTGCTCTGGCTGACCGAAGCCGCCCACGTGCCGGTGATCTGGGCGACGCAGGTGCTCGAAACCCTGGCGAAGAAGGGCACGATCTCGCGCCCGGAACTCACCGACGCGGCGATGGCCGAGCGTGCCGAATGCGTCATGCTAAACAAGGGGCCCTACATAGAGCGCGCGGTGCGCATCCTGGTCGATATCATCCAGCGCATGCACCGCTTCCACCACAAGAAGACCGCCCAGCTCGCTCCGCTGGAATGGCTGACGAGGCCGAACG
>JBHEOB010000025.1:13551-19933 GCA_046261775.1 Guyparkeria sp.
TGGCCAAGAAAGGCGGCAAGCAGCCCAAGCAGAAGAAATCTGCCTGGGGGCGCGTCAATCGCCATGACAAGGAAGCCAACACCAAGCCGCCCGCGGAGATCGAGGCGGCCAAGAAGGCAGCCGCCGAGAAACTCGAGCGTGAGCGTCAGCAGGCCCGCGAGGCCAGTGCCCGCCAACGCGAGGGCGAGCAGCGCCGCGCCCAGCGCGCCGAGGTCCGCCAGTTGATCCTCGACCACGCCGAGAAACTGGCCCGCCACGGCGAACCGTTCTACTTCGTCGATCAGGGACGCGTACTGAGCCTGCCGGTCGACGCCCGCCTGCGGCGCGGGCTGGCCACGCGCAAGCTGCGCCTGGCGACATGGGAGAAGCGCTTCTACATCATCTCGGCGACCACGGCCGAGAAAATCGCCCAGCGCGACCCGGCCTTCCTGATCGCACTTCCCAGTGGCGGCGAGATCCGCGACGAGGCGTACACCGGATTCGAGGTGCCTGACGATCTGCTCTGGTAACAGACCAGACGAGGTGAGAATCCAGAATTCAAGAGGTCAGACAAAGAGGCACCAGATTTCTGACCCCTGACAGCTTATTGCTGACCTCTAACTTCTAACCTCCGCAGTCTTCCGAACCGGTGACCGCCGGCACCAGGTCACTGTCTCTCAGCGCCCGCTCAGCGGCCTTGCGGCCCGCCTCGATGGTCTCGGCGGCTCGTTCGAACTCGAGCAGGCCGATGTGCGAGAGCTTGGGCGAGATCAGCATCTCGGGCGGGTCGCCTGCCATGCGGCTGCGGGTGATACGGTCCTGCATGATGTTGATCGCGCCGGCCATCACGTCGAGCATACCGGGCGTGGGTTCGTCCTTGTCGTGTTCTTCGAGCCACTTGCCTACCCGGCCGTCGAGCAGTCGCTCGTCCACGCCATCCAGCCACTTGCGCAGGCCGCTTTCGTTGTCGGTATCGTGCCGAGCCGCGCCACGAATGTCGCGGACGTGTCGGCCGACGAGATCGCTGTTGAGGTTGACCGCGATCACCACGTCGGCCCCCATCGCCCGGCATAGCGTGACCGGCACCGGATCGGTCAACCCGCCATCGACCAGCCAGCGCCCCTCGCTGCGCACCGGCGTCATCAACCCCGGCACGGCGATGGACGCACGCACGGCGCCCATCAGACTGCCTTCCCGCAACCAGACCTCGCGGCCGGCCTCGAGATCGGTCGCCACGGCGGCGAACGGCACTTTCAGGTCCTCGATATCGACGGGCTCGACCTGCTTGGCCAGCGAGCGCATCAGGCTGTCGCCCTCGATCAAACCGCCACCGAGGCGCACGTCCAGCAGGCGCATCACGTCCCAGGAGCGAATGCCGCGAGCCCATTCCTCGAGCCTATCCATGGATTCGCCGGCGTATCCCGCCCCCACCAGGGCACCGAAAGAGCAACCGGCCACCATCGCCGGGCGGATGCCGGCCTCTTCCAGCGCCTGGATCACGCCAATGTGCGCCCAGCCGCGAGCCGCCCCGCTGCCCAGTGCCAGGCCGATCGTCGGTTCGCCGTCGGTCATCGCTTCCCTTCCTCGTCGTTACCATCGAAAAACCCGCCCTTTCGGCGGGTGACTTTCCAGCAATACCGGCTTCGGTCTGCGGGGCAGGACGAGCCGAGTCGAAACCCCACCCGCACAGACGGATTCCCCTAATCGTACACCGGGATCAGGGCGTAGCCGTTGTTCTGGTAGCCCATCAGCGAGATGAAGCCCGAGCGCACCGGCTCGATGCCCGGCAACAGTGTGTCGTTATCCACATTGAACGCCCGCGTGGCACCGTTGCAGGCCTCCATGCGCACGCCCAGCTCCTGCAGGGTCTCGACGCTCTCGGCAATGCTTGCCAGCGCCTCGCCGTAATCGGCCTCGGTCTCCAGCGCCGGGGCGGTGTTGATGAACTTCACCGAGTGGGAAATGAACACCATCACCAGATCGCCCTGCACCGATTCCTTCTCCAGGTTCTCGACGTTGGTGATGATCGCCTTGAGGTACATATCGAGCGCATTGGGGTTGGACTTGCGCACGTCGTAGACGGCCTTCATGTTCTCCAGCCCGTCGATCGCGGCACGGTTGTGCAGGTTCTCGGCGGCGACGGTCGGGGCGAGGGCCAGGGCGGCCATGGCCAGGCCCAGCACCTGCAGGGCACGGGATGCGCGACGGATCATGAGATTCCTCCTTGCATGACTTCGGGTGAGGGCCGGCAAAGAAAAGCCGGCGAACGATTAGCCTCGCCTGTCATCGTTTCGCTTCACGTCGGTCGAATCAACAGGCGACGGATCGAATTTTCTGATCCCGAACCGGTTCAACCGTATGCGGGTGACACCGAAGCGTCACCGTCCCCCGCAATCATCCGGCTCGCGGGCCAGCTCAGTGCGGCGCATCGGCATTCGGTCGATCAGCGACCAGATGGTCTGCAACGCGTCGGGGCGACCGCGATACTTCTCCTGCCCGTCCAGCCCGAAGAGCACCAAGCGGCTCGGGTCGCCACGTGACCAGCCCAGCCGGTCGCGCACCACATCGGCGGCCGCCCTATCCAGCTGCGTCGCTTCGAACTCGGACCCGTCACTGCCGTCGAAGCGGCGCCAGACGGCCCCGTCGGCATCTATCACCAGCCAGTGGATTCGCCGCTCGGCCAGCGCGCAGCGATCCGCCTCCAAACGCTTGACCCAGTGATCGGCGTCGTGATCGGCCTCGCGATCCGAATGGGTTCCCCCCTCCACCAACACCAAAGGGCGCACCTGCCATTCAAGTTTGTCCCAGTAGGTTTCGGCGCCGGCGGCCAACGGAAACAGGGCGACGGTGGCCGCAAGGCCCGCCATGGCGGGAGCGAATCGGGTCAGGCGACACATAGTGATTCCCCATACGGTGCGTTGACTTCGTGATTCAAGGCTAGACCAGAACGCATGGACCGATTTGCCCATTGTCCCGGTGGCGCGCACGCTTCTCTGACGCAAAAGCAGCCAAAACGCGTCTCGTCGACCCGGGCTTCAAGATGATCCAGCTACTCGACCTCAACGCCTGCAAGAGGTTGTTCCTGTCCATCAAGAGCAAGACCTCCGAGAAAGAGATTCGCGCCAGGACTGTCATCGATGCCATCGACGTGACCGGGTGTCTCGGCGTCTGCGCGCGCCAAGGCCTGGGTCAGCCGCGTGATCGGCGTTCTGTGAGGGCTGGCCGAAACCTGAACCCAACCGATCTCGAAACGCATGAACAGACCCCGCCGCCAGAGAAGAGCCTCACCCGGCCCGCCGCGATGGGCAAACGCTGGGCTTGACCGACTGCTTCGGCAACAACCCGCGCACCGGGCGCGACCTGCAGAAAAGCATCGGGAGGCCATACATGACCAGAAGGATTGGGACTTCGATGTATAATCTCGCGTCAGATTTCGGGCATCAGGAGCCTTTGTGACCAGTCAAGCCGACGAACAAGCGGCCGGGGGCCTTCTCCCCGAGCTTCTGCAACGATTCGACGAGGCGCTCGAGGCTCTCGATGCCGCACCGGCATTCTCCAAGCCAACGCTCCTGCGTCAGGTGCTCGACGGGGCCGAGCTTGTCATGCTGCAGGAAGGCGGCCCGGCCGCCCTCGAGGCGCGCTCTCAGGCCATCGAGACCGCCGGCACCTTCAACGGCTCGGACTGGGCCTATCCGGAGATACTGATCCCGTCGCTGTCCGCCCACGCCCTTGGCAGCAGTGCCTCGGGCACCGTGGTGATCGAGGCATTGAGCGACCTGCGCATGCTCGCGGTCGCCCGGGGGGCCTACCTGCACCCGCGGCTGTCCGCCGAGAATGCACACCACCACCTGACCCAGGTGCTGGCGATCAACCTGCAACGGCTGTTCATGCCGCCGAGCGAGGCCGAACGTGAAACCCAGGGGCAACTCGCCCTGCTGCCACGCGCCTTGCTCGGCCACCTGGCAGAGCGGGTCGGCTACGAGTACATCGTCGACCAATTGATCGACGAGATCTGGCGCATCCTCCAGCAACGACCGATCCAGACCGAGCCGGTCAAACAGATGATCACCCAGATCGCCATCTGCCAAGGCAACCCGGATATCGATCTTGGCACCAGCGGCCAGGGGGGCGACCGCCTGGTCAGCAGCCTGTACGGCCCGACGCAGGCATGTCGCGAGGACCCCGGCGTGTCGGTCTACCAGGAACGGCTGGAGAGCATGGATGGCGGCGCCCTGCAGAACGAGGCGACCGGCTTTGCCCGGGCCATGCATGACACCGGTTTGGTCTCGCCCTACCACGCCGCCCTGCTTCGTCACCTCGCCGACCAAAGCGATCACTTGTTGTCCGAGGCGATGGGGCTTTCATCGACCGGGCGCGACTGCCTGCTCTGCTACAACGAGCTGGTGCACTCGCTGATCGAGCAGACCGTATTCCCCGAGACCGCCCAGGCCATCTACGGACTAGCCTTGATGCTGGAACGCGGCATCCTCTACCAGTCGCCGGTGGCCCCGTCGCTCTGGCGGCAACTGAGCCTGCCATTGTCGGCGTGGTCGCGCGAACGCCTCGCGATCGCCTTCGGCGAGGCGGTACCACCGCGCACACGCTTGCTCGAGGGCGTGCTGTGCATGCTGGGCCAGCCGCTCGGTGTGGGCCAGGGGAACAATCCCACCTGCCAGTCGGCCAGGGCCCTGTCGATGTGGGCCTACAACGATCCCGACTACATGCTGCAGATGGTGGCGTGGGCGGCGCGCGACGACGAGATCATCATCCACTTCGAAGGCCAGCCGGTATCTTCGATGGCCTCGCTCAGCGGGGTGGCCCAGACGTTACCGATCGATCTGGATGCCGTCTCGTTGCTGGTCGTGCCGCATCTGGACCGCATCTACGCCGAGATGGGGCGTCGCTGTATCGGCCGCGAGGGCGATCCGCACCGCTGGGTCAATCCGGAATTCCACGGCTGGTGGGCCGGACGCGGCTTTCGCATCAACGTGGATGTCGCGACCGGCAAGCTCGAGGGGCTGGAAGACTTCCTGCGCCACTTCTATGCCAGCTACCACCCCTTCTACAACGGAAACCAACCGTTGATCCACCCGCAGCCGATCGGCATCGCCGCCACCGACAGTGCCGGCCGCTTCATCGGCTGGCACGCGATCACCCTGTTGAGGGCATCGCTCGACCCGAAGGAAGTCATGCGGGCGTATTTCTACAACCCCAACAACGATAGCGGCCAGAACTGGGGCGACGGCGTCGAGGTAGGCACCTCCGGACATGGCGAGCGCTTCGGCGAGTCCTCCCTCCCGTTCGAGGAGTTCGCCTCGCGCTTGTACATCTTTCACTACGATCCGCTGGAGCACGGCGAGCTGGCCTCGGTGCCGCAGGAGGAGCTGGATCGCGTCACTGCCATGGTGCATCGCACCTGGGGCGCGGATCGCATCCCGGAAGGGATCGAGCTTGATCGTCCAGTCACCGGCACCGAGGCCTGATCGCCACCGCGTGGCGCTTTGCCCGGCTCAACCCAGGTAGACGTCGAAACGCACCCGGCCGGAACGATAGTCGATGTCCGGGCGGCCGGCGTCGAT
Source organism: Guyparkeria sp. (assembly GCA_046261775.1). Taxonomy (GTDB): domain Bacteria; phylum Pseudomonadota; class Gammaproteobacteria; order Halothiobacillales; family Halothiobacillaceae; genus Guyparkeria. The sequence continues at coordinate 19,110 of JBHEOB010000025.1, forward strand.
GGTCGGCGCACCCGGCGGGCGCTTGACCACCCAGCGGCCACCCGGTTGTCGCCGCGCCCAGGCAAACAGGGCCTCGGCATCCGGGTCCTCACCGATCAGATGATGAAAGATGCGCATCGGTTTTTTCACCAGCGCCGATTTCTTGCGTTCGGGAAACATCGGGTCGAGGTACCAGACCGTGTTCCCGTCCCCGGTCAGGGCCGGGGGCTGATCCCCCAACACGTCCCCGAAGACGGGGTGAATCCTTGCGGCGACCGTCGCCAATGACGGTTGGGCCATGGCCCGCTCGAGGGCATCGCTCAACAGCAGCCAGACCACCGGATGGCGCTCGACGGCGGTGACCTCGCAGCCGCCGCTCGCCAGCGCCCAGGCATCACGCCCCAGCCCCGCGGTCAAATCGATCACGCGGGGCCGATAGCCGCCTTTCCAGCCCGTCGCCCGCGCCAGCGCGTCCTTGCGCGCCAGTGGCCGGGCGAATCGCGGATCGGCAGCGAAATCGATCACCAGTGGGTGCGTACCGAGATCGGATCGGTCGAGCGGAGGAATCAGGCCGATGCACCCGTTCTGGATCGCCAGCATGAAGCGCGCCGGATCATCACCGGGCGCATCCACCCAGTCCAGCCCCCATTCCGCGGCAAACGCACCGAGCCGGTGCGCCGCCGCGCCCTCGCCTTCCGGGCTGCAGACGACGACCGGCAATGGGGCTAGCCCGGCCATTTCATGGATTGGGCGCGATAACCGCGCAATGTCGTGACGGCCGATGGGATTTTATGAGGGAGCAGCTTGTCGGTGATTACGGCCGACTGAGGAAAATTCCACCGGCG
>JBHEOB010000026.1:0-19884 GCA_046261775.1 Guyparkeria sp.
GGGTGTAGCCGCTCTCTTCACTCAAGTCGGCGGCGATTTCCGGGGCACGCTGGTTGCAGACTTGGACGGCGTCCATCGGACCGCCTTCCTTCATGGCGGTCTGCAACTCGCCCTTGAGCGTTTTGCCGAAGGCCTGCATGGTGGCCTTGTAGTCCTGCAGTTGTGCCTTGACGGCCGCGTCAGTCGACGAGTCGGCGTGGGCGGACACTGCCGTGACGCCGATTATGGCGGCGGCCAGCAATGACGGTACGAGGGTGGCGTGCTTTTTCATCGGGATCTCCTCGAGCATCGAGTTAATAAGCAATTGCTAGTTAGGGGAACTCTGCACGAACGGCATGCCATTCGTGCAGAGTTCCCCTCGGTGAGATTGCAGCTTATAAAAAAACCAGATGGGCGTACAAGGTTTTAAAAGGGGGCGGTCCGGTCCGGTTTCGCTGGCCTTGAAGGTCGGGAGGGACGGTGTTCATTTCGTGGAGGTTTTCCCGAAAATCCATCACCACCTGGCATGAAAAACGCCGGCTCCAGGAAGGGGCCGGCGTTGCATGACCAACGGGTTCGGTGCAGGCCGCTCCGGGCTTTTTAGAACGGGTTGTAGGACTTTTCCTGGGTGAATTGCATGTAGCCCACGCCGGCCCCAAGCCGCAGGCCCACGCCGACCCTGATCGGGGCGACCACGATCGACTGGCTGCGCAGGTACTGCATGCCCACGCCGCCGACGACGAAGGCCGAGCCGTTGACGCCGGCAAACCGTTGAAAGACCAGGTCGGGGCGCGGCAGGTTGTAGACCAGCATGAACACCCGGCCGGCATCACCGCCGAAGTCCCAGCCGACCGATGGTCCCTGCCAGTACACGGTCTGCTTCTCGCCTGCCTTGGCCATGAATTCGCCCTTGCCGTAGCGCAGGCCGAAGACGATGGCGCCGCTGCCTTCCTCGCCCTTGATGATGGCGTTGGGGCGGCCGTAGTCGGCAAACGCGCGATCGACCATCCGGGCTATGCCCTCGGCCGAGCCGCCGAGGAAATCGACTGCTTCCTGGGTGGTCTGGTACTTGTCGTAGCCCTCTTCCTGGGTCGTCTCATTCGCGGTGCTCTCGCCCCGGGCGTCGGTAGACGAAGGGTTGCTCGCGCAGCCACCCAGGAGCAGGGCGATGGCGAATGCCATGGCCAGGGTCGTCAGCCGTGATCCCGCCGCGGTGAAGGAAAAACGAGGGGCGTGAGAGAGCGTGCCTTGCATGTTTCGAATAATCCCTTGGTCAGAATGAAACGGCCTGCGGTTCTTGGAGACCTGCTTGACGGGCAAAAGTTGCGTGGTTACGGCCGTCAGCGCCACTGGCGGCATTCCGGTTGACAACCCGATGTTTTGTCGCAAGCATACGCGCTTTGCCGCGGGACTGCCCGATGGCGCCGCCCTACAGCACCGAGACCTAAGAATGAGTATCAAGTCCGATCGCTGGATCCGCCGGATGGCAGAGGAGCACGGCATGATCGAGCCGTTCGAGCCGGGACAGGTCCGAAGCATGCCCGGCCCGGATGGGGTGGATGAACCGATGGTGTCCTACGGCACCTCGAGCTACGGCTACGATGTTCGCTGCTCGACGCATTTCAAGGTGTTCACCAACATCAACACCACGATCGTTGATCCCAAGGCATTCGACGAGCGTAGCTTCGTCGATGTGCACTCGGATGTCTGCATCATCCCACCGAACTCGTTCGCCCTGGCGCATACGGTCGAGTATTTCCGCATTCCGCGAAACGTGTTGACCATCTGCCTGGGTAAGTCGACCTATGCCCGTTGCGGCATCATCGTCAACGTCACGCCGCTCGAGCCCGAGTGGGAAGGCCACGTGACGCTCGAGTTCTCCAACACCACGCCCATCCCGGCGAAGATCTACGCCAACGAGGGCGTGGCGCAGATGCTGTTCCTCGAGTCCGACGAGGTTTGCGAGACCTCGTACCGGGATCGTGGTGGCAAGTATCAGGGCCAGCGCGGCGTTACCCTGCCGACGGCCTGACGCCTCCCTTCACCCCGACGCTTGCTCCGACGCCTGTCCGGGGCGCTTAGGGTATTGCCTTGTGCGACCCCCGCCGCTTGTTCTACCCCGCCGTTTCCTCAACGGGATTGAGCATCAGGATTTCCCATCCACGCGCCTCGGCCTCGCGGCGCAGCACCGGGTCGGGGTCGACCGCCACCGGGTGGTCGACCTGCTCGAGAAGCGGCAGATCGTTGCGTGAATCCGAGTAGAACCAGGTCTCTTCCGGGCGCACTTGCTGCGCCTCCAGCCATTCCTCCAATGCCAGGATCTTGCCGTGCTGGAAGGTTGGTGTGCCGGTGTAGCGGCCGGTATAGCGGCCGTTGCGCCGCTCGGGCTCGGTCGCCAGCAGGTGCGGGATCTCGAACAGTTCGGCGATCGGGCCGGTGACGAAGGCGTTGGTCGCGGTGATCAGCATCAGGGTGTGGCCCTGGCGTCGGTGGCCCTCGACCAGATCGCGGGCGGCGGGCGTGATCAGCGGACGAATGGCCTTATCGATGAACTCACCGCGCCAGTTTTCCAGATCCTCGGTCGGGTGTTCTGCCAGCGGGGCCAGCGCGAACCGCAGGTAGGCGTGGATATCGAGCGTGCCCTGCTGGTAGTGACGCAGAAACTCGTCGTTGTGACGGGCGTAATCGTCGGCATCGACAATGCCGTGTTCGGTCATGAAGGCTCCCCAGGCGTGGTCGGAGTCGCCGGCGAGCAGGGTATTGTCGAGGTCGAAGATGGCAAGTTTCACGAAAGGCCTCCTTCCGGCAGGGCGCCGATCGCCTGCCGTCATTGTCGCGTTGGGTCCCGGATCGTGGCCGGGTCGACGGTCGCGAATGATACCCCATGAAGGGGTGATCCTGGCTCGGGGCGGTTTCTTCTGCCCGGAAGGCCGCCAGGACGGTTTTTAGGGCCTGCCATATCCCATCCTCTGTCGCCGGGCTGGCCGCAAAGGGTTGCCCGCGTTCCGCATTGCCCCGGTTTGCGATGGCCCGAGCGGTTGCTGCAGTTCGCGGGCGCGCCGACGACGTCGGTTTATCGCCCCGGGGTTTTGTGAAAGAATCAATGACACTTGGGTGACCGCCAACGGCCCGGTTTTCGGCTCGGCGGTTTGCCCCTGCGGGACTCCGCGTCCCGCCATTTCTGGCGACTGACTTTTCGAGAGTGGAATCGTGATTGACCGTAGCGGCTTTCGACCCAATGTCGGGATCATCGTGTGCAACCAGCGAGGGGAGGTCTTCTGGGGCAAGCGGGTCGGGCATCGTTCTTGGCAGTTCCCGCAGGGCGGCATCAATGCCGAGGAACGGCCGCTAGAGGCCATGTATCGCGAGCTGCACGAGGAAATCGGCCTGCTGCCCGAACATGTCTCGGTCGTGGGCTGGACTCGTGGATGGCTGCGTTATCGCCTGCCGCGCAACATGGTGCGTCGTCACGTCCAGCCGGTCTGCATCGGTCAGAAGCAGAAGTGGTTCCTGCTGCGCCTGCGCACTGACGAAAGCGCCTTCGACCTCAACGCCTCCCACAAGCCGGAGTTCGATGGCTGGGAATGGCGTCCCTTCTGGTCGATCCTGCCCGAGGTGATCTACTTCAAGCGCACCGTCTATTTCCAGGCGCTCCACCAGCTTGCCCCCTTTGTCGGCGGCGTACCGGTCGATTGCCCGGACGACTGCCTGCCAGAGCAGTTCGAGGGACGGGGTGAGCGAGCGCCAACGGCCAATCCGGTCGCGACGAGGGATCGTCATGCTCGATGAGCTTCGCCAGATCGTTACCGAGGTCTCCAAGTCCGCGGACCTGCGGGCCGCGCTGGATCTGATCGCCCGCCGGGTGCAGTCGGCGCTCGATGTCTCGGTCTGTTCGGTCTACGTGCTGGGTGGCGACGAGGCCGAGGCGGTCGAGCCCGGCTTGGTATTGCAGGCCACCGAGGGTCTGAACAAGGAGATGGTGGGCCAGGTCTCGCTCGCCCTCGACGAGGGCCTGGTCGGGCTGGTCGGGCGCCGGGCCGAGGTGATCAACCTGGAGGACGCCTCGCTTCACCCGGCCTTCAAGTTCGTCACCGATATCGGCGAGGAGCCTTATCACGGTTTCTTGGGTGTGCCGATCATCCACCGGGGTGACGTGCTGGGCGTACTGGTGGTGCAGGCACGCGAGCGGCGTCGGTTCTCCGACGACCAGGAATCCTTTGTGGTCACCCTGGCCACCCAGCTTGCCTCCGCCATTCGCCATGCGCGTGCCAGCGGCGAGCTGATGCGCACGGGAAACGACGCGGTCGGATTCGATTCGGCGTTTTCCGCTCGCGGCCTGCCCGGTTCGCCCGGCGTGGTGTTCGGCACCGCAGTCGTGGTGGCCGACGGCCAGTCGCTGGAAATGGTCGAGGATCGCGAGATCGATGACCTCGACCACGAACTGGCCGTACTCGACAGCGCGATCGAGGCGGTGCGCCAGGAGTTCGAGCAGCTCAAGATCGATTTCGCGCGGGCCTCCGGCAGCGAGGAGGAAAACCTCCTGTTCGATGCCTACATTCGCATGCTGTCGGGTGGCTCGCTGGTTGAGGCGGTCGAGCAGCACGTCCGCACCGGTCGGTGGGCGGGTGCCGCCCTGCGCGATGCGATTGCGGAGCATGCCGCGGTCTTTGAGCAGATGAGCGATGCCTACCTGCGCGAACGCGCCCAGGACATCCGCGATCTGGGTAACCGGGTGCTGCAAAAGCTGCATGCCGAGAGTGCCGGTCCGACCGAATGGCCCGACCAGATCGTGCTGGTCGGCAACGACCTCTCCGCCTCGCATCTGGCCGAGGTGCCCACCGAACGCCTGGTGGGTATCGTCTCGTCGACCGGCTCGGGTTCCTCGCACCTAGCCATTCTCGCGCGGGCCCTGGGCGTGCCTGCAGCAATGGGCGTTTCCGACCTGCCGATCTCGCGCCTGCGCAACAAGGAGGTGGTGGTCGACGGCTATCGCGGCCTGGTGGTGGTGCGCCCGCGCGGGTCGCTACGAGACGAGTTGCGCCGATTGGCCCGCGAAGAGGCCGAACTGACCGAGGAGCTCGCCGCGCTGCGCGACGAACCGGCGCTGACTCTGGACGGGGTGCGTGTGGCCATGCACGTCAATATCGGCCTCTTGTCTGACATGGCGCCGTCGCTGACCGTGGGCGCCGAGGGCATTGGCCTGTATCGCACCGAGGTGCCTTTCCAGATCCGCAAGCAGTTCCCCGGCGAGGAGGAGCAGGCCCACATCTATCGCGAGGCACTCGAGACCTTCGCCGGCAAGCCCGTGGTGCTGCGTACGCTCGACGTGGGTGGCGACAAGCCGCTGTCGTATTTCCCCATTCGCGAGGACAACCCCTTCCTCGGCTGGCGCGGCATCCGGCTGGTGCTGGATCACCCGGAGATATTCCTCACCCAGATTCGCGCGATGCTCAAGGCCTCGGCGGGGCTGAACAATTTGCATATTCTCTTGCCGATGATTTCGGCGGTGGAGGAAGTCGATCAGTCGCTTGCCTACATCGCCCAGGCGTTCGACGAGGTCTCCGATGAGATCGGCGAGATCGAGCGGCCGAAGATCGGTGTGATGATCGAGGTTCCCTCAGCGGTCTACCAGGCCGACGCACTGGCGAGCCGCTGTGATTTCCTCTCCATCGGCACCAACGATCTCACCCAGTACCTGCTGGCGATCGATCGCAACAACGAGCGTGTCGCGTCGCGTTATGACCCGCTTCACCCGGCGGTGCTGGCGGCAATACGTGATGTCTGTGCGGCAGGGGAACGCCAGAACTGCGAGGTCGCTGTCTGCGGCGAACTGTCCGGGGACCCGCTCGGCGCGGTGTTGCTGCTGGGGTTCGGCATCAATTCCCTGTCGATGAGCGCCGGTTCATTGCCGCGCATCAAGTGGGTAATCCGCAGTTTCTTGCATGCCGATGCCCAGGCGCTGCTGGAGCGGGCCATGCATTGTGAAAGGCCTGCCGAGATACGCACCCTGCTCAACCAAGCGCTCGAGGATCGTGGGCTGGGTGGCCTGATCCGCGCCGGGCGCCATTGATCGTCGAACGACCACGGCGGGGGCGATTGACTTGGCCCCGGTCGATCCCTATGATGACGCACCTTCGTCACCGGCACGGGTCGAACCGCTCCGGCGGACGAGGCGCGTTTGCGCGATGACGGCGAACGGAGTGTAGCGCAGTCTGGTAGCGCACCTGGTTTGGGACCAGGTGGTCGGGGGTTCGAATCCCTCCACTCCGACCAGTGAATTAGCCGAAACTTGCGCCTGTAGCTCAACCGGATAGAGCATCGGCCTTCTAAGCCGAGGGTTGCGGGTTCGAGTCCTGCCGGGCGCGCCATAAGCGCACCTGCACGAACGGTGAAAACCTTTCGATGGTGACTGTAGCTCAGTTGGTAGAGCCCCGGATTGTGATTCCGGTGGTCGTGGGTTCGAACCCCATCAGTCACCCCACCATAGCGTCGTAAAAGCCCGCCTGAGATGGCGGGCTTTTTCGTGTGCGGCCACCGGTTGCCGCTGATTGCTTCCGGCTGATCCCGAGTCACTTCGGCCCCGTTTTACCGGCCTTGGGCGATTCATCGACGTCATCGCCCCGCTCCCGGTCCCGTGCGCGGCGCAGCACGTCCTCGTGTCGATCGTTGACGTAGAGCGCGTAACTCAAGACCTCGGCCACGGCGCGAAAGAGTGCCTCGGGGATGTGATCGCCCAGGTCGATCTCGGCCAACGCGCGCGCCAGGGTCGGATCTTCCACCGCTGGTACGCCAGATTCCCGGGCCAGTTCGATGATGCGCCGTGCCAGTTCGTCCTGCCCGGTCGCGACCACCTGCGGTACGTCCGTGCCGTCGTAGGAGAGCGCAATCGCTCGTCGTGGCCCCGACGTGGCTGGGCGATCGTTGTTCGCGTCACTCATGGACGTCTCACGCCTGTTCGCTAAGAAAGCCCCGCGGAGCGGATTCGCCCGCGGCACCAGTGGTGTCGGGTTCGAGGCGCGCCCGCGCGCTTGCCGGTGGTGGTCCGGGATGGGCGCCCAGCCGACCGGGAACGAGCCCGGCATCGGACAGGCTCCGGGCCAGCATCGGTCGCGTGGCCTCCAGCAAGGTGACAGTTTCCGGTTGGTCGGCGAACAGATCGATATCGATGCCTTCGCCGCGCATGCTCAGCGCCGCGTGCAAGTGGCCGAGTCTAGGCCATTCCATGGCCAGGTCGATTCGCCAGCGACCTCCGCCATGCCGGGCCTCGCCCGAGTCATCCTCTTCCCGAATCGAGAGCCTGAGGGCGTGGGCTTCGTTGGCCAGTTGCATGGGTATCTCCAGCAACCAGGTTGGCTGGTTCGGGCCGGTCTGGGTGCCTGCCGCCGCACTTGGCGCACCCTGGGACAGGGCGGTGGCCAGTTGACTGCGTTCGACCTGTTCGCCGAGACGCTGCATGAACTCCAACGTTGCCTGTCGAGCCGCCGGGTCTCGCGGGGCCAGGTCGGGCTGGGTGCGCAGGCTGCGAGCGGCCTGTTGCAGCAGGCTGCCCAGCGGGGTTTCGGTAAGCCCCTGACCGGTGGTTGGCGGTATCGGTCCGCCGATCCCGGCTAGCGGGTTTGGCTGTCTGGCGGGGTTGCCCGGTGTGGCCAGCCAGCCGCTGACCAGTCCCTGTATCAGTCGTGGTTCACGCAGGGCGGAGAGCAATGGCAAGAGCCCATTCAGGCCCGCCGGAACGGTTTGCGCTGCCGGGCCGGATGAGGTCGGTCCCGCGGCCGCCTGGCCCGTTGTCGATGGCGCCCCTGGCACCGTCTGGGCGAGTGCGGCCCGCATCAGCGATTCCGCGGAACCGGCAGCGGACCCCGAACGAGTCGCCTGGAATAGAGATGCCGGGATCGATTGGGTCGCGTTGTCGGCCTGTCGGGCGGGCGGCTGGCCTAATGGGGCGGCTGGCGGCGAAGCGTTCACGACATTTCCGGGGAGCGGGTTGCCTGCGGTCGGGCTCGTCGGGACGGCGGGGCCCTTCATGGCGCTGCCGGATGCTGGTGACGTTCCGTCGTGCTGGAGCGAGGTGCCGCCACCGCTGCCGGTCCCGACGCGGGCGAGGGCCTGCAGCAGGTTGCGGGTCAACTGTGCCTGATCGAGCTGACGGGGATCGGGGGGTGGTCCCAGGGGCCGCAGGTGCACCTGTTTGCCTAGCCGTGTGACCTCTAGGTCGATGGCCTGGCCGGCCTTCAGCGGATGCTGGGTGGTGACCTGCAACTGCCCCCCGGCTACCGACAGCATCGCCCGCTCTCCGGGGCGCGCATCCGAGAGTGAAATGGCGGCGAGGCGTTGCCCCGTCTCCAGGCGGAGCACCGGCCCTGCGGTGGTGGAATGACCGGGCTGTTCGACCTTGAGAATCTTCATGTGGGCTCCGGTCGTGGCGGTTGCCGGCTCGGGGAACCTCGGCAGGGGAGGACGCCTGTCGATGGTAGGCCGAGGCAGTGTCGCTCACAAGCTACAGGCTGGCTTGCAGGATTCTTCCACGAGTGACAAAGTTTTGACATGCCGCGAGGGCCGCGCTAGTTTTCACGGAACTTTTCTGTTTTTCGGCTGTGCGCCGCCCGCCTCATTGGCCGTGGCCGGACCGGCCTGACAGTTTGCATGAAACAACAGGAATCGACGGTGGCAGCGGCCACCGTGCACCCAGGAGAAGATCATGCCGCGGCCTCAACCCCTTTGCTGGATCGACAGCAAGGCGCCCGAAGCCTCATTGCTGAACGAGCAATTGACGCTGCTCGGTTTCGACACCTGCATCGGACAGGAACCGGCCGGAACCGATGCCCCGTTGTGTCGTTTGACGTTTGCCGCAGCCGGCGCGATCGAGACGACCGACTCGAGCCAGCGTATCCAGCGGACCCCTTGGGTCACCCTGGGTGAATTCGACGACACGCCGTCTTCCCCGCCGCAGGCCCAGTTGCCCTGGCCGGTGCCGCTGGACACCCTTCAGGCAGTGCTCGCCCCGATGAAAAGTCGTTGGCACGGTGATCGGCTCCGTCAGGAAAACCGGGGCCTGATTGGCAGCAGCCCGGTCCTCGAGGGGGTGCGTCACGAGGTCGCCCAAGTCGCACCCACCGAGGCTACCGTGCTGATCCTTGGCGAGACCGGGACCGGCAAGGAGGTGGTCGCCCGCATGATCCACATGCTATCCGAGCGCGCTGACAAGCCCTTCGTGCCGGTCAACTGTGGCGCGATTCCCGGGGAACTGCTCGAATCCGAGCTGTTCGGCCACGAAAAGGGAGCGTTCACCGGGGCGATCACCCAGCGCAAGGGGCGTTTCGAACTGGCGCAGGGCGGCACCATTTTCCTCGACGAGATTGGTGACATGCCGTTCTCCATGCAGGTCAAGATCCTGCGGGTGTTGCAGGAGCGCAAGTTCGAGCGGGTCGGCGGCAGTGCCTCGTTCGACGCCGATGTCCGGATCGTGGCCGCGACGCACCGCGATCTGCTCTCCATGGTCGACGCGGGCAAGTTTCGCCAGGATCTGTATTACCGGCTCAATGTCTTTCCGATTCAGACCCAGCCGCTGCGAGTCCTGCGTGACGACCTGCCGGAGATCGCCGCCGCGCTGGTAGAGCGCCTGCAGCGCGACGGCCGGCCGGCGCCAACCCTGTCCGATGCGGTGATCTCGGTGCTCCGACAGCACGACTGGCCCGGCAACGTGCGCGAGCTGGCCAATGTGCTCGAACGCATCGGGATTCTCGCCGCCGACCGGCACGCCCGGGTTGCCGATCTGCCGGCACACCTGCAGCACCTGAGTCCCTCGGAGCCCGAGGCCGACCGGCCGGCCGAGATCGCGGGCGTTGGTGCGCCCGCTTTGGAACGACCTGACCCGGATCCGCGCAGTATCTGGTCGCTGACCGAAAACATCGGCCCGCGCCTGCCCCTGACCCCGGAAGAGGTCGAGGACTGCGACCTGACCTTGCCGAACGACGGCATCTCACTCAAGGCGCAGCTCGAGGCGATCGAGCAGGCCTGGATCCAGGCGGCCCTCACGCAGACCGATGCGGTGGTCGCCCGGGCAGCGCGCCTGCTCGGGATCCGCCGGACCACCCTTGTCGAGAAGATGCGCAAGTACCAGATCGGTTGATCGCCGTGCTGCCGATGCCTGGCAGAACTGGCACGCCTCCTGCAAGAGACTGACGCAAGTCAATCCGCGACAGTCAACGAGGTGGGTCCATGAGCGGCAACGACATGTCAGTCGATCAGATCCTTTCCCAGATGCAGCAGCTGCGCACCCAGGCGACCCAGCGTCCCGCCGGTCCGGAGGCCGTCAACCCGGCCGCGCAGGACGTGGGCGAGGTCGAGCGCAGCAACTTTGCCGATGCCCTGACCCAGGCGGTCGGCCAGGTAAACGAGGCGCAGCAGACCACCGGTGATCTCAAGAACCGCCTGCAGGCGGGTGACGATCAGGTGACGCTCACCGAGGTCATGCTTGCCTCGCAACGCTCTTCCGTGGCCTTCGAGGCGACCCTGCAGGTCCGCAACAAGCTGGTTCAGGCCTACGAGAAGGTCATGAACATGCCGTTGTAATGTCTTGCCCCCACTCGTCCTCCGCACTTTCCTGATTCGGACATAACGTCATGGCCCAAGGTTCAGCTATCACCACCACCCCGACCGGCAGCGGCGAGAGCCCGCGCTGGATCCGGCAGATGGATGCGTTCACGCAGTCGTCAAGTTTCCGTCAGATGTTGTTGCTGATTGCGCTGGCGGCGGTAATCTCGTTCATGGTGGGCTTCTTCCTGTGGGGAAGCGGCAAGTCGATGGTGCCGCTGTACCAGTCGCTGGATGCCCAGGCCTCGGCCGAAGTGGTCGACGCCCTCAAGGCCGCGGGCGAGCCGCACGAGCTGGCAGGCGACGGCACCGTCATGGTGGGTGCGGACCGATTGCCCGAGATCCGCATGCTGATGGCCCAGCAGGGCTTGCCGGGAGGTGATGGCGTCGGCCTGGAAATGCTCAACGAGGATCAGTCGCTGGGTACCAGCCAGTTCATGGAGCAGGCGCGCTATCGGCGGGCCATCGAGACCGAACTGGCCCGCTCGATCCAGACCATCGGCGCGATCCGGGCCGCCCGCGTGCACATTGCCCAGCCCGAGAAGTCGGTGTTCGTGCGGGATCGCAAGACACCGACCGCCTCGGTCGTGGTGGACATCAAGGGCGGCAGCAATCTCGGGCGGGGCCAGGCCAATGGCATCGTCCACCTGGTCGCGTCCAGCATCAACGACCTGTCCCCAGAAAATGTCAGCGTGGTCGACCAGAGCGGCAACCTGCTGACGAGCCAGGGTGACGATGCGGCAGGTATGGGGCTCACCAGTCGCCAGTTCCAGTACCGTCAGAATCTTGAACAAGCCTATGCGCGACGGATCGAGTCGCTGCTCGCGCCGATCGTCGGGTCCGATCGCGTTCGCGCTCAGGTTTCGGCCGACATCGACTTTTCGCGTCGCGAGGGCACCAGCCAGACGTATGGTCCCGACGAAGGCGTCCTGCTCAGCGAGCAGATCAACGAGACCATTCGCTCGCTCGGTGGGGGCGAAGGCGTCCTGGGTATGCCGGGCGCGATCGCCAACCAGCCCCCGGGTGGCGGCGTAGTCAATCCGGGCGGCGGTGAAGGGGGCCTGGTCCCGCCGCAGGATCTCACGGTCGATGAGTTCCAGGCGCTGGCCCAGACCCCGATCGACAGCGATCGCAACGAGACGCGCAACTACAACGTCGATCGAAACATCGAACACGTGCAGTTTGCCAGTGGGCAGATCGAAAAGCTCAGCGTCGCCGTGTTGCTCGACGAGAACGCGACCGGGGGTGGTGATGCGGCCGAAGCCGAGGACGAGGCGGCCGCCGAGGCCGCTGCCGAGGCCCGCACCGATAGTCTGGAACAGATGCGCGCATTGGTGGCGCAGTCCGTCGGAATCAACGAGGCCCGCGGCGATGAGGTCACCCTGAGTACGTTCCCGTTCGTCTCCGAGGATATCGATCCGGTCACCACGCCGGTCTGGGAGCAGGGCTGGTTCTGGTCCACCTTGAAGAACGCCGGCATCGGCCTGGCCATGCTGCTGGTGTTCCTGCTGGTGGCTCGTCCGCTGCTGAAAATGCTCGCCGAGAGTCGTCGCGAGCGCGTGGCCACCTCGACCGAGCTTTCCGACCAATCCGGACAGCCGGGACAGCCGGGCCCGCAGTACACTACGCCGACGCAGTATCCGGACGAGCGTCGTGCCCAGGCCGAGGGCGAGGAATACGACGAGAATGATCTGTCCAACGTGCCCGAGCTGATCGGCAACGCCAGCTACACCGACAAGCTGCGCCAGCTGCGCAAGAGCGTCAATCATGACCCGAAGGCGGTCGCTGCCGTGATCAAGCAGTGGACCCACGAAGAGAGCTGATTTCCCATGGCCCAGGCACCCAACACCAATCTCCCGCAGGAAAGCCCGCTTTCCGGTCTCAAGGGGCCGGAAAAGGCGGCGATCCTGATGATGGCGCTGGGCGAGGAATCCGCCGCGCACATCTTCGGTCAACTCGACCCGCGCGAGGTGCAGAAGATCGGCCAGGCGATGGCCGTACTCAAGAACGTGACCCGGCCGCAGATTCAGGCGGCCCTGGACGAGTTCTCCGACGACCTGGAGAACCAGACCGGTCTAGCGCTGGGCTCGAACGATTACATCCGCAATGTGCTGAACCGGGCGCTGGGCGAGGACAAGGCCGCCGGCCTACTCGAACGTATCTCCTCGCAGGGCAATCGTCGCAATCTCGAGTTTCTCAAGTGGATGGACGCGCGCTCGATCGCCGAGATCATTCGCTACGAGCATCCGCAGATCATCGCCATCGTCCTGTCGCATCTGGAGAATGATCAGGCCGCCGAGATCCTGCAGATGCTGCCGGAGAACACCCGGACCGACATCGTCCTGCGTATCGCGCATCTCGAAGGGGTTTCGCCCCAGGCCCTCGAGGAACTCGACGACATCATGGAGCGTCAGGCATCCGGCACCCAGGGCGGCAAGTCCTCCAAGGTCGGTGGCGTGAAGATCGCCGCCGGGATCATGAACTTCCTCGAGTCCAACGTCGAGGAGGAGCTGATGGGTCGAGTCAAGGAAACCGACGAGGATCTTGGTACCCGGATCGAGGACCTGATGTTCGTTTTCGCCAACCTGGTCGAGGTCGAGGACCGCAGCCTGCAGGTCCTGCTGCGCGAGGTGCCCGCCGACAAGCTCCTGCTCGCCATGAAGGGCGCGGACTCCGAGCTCAAGGAAAAGATATTCGGCAACATGTCGCGTCGTGCCGCCGAGATGATGCGCGACGATCTCGAAACGCTTGGGCCGACACGCCTTGCCGACGTGGAGGCCGCGCAGAAGGAAATCCTGCAGGTCGCCCGCGCACTGTCCGACGAAGGTAAGATTGCCCTGGGTGGGGGTGGTGGCGATGAGTTCATCTAACGACGCCTCGATGCTCACCCGTCCGCTGGAGCCCGCCGACTGGCAGGAGCTGGTCGACGCGTGGGAAATGCCGGACTTCAGCAGCGACCCGGTCGAGGAGGCCGCCGACGGCGTTGACCCGGCGACAGCCGAGGAACTGGCCGAGGCCCGCGCCGATGCCGAGAAGCGCGGCTATGAAGCGGGTCTGCAGCGAGGTCGGGACGCCGGTTACCAGGAAGGGATGGCCGCTGCCCGTGAGGAGATCGACAGTATCGAGAGTCGCCTGCGCGGCTGGCTGTCGCATCTCGAACGGCCGCTGGCCCTGCTCGACGATGAGGTCACCGAGCAGTTGACGGCGCTGGCCACCCAGATTGCACGGGTCATGGTGGCGCGCGAGGTGCTGGCGGACAGCAGCGGATTGCCGTCGATCGCCCGCGAGGCACTCTCGGCCTTGCCGGTCTCGGCCCGAGTGGTGATTCTGCGTTGTGCTCCGGCGGACGAGGCGGCACTGCGTGAGCTTGTCGACGACTCGCGCTTCGAGACGCTCGACCTCAAGCCCGATCCGACCGTCAGCGCCGGTGGGGTGGTGGTCGAATCGGGCGATGCCCGGGTGGATGCCAGTCTGGCCAACCGCTGGGCAGCGACCCTCGATCACTTGATCGGCCGGGTTTACCCCGGTCCGGACCAGTCAATCCCCGACGAAGAAGTCCCCGTTTCCGCAACGGATCGCTCCGACGATGCCAGCAGAGCGGGGCACGCCGTTGAGTCGGAGGAGCCGGAGGGCTCCGATCGCTCGAGGGTAGATTCGCGCACCGACGCCGAGCCGGGGTCCGTATCGGATGATTCCCCTTCGCAGGAGCATCGTGATGAGTGATCCCGGACTGCGTGACCCGAGCACTGATGTGTCGCTGAACTGGGCGCGGCGCCTGATGGGGACGACCGCCCGGGTGGATGCCCCGGCGGCGGCCTCGGAAGGGCGGATCGTGCGCGTCGTGGGATTGGCGCTGGAGGCGCGCGGTCTGTCGGCGCTGATCGGCGATCAGTGCGAGGTGACCGATCCACAGGGCCGGCGCTTCGAGGCCGAGGTGGTCGGGTTTGCCGAGGAGGCGACCTACCTGATGCCGCTGGAAACCACCCAGGGTGTCGGCCCGGGCTGCCGAGTCAAGAACCTCGGTACGGCCAGCCGGGTGCCGATGGGCGAACAACTGCTCGGCCGGGTGCTCGATGCCCGCGGCCGACCGATCGATGATGGCGATCGCCTGACCGGCGATGCCTCGGTCAACCTTAACGGTCGGCCCATCAACCCGTTGAAGCGCCGCGAGATCACCGAGCCGCTGGACGTGGGCGTGCGGGCGATCAACGCCCTGATGACGGTGGGACGCGGCCAGCGCATGGGCATCTTTGCCGGCTCGGGCGTGGGCAAGAGTGTCCTGCTCGGGATGATGACCCGCTACACCCGGGCGCAGATCATCGTGGTCGGCTTGGTCGGCGAGCGGGGACGCGAGGTGGCGGAATTTGTCAGCGAGATCCTCGATGACGAGGCGCGCCAACGCGCGGTCGTGGTGGCCGCTCCGGCGGACAGCTCCGCGCTGATGCGTCTGCATGGAGCGAACCTGGCCAGTTCGATTGCCGAGCACTTCCGCGACCGGGGTTTCGACGTGCTGTTGCTGATGGACTCGCTGACCCGCTACGCCCAGGCCCAGCGCGAGATCGGGCTGGCGATCGGCGAGCCGCCCGCGACCAAGGGCTATCCACCCTCGGTGTTCGCGCACCTGCCTCGGCTGGTCGAGCGCGCCGGCAACAGCGAAAGTCGCGAGGGGAGTCTGACCGCCTTCTACACCGTGCTGGTCGAGGGAGACGACCTCAACGATCCGGTCGCCGATGCCGCCCGGGCGATCCTCGACGGGCATATCGTGCTGTCGCGAGAGGTTGCCGAGCGGGGCCGTTTCCCGGCGATCGACGTCGAGGCCTCCATTTCCCGCCTGATGCCCAAGCTGGTCGACCCGGATCATCTATCCTTGATGAGGCGATTCAAGGAGTTGGCGGCTACCTACCGCGAGAATCGTGACCTGATCGCCGTGGGCGCCTATCGCCGCGGCCAGGATGCGCGGCTCGATCGGGTCATCGACATCCAGCCCGATCTCGAGGCCTTCCTGTCCCAGCCCATGGACGAGCCGGCAGACATGGCCTCGAGTATCGATGCGCTGGTTGACCTGCTGCATTCCGACTGACCGGGGGTAAACGCGCATGAGTGACACACAGCGACTCAAGTCCCTGGGCAACGCCGGGCGGGTAATGGGTCATCAGGCCGACCTGGCCAGCCGTCGCCGCCGCGAGGCGCAGCGCGAGTTGGACAACCAGCGCCAGCGCCTGTCCGACTTGGAAGGTTATTTCACCGAATACACCAACAACCTCGGCTTTGCCGCCGAGGGCCGCAACCGCGCTTTTGCGTTGCAGAACTACCGCCAGTTCATGGCACGGATCGAGGAGACCATCGAGCATCAGCGCAAGGTGGTCAAGGGCCTCGAGGAACAACTGAACAAGCGCTCCAACGATGCCCGCGAGGCGCGCGTGCGCAACGAATCGGTCGATCGCCTCAGTCAGCGTTATCGTGACTCGATCCGTCGGCGTGCCGACCGGGACGAGCAGCAGGTGATGGACCAGCATGGCGCGGGCAAGGCCGCTCGTGGGGATGGAGCAGGGGGAATGCAATGAGTCAGATCGGTGAAGGCAAGACAATGATCGAAGGGCTGGGTCGCCTGCTGGGCAACGGCGATGGCAAGGCCGCTCGGCTGGCAGCTGGCTTGGGCGGCGGCGGGCGCGAGGAATTCGCGAGGCTGATGGCCTCCGCGCAGGGACGCATCAAGACGGATGGCGAAACCGGAACGCCGCGTGGCGCTGATGCCTCGTCATCGAGCGAGTTGGCACCGGGGTCGGCTGTGCGTGGCAGCGAGGCATTCGAACAGGCGCTGGCGGGGTTGGCCGATCAACTGGCGCAACTACGCGAGGCGCTGGGTGGCCGTTCGAACGGTGGCGGCCCGGGTGCGAAGCCGACGGCGGCCGGCGAGGGGCTCCGTTCGTCGCTGGATGAACTGGTCGGCGAGCTCGAGCGTCGCATCGCCAGCCTCGATGGTGAGTCGGTTGGAAACGGCACGCGGGCTGGTGATCAAACCCGTACCCAGGTCGGTATGACCCAGGGGGGCGCCGCCGAGATGGGCATTGGCCAGGCCGGTGCCTGGACGGACGCCAGAGCCGCGGGCCCGGCTGGCGGCGCCGACCGTCTGGCCCCTGATTCGTCGTCCTTGATGGGTGACCTGAGCGACCGGATCGAGGAGCTGGGCGATGCGCTAGCCCGGTTCAATGAGTCAATCGACGCGGGGCAGGCGCGTCCGGATGCCGCCTGGGAGGGGGTGATGGAGCGCCTGGCGAATCTGCGTGAGGGGCTGGCCGATGCCGGCGAACAGGCCGGGGAAATGCTTCCCGGCCTGCTGGGCCAGTTGCAGGCGCTTGAGCAAGCCGTGCGCCGGGCGGAATCCGCCGTGGGCGGTGAAGCGAGAGTCGCCCAGGGTCTGGCGGGCTCGCGTGGTGAGGGTTCATCGGCCTGGGACGGCTTCTGGCGTTTTGCCGAGAACGGCCGCCGCCCGACCGGCTTGAACGAATCGGCCCGCTTGGCTGGCGGTGCCGGGGGTGATGCCCCGCGTGATGGTGACTGGTCCGGCGGGCCGGTCAGTGCCGCGCTGGGATTGACCGGTCGTGAATCGATCCCGATGGAGCGTGAACGCGCGCCGCTGACTCGCTGGTCGGCGCTCAGTGGTCTGGAGGGGCATCAGGCGCGCGCCGAGGCGGAGCTGGATGCGGGTAGCAATGCGACCACTTCGACCAACTTGACCGGCCTTGGCGGCAGTCCTGCCGGGACGTCATCGGCCGGCGGCCCGGGAACCGGCGTCTTCACGGGACAGGCCGCGGCGGGGACGCCCAATCCTCAGATGCCCGCGCAACTGGGCCAGCAGGTCCAGTGGATGGTCGGCAAGGGGATCTCCAAGGCCAGTATCGAGTTGCGACCAGCGGATCTAGGCCCGCTGAAAATCGCCATCGAGACCCAGGGTGACGAGACCCGCATCGCCCTGACGGCTACCAATGCCACCGCCCAGGCCTTGCTCGAACAGCAGTTGCCTCGCCTGAAGGAATGGCTGCAGGAAGCGGGCCTGGCCGATAGCGAGGTCGAGGTCGGCCTAGGTCAGGAAAGCGATTTCGGTCAGCAATTGGCCGATGCCGACGAGGGTGGCCGGGGTGACGCCAACGGGGCCGACAGCGAGTCGGCCGAGGGTGGCGAGGCAGGTCAGGCAGTGATGGCCGACGGTTCGGATGCGGCTGGCGAACTGGGCGAAGGGCGCCTGGTTCTCGATCTTTTTGCGTGACTGGTGTTGATGCCGCGGTATTCGTGCGGGTCTAAGTCCGGATTCGCCTGATGCAGACAAAGGCCAGGCGAGCGCTTTTGGAAAGGGGCCAGTTGGCCCCTTTTTCGATTGATAGAGTTGCTGGCTGGTTTCGTGGCCAGACGAATCGCGGGCGTTCTTTAAAATGAACGGCGAAAGCGTTTTCCGGTTTTCTGGATGGCGGAAGGTTTCGGTTTTCGGTGAAAACGGTAGCAAGTCCCCGCGATTATCGAAAAGCGGGCGTTGACCCGCCTTGTTCAATCGGATAAATTCTCGGGGCATTGGGCCGAGCCATGGAATGCTTAGCTTTTACCGGAACGAATGTCGATTTGAGTCGTCCGATTCCGTCCATTAGTTTTCAGGGGTAGTAATCCAGATGAGCAAATTCGACGTAAAGAACCTGTCCGCCGATGAATTGAAGAGACTGGTCAACGATGCCGAGCAGGCCCTGCGCGAACGCAGCAAGCAGCGTGTTATGGAACTGCGCCGTGAGGCCGAGGCGCTGGCCAGCGAACTCAACACCAGCGTGGCCGACATCTTCGGCCTGGAAAAGGGCAGCAAGCAGGCGGGCAAGAAGCTGCCGGCCAAGTACATGAACCCGGCCAACCCGTCGCAGACTTGGTCGGGTCGTGGCAAGCGACCCAATTGGCTGGTCGACGAGCTCAACAAGGGCAAGCAGCTGGAAGACTTCCGTATCTGAGTCGGCAGTTTCGGTCATTGACCGAGTCAGTGAAAATCGTCCGCTGCGCCGGGCGAAAGTAAAAGGCCTTGCCGTTCGGCAAGGCCTTTTGTTTGCAGAGGTTCCTTAACCTTCCTGTTGCATACGGTGGACGAGCCATTCGGGTGGCTGCTCGATCTTATTCAGGCAGTGTCGTGCGGCCCGGTCGATAACACCGTGTTCGTGGTACAGCCCCTCACGCTCGGCCCATTCGCGTACTTCCTCTTCGAGCACGCCGTGGTGTTTCGCCACGCTGATCAGTTGGACCACGCCGTCACGGTGCCATTTCGCCTGCGCCTGGCTTTTCTCCTGCTGCGACTCGGCAATGGCGACGGATGCGGCGGCGATCAATGGCGCGCTTTCTTGTTGTCGGTCCGAGTCGGTGGCCACCAGTTGGGCGGCCAGAGGGCAGGTCACCTCGGCGGGAGCCTGCAGCGACAGGGCGGCCGTGAATGCCAGCAACTGCCGTTGGGGGTCGTCGCCGGCCTGGTCGACCAGCCGGCCGAGTACGGTGCGGTACTCGCCGGCCCGGACCATCAGGGTCATGCCGTGTTCGTGAAGCTCCGGATCGAGCTGGCTGCCAAGCGTGTCGAGCACTCGCTGCCAGAGACCGATGCGCCGGTCGTCGAGCCATGGCGAGAGGATCTCCACGGCCTCTTCGCCGCCACCCTGTTCCACCAGTTGTTCTATCAGCATGTCGGCTGCCTGTTCCAGCCAGGCCGGGTCGTCACAGCGCGCGGCGGTTTCCACGGCGTGGGTCAGCGGCCGGATCGCCTTGAATAGGCTGCCCTGGCGACGCAGGAGGGTGGCCAGGTCCAGGTGTGCCTGGGCGGCGGTCTCGGCCGGCAAGGTTTCGAATTCGCGGTGATCGACCAGTTCGCGCAGACGTTTGACGGCCTCGGCCACGTCGCCTCGTGCGGCCAGCGCCAGTGCCAGGGTGTGCGTCAATCCAGGGTCCCAGGTCTCGGCCAGCAATGCCTCGGCCAAGTCGCTGGCTTCCTGCAGGCGGCCCTCGCCGATCAGGGTCACGGCGAGACCGTCGCCGAGCTCGAAGCGGCGCGGGTCCTGGCAATGGCGCATCCAGTCGAGCAGCCAGGGCAATTCGTCGCGTTCGAGCCGGTCGGTCTGCCAGGCCTGTTCGTAGTACCAGTCGAGCACCCCGGTGGCCTGGTCGCAGTCGACGGGACTGGTGGCCGATTCTGCCATCTGGGTGCGCAGGGTATCGAGGGATGAGGTGAGCGATTCGGGCATGTTGGGCTCGAGGCAAGGGAGTGATCGGAACGATTGCGGCGTTTAAATTCTACCCGAC
>JBHEOB010000027.1:0-13264 GCA_046261775.1 Guyparkeria sp.
GATGAGCCCTTCTCCGGCGAGGCGCAGCAGGCCCTGCGCGCGCTGCTGGCCGAGTCGCGCAACCGCGTGACCGTGGTCGATGCCACCGAGGGCGAGGATCGCTACGGTCGTCGGCTTTCCTACCTGTACACCCCCGATGGCCGCTTGGTGCAGGGAGAACTGCTCGAGCAGGGCATGGCCATGGCGGTGTTCGTCGCCCCCAACCTGGAACTGGCCGATTGCCTCAGTGGTCGCGAGGAAGGCGCCCGCCGCGAGGAGCGGGGCATCTGGTCATTGCCCGCCTATGCCCCCGGCCTGCCGAGCAGCGCGGGCATCCCGGATCACGTGCAGGGCGCGGCGATCGTCCGCGGCCGGGTGGAGTCGGTGGGCGAGAGCCGGCGCAATATCTGGCTCAACCTGGAGGGCCGGGTGGCCCTGCGTATCGACAAGGCCGATCTCGAGCGTTTTCCCGGCTGGGATTTCGACGCACTGGAGGGCAATGAACTGCGTGCCCGCGGCTGGATCGTGCATCACAGCAACCGCTACCAGGACTGGTTCATCCCGGTGGATTCGGCGCATGCGTTCGAGCGGCTCGACTGACGAGCGGGCCTAGCCCGCGAAGGCGGCGTTAGTTGCCGTTACCGGCGATATGCCAGCCAACGTTAACCGGGGACTCGCTCGTTCCGCGCGATTCGCGGGCAGGGCCCGCTCCCACGGGGTTGGGTGATCGGATTAGCGTTCGGCCAGCCAGTCGCGCGGGCGCAGGAACTCGTCGTAGAGACGCGCCTCTTCGCTGCCCGGTTCCGGGTGGTAGTCGTAGCGCCAGGCGGCGCGCGGCGGCATCGACATCAGGATCGACTCGGTGCGCCCGCCGGACTGCAGGCCGAACAGCGTGCCGCGGTCGTAGACCAGGTTGAATTCGACGTAGCGACCGCGCCGGTAGGCCTGGAAGTCGCGCTCGCGCTCGCCGTAGGAGGTGTCCTTGCGCTTTTCCACCAGCGGCAGGTAGGCCGGCAGGTAGTGGTCGCCCACCGAGCGCATGAAGCCGAAGGCTGTGTCGAAGTCGACCTGGCCGTCGGCGCCGTAATCATCGAAGAACAGCCCGCCCACGCCGCGCGGCTCGTTGCGGTGTTTGAGCCAGAAGTACTCGTCGCACCATTGCTTGAAGCGCGGGTAATGGTCGTCGCCGAACGGTCGGCAGGCGGCCTCGGCCTGCTCGTGCCAGTGCACCGCGTCCTCGGTAAAGCCGTAGTAGGGCGTCAGATCAAAGCCGCCGCCGAACCACCACACCGGCTCGACCCCTTCCTTCTGCGCCTGGAAGAAGCGCACGTTGGCATGCGAGGTGGGCACGTACGGGTTGCGCGGGTGGATCACCAGCGAGACGCCCATCGCCTCGAACGAGCCGCCGGCCAGATCCGGGCGGTGGGCGGTGGCCGAGGGCGGCAGCTTGTTGCCGGTCACGTGCGAGAAATTGATCCCGGCGCGCTCTAAGGTGCTGCCGTCCTCGAGGATGCGGCCGCGGCCTTCGCCGTTGAGGTGGTCGCCGGGCGGGCGCTTCCAGTCGTCGTGCAGAAAGCGCGTGCCGTCTTCCTGGCCTTCCAGGCCGGCGACAATCCGGTCCTGCAGGTCGATCAGGTAGTCGCGTATGGCTTGGAGGTCCGCCCCGGTGCCAGACTGGGTGTTTTCCTGCGTATCCGCCATGTCAGCTCCTGATGGTCCGCCCCGTGGGCCAGTGGATGATCTGCGAGGGTCGGGCGCGCCGGTCGACGCTGCCCGGGATGATCTTCACGTCCGCCCGGCCGAACAGCTGCCGCGCGGCCAGCGTGTCACGGGCCGCCGGCCGGCCGCTGATGTTGGCGCTGGTGGAGACGATCGGCCCGCCGAAGGCGCGGCTGATCGCCCGCGCGGTCTCGTGGGCCGGGACCCGCAGGGCGATCTCCTTGCGCCCGCCGGTCAGCCAGGGCGGCACTCCGTCGGCCGCCGGTGCGATCACCGTGCGTGCCGCGGGCCAGTCGGCCGTGATGCGGTCCCATTGTTCGGCATCCACCGCGGCGTAGGGCTGGAGCATCTCCGCTGTGTCAGCGATCAAAATCAGGCCCTTGCCCACCTCGCGCTTTTTGAGGGCGAGCAGGCGCATTACGGCGAACGGGTCGAGCGGCGCGCAACCGAGACCGAAGACCGCTTCGGTGGGGTAGGCGATCAGCCCGCCGTCATCGAGGTGACGAGTGATCTCGCGCAGCTGGAATGGCGACGGGATGCTCATTCGGCCTGGTCCCCAGAGGCGCTTTTGGGTGTCGTCTTCTTGGCGGCGGTTTTCTTCGCCGGTGCCTTCTTAGCAGGGGCCTTCTTGGTCGTGGTCTTGCTCGCCGGCTTCGTGGCCGTCGCCTTCGTGGTCGATTTGGCCGCGGTCTTCGTCGTCGCCTTCTTGGCGGCAGTCTTGGGTGCGGCCTTGCGTCCGCGGCCCTTGCGCTCGGGCGCCTTGGCGATCATCTCGATCGCCTGCTCGTGGGTGATCGCCTTGGGATCGTCGTCCTTGGGGATCTTGGCGTTCTTGTTGCCGTCGGTCACGTAGGGTCCGTAGCGGCCGTTGAGCACCTGGATGCCGTCTTCGAACTCGTTGATGATGCGGTTCTTCTCGGCGAGCTTCTTGACCTCAATGATCTCCAGCGCGCGCGGGAGCTCGACGGTGTAGGGGTCGTCGTCCTTGCCCAGGGAGGCGAATTTGCTGCCGAACTTCACGTAGGGGCCGAAGCGGCCGATATTGGCCTCGACCGGCTCGCCTTCGGGGGTTTCCCCCAGCTTGCGCGGCAGCTTGAACAGCTCCATCGCCTCGTCGAGCGTGATGGTCGCGATGCTCTGGTGCGGGCGCAGCGAGGCGAACTTGGGCTTTTCCTCGTCGTCCTTGGTGCCGATCTGGACGAACGGGCCGAAACGCCCCAGGCGGGCGACGACCGGCTTGCCGCTCTTGGGGTCGGTGCCGAGCTCACGCCCCTGCGCGGCCTCCTGGCGGGAGACGTTCTGCTGGGTGTGTTCGATGCGCTTGGAGAACGGCTCCCAAAACTCGCGCAGCAGCGGCACCCAGTCCATCTCGCCGCGTGAGACGGCGTCGAGCTCGTCCTCGAGCTTGGCGGTGAACTCGTAGTCGACCACGTCGCGGAAGTATTCGGTAAGAAACCCATTGACGACCCGGCCCATGTCGGTGGGATAAAAGCGGCGCTGCTCGATCTCGACGTATTCGCGCGAGCGCAGCGTCGAGATGATGCTGGCGTAGGTCGACGGCCGGCCGATGCCGTACTGCTCGAGCGTCTTGACCAGGCTCGCCTCGGTAAAACGCGGCGGTGGCTCGGTGAAGTGCTGGGTGGCGTTGATCGCGGCGAGCTCGATCTGCTGACCTTCCTCGAGCGGCGGCAGGCGACGGTCGTCGTCCTTGTCGGAGGCCTGGTCGTCCTCGTCCTCGCGGTACGCGGCGATAAAGCCCGGAAACTTCAGCGTCGAGCCGGTGGCGCGGAAGAGGTGCTCGTCGCCTGCGGCGAGGTCCACGGAGACCTGGTCGAAGACGGCCGGGGTCATCTGCGAGGCCAGCGTGCGCTTGAAGATCATCTCGTAGAGACGGAACTGGTCGCGGTTGAGAAACGCGCGCACCTTGTCCGGCGTGTTGGCGATCGAGGTCGGCCGGATCGCTTCGTGGGCCTCCTGGGCGTTCTTCGACTTGGTGCGGTACTGGTTGGGGGTCTCCGGCACGTAGTCGGCGCCATAGCTCTGGCCGATGTGGTGGCGGATCTCGCCGACCGCGTCGTTGGACAGGTTGACCGAGTCGGTCCGCATGTAGGTGATCAGGCCCACGGTGCCCTGGCCGATGTCGACGCCCTCGTAGAGGTCCTGGGCGGTGCGCATGGCACGCGAGGCGGTCAGCCCAAGCTTGCGTACCGCCTCCTGCTGCATGGTGGAGGTGGTGAACGGCGGCGCGGCGTGGCGCTTTCGCTCGCGGCGATCGACCTTGGCGACGCGCAGTGTGCCGTTTGCTGCGGCCTCGAGACGTTCCCGGGCGGCGGTCGCACTGGTCTCGTCCTCGAGGGTGAACTGCGCGACCTTCTTGCCGTCGAGCTGGTAGAGGCGGGCGGCGAACGGCTGGTCGTGGGTGCGGCAATCGGCGGCGATTGACCAGTATTCGCGTGGGGTGAATGCCTCGATCTCCTGCTCGCGCTCGACGATCATACGCAGGGCAGGGCTCTGCACGCGGCCGGCCGAGAGACCCGGGTTGATCTTCTTCCACAGCAGCGGCGAGAGGTTGAAGCCCACCAGGTAATCGAGGGCGCGACGCGCCTGCTGGGCGTCGATCAGCTCTTGGGCCAGCTCGCGCGGGTGGGCGATCGCCTCCTGCACGGCGCGCTTGGTGATCTCGTAGAACACTACGCGCTTGGTCTCGCGGTCCTTGAGCAGCCCGCTGTCCTTGAGCAGCTCGTAGAGGTGCCAGGAAATGGCCTCGCCTTCGCGGTCGGGGTCAGTGGCCAGCAGCAGGGTGTCGGCCTTCTTCAGCGCCTTCTTGATCGCGTCGACGTGCTTCTTGTTCTTGTCGATGACCGTGTAGTTCATTGCGAAGTCGTGCTCGGTGTCGACCGCGCCGTTCTTGGGCACCAGGTCGCGCACGTGGCCATAGGAGGCCAGCACCTCGTAGCCGGGGCCGAGATATTTCTTGATCGTCTTGGCCTTGGCAGGCGACTCGACGATGACGAGATTTTCGCTCATAAGATGTCTTTTCTAGTCAGTGCAGGACGGCGGCGTCGTCGAAGACGAGGTCTTCCATCCAGGCAAATGCCTGTTCCTCGCCGGGTTTGGCGAAAAGTACCAGCAGGACGATCCACTTGAGGCGTTCGACGTCGATCTCGTCCTCGCCGAGGGCCATGGCGCGCTCGATCACCGTCTCGCGGGCCGAAGGCGAGAGGACGCCGATCTGTTCGAGCTGCATCAGAAAGCCGCGGGCATCGACGTCAAGCATCATCTGTTCCTCGTCACTGTAGACCCGGAAGGCCTGGTCTCGCTCGGGGCCGGATTCGCTGCCCTGTTCCAGCACGCCCTCGAGCCAGGCGAAGGCATGCTCGATCTCGTCGTGGTCGAAGCCCGCTTCCAGCAGCTTCAGCTGTAGGCCGGCACGTTCGTTTTGCGGGGGGAAGCGGTCCTCGTCTTCCATGTAATTCTCGAATAGGAACATCAACAGGTCGAGAACGGTCTCTTTCATCGGCTCACCGGGACATGTTGGCTTGAGTCTGCGCGCGTGATCGGGATGGCGCGACGGCAGGTCTGGTCGGCAGGTTGCGGGTCAGGCGGTCTGGCTCGTGCGGACGTAGAGCCCGCCGGGCAGGGTGGATACATCGCCCGCCAGTTCAAGCATGAGGAGGATGGAGGAAACCTCCCCGGCGGTCAATCCGCTCGCCTCGATCAGGGTGTCGGCCGGTTGCGGGTCGTGGCCGAGCAGATCGAGGATGCGTTGCTGATCCGGATCATGGGGCACGGCTGGTGCCGTCGCCCCGACCCCGGCCCCGGCGTCCTGCGCTATCGGCATGGCGGTCGCTGCGAGCTGGCGACGCAAGGTGGGCGCGAGTTCCTCGAGCACGTCCTGCCCGGTCTCGACCAGCTTGGCACCCTCGCGGATCAGGTGGTGGCAGCCCCGGGCCAGCGGGTTGTGGATCGAGCCGGGGATGGCGAAGACGTCACGCCCCTGTTCGCCGGCCAGGCGGGCGGTGCTCAACGAGCCGCTCTTGATCGAGGCCTCAACCACCAGCACCCCGCTGGCCAGCCCGCTGATCAGCCGGTTGCGGCGTGGGAAGTGGCCGCGGCGCGGCTCGGTGCCCGGCAGCCACTCGGAGAGAAGTACCCCACCCGCGGCGACAATCTCCTCGGCCAGGGATTCGTGCTCGGGCGGGTAGATGCGATCGGGACCAGAGCCGAGCACGGCGATGGTGATGCCGTCGGCGTCCAGGGCGCCGCGGTGGGCCTCGCCGTCCACGCCCAGGGCCAGCCCGCTAGTGATCACCAGCCCCTGGCCGGCCAGGTGACGGGCAAAGGCGCGGGCATTCTGGCGCCCGCCGGTGGTGGGCGTGCGCGAGCCGACCATCGCGATCTGCGGCTCGCCGAGGGCCTCGATGCGGCCACGGGCGAACAGGGCGGCCGGCGCGTCGGGGAGATCATCGAGGGCGGCGGGAAAGCGCGGGTCACCCCTTGCGATCAGGTGATGGGCCGTGTCGGCGGCCAGCCAGTCGGCGATGGCCGCGGCCTTGTCGGCATCCGGTCGTGCCTGGGTGACGCCCTCGGGCAGGCCTGCGTTGCCCCAGGCATCGCGCGGGGCAGCGAGGGCGTCGGCAGGGGAGGCGAAGTGTCCCAGCAGCAGATCGAGCCGCTTGGGCCCCATGCCGGGGATCGCGAGAAGCTCGATCAGTGCGTCGGTGTCGTCGCTGCCCGAGGCTTTGTCCCGGAACGCCGAAGCGGACGGTGCGGAAGGCACCGCTTAGAGGCGACTTCCCTGGACCGGGGTCTGGGCCAGATCGCCCTCGTGGATCGGCTGGGTGGCCTTGATCACCAGCGCGTAGCTGACGCGGTCGTAGGCGCGGAAGACCATCGCGGTGCCGATCGGATGATCCGGCAGCAGGACGGCCGGTCCGCGGGCCGCCTCGCGGTTGTTCTCGCCGGTTTCGCGCGGGGCGAATCGGTCCTCGACCACGCGGCCGCGCTTGTTGATCTGCAGCAAATCGCCGGCGGTTACGCCCGACTCGGCGCCACGGTCGATCACGATCACCTGCTGGTTGCCCACCTGGGTGATCGCATCCGGCAACAGGATGATGGTCGCGTCGATCGGGAAGGCCGGGATCTGCGGCGTCACGTCGCGGTCGAAGGCCTCCTCGGTCATCTCCACCAGGCGGTCGCCTTCGTTGACCTCACGCACGGTGTCTTTGAGCTCGATGGTGGTCGGGTCGCCGGTTTCGACCACGCCGGCCTCGCCCTTGAAGATGGCGCGGTAGCCGAGGTGTTCCCCGGTGCGGCCGTCGAGCAGCGGTTTGCCCTGCTCGACCACGGCAAAGCGTTGCTGCGATCCGTCCAGCGGCGGACGGACATAGGCCGTGTCGCCGCTGCTGGCGTGGATGCTGCCTTCGCGGTTGGCGAGGATGTAGGGGGCGGACTGGAACTCGTCCTCATCCATCACCTGGTCGTGGCTGAGGAACGGACGTACCAGGTCGAGCGGCACGGCGGCCACGGCCGGCGGCAGCGATTCGTAGCGGATGTGCGGGCGCAGGCCGACGGCTAGGCGGGGGCGATCGCCGACGAAGACGACCTGGATGCGGTCGCCCGGGTAGATGCGGTGCGGGTTGTCGATCTCCGGATTGGCGTACCAGATCTCGGGCCAGTAGTACGGGTCTTTGAGGAAGTGGTTGGCGATCGACCATAGGGTGTCGCCCTGCTTGACCACGTAGTCCTCGGCGGAGAGGTCGCGGAATTGCTCGCGGGTCTCTTGCGCGGACAGGTCGCGCTTGACCGGTCCGCGCTCGGCGCCCAGCGGCAGGGCGTCCGCCGCGAGGGGCTCGCGGGGGTTGACCACGTCGTCCTCGGTCAGCGCGCAGCCGGAAAGGCCGCCGATCAGCGGGAACAGGCCTGCGACCGCGAGTGCCGGGGCGAAGGCTAGGGAGAGTCCTTTGGTCGATCTCATCGTTACAACGTCCTTGGTGTCCGGCCGGAGCAGTCCGCTTGCGGCCCGCTCTCGCCGAGATTGTCGACATTCATCTGGGTTCTGCCGAGTGCTGGCGTACAATGTATCCCCAAATATGGCTTGTTGTAAAAGATTTCGCCCCTACGGTCCAGTCCATCAGTGGGTCGATCTGTTTGCCGAGGCGGGTGTCCGTCTGCGCCCCGAAAGCCATCGCTCGGTCAGCCGTCGCCCGGTTGTCCTTCGCCAGTCATCGATACCTGTGAACGACCTATGAGTCTGCGAGACATCCTCATCTACCCCGACGACCGGCTGCGCGAGATTGCCCGCCCGGTCGATTCCTTCGAGCCCGCCCTGGCCGAACTGGTCGCCGACATGTTCGAGACGATGTATCAGGAGCGTGGCATCGGACTGGCCGCCACCCAGATCGACGAGCACAGGCGGCTGTTCGTCGCCGACGTGAGCGAGGATCGCAGCGGGGCGATGGCGTTCGTCAATCCCGAGATTCTGGCCCGCTCGGGGGAAATCGAGTCGGAAGAGGGCTGCCTGTCGATCCCGGACATCAACGAGACGATCTCCCGGGCCGAGCGGATCCGCGTCCGCGCGCACGACGAGAAGGGCAAGCCCATCGAGCAGGATCTCGACGGCCTGCTGGCCATCTGCTTCCAGCACGAGCTCGATCACCTCGACGGGCGGCTGTTCATCGATTATCTCTCGCCGCTCAAGCAGCAGCGCATCCGCAAGAAGATGGAAAAGGCCGCTCGCCGGGAGCGTGTATGAGCCTGCGCGTTGTCTATTGCGGCACCCCCGATTTCGCCGTGCCGGCCCTCGAGGCGCTGGCGCGCCTCGACGAGGTGGCCGGCGAGACACTCGAGCTGGTCGCCGCCTACACCCAGCCCGACCGCCCGGCCGGGCGAGGCAAGAAGCTTGCCGCCCCGCCAGTCAAGCAGGCGGCCCTCGAGCTGGGCCTGCCGGTCGAGCAGCCGCTGTCGTTGCGCGACGAAGACGCCCAGGCGCGGCTGGCCGAGTACCGCCCTGACCTGCTGGTGGTCGCCGCCTACGGGCTGATCCTGCCGCCGGCGGTGCTCGAGATGCCGCGTCTGGGCGCGATCAACATCCACGCCTCGCTGCTGCCGCGCTGGCGCGGCGCCGCGCCGATCAATCGCGCCATCGAGGCGGGGGACGCCGAGACCGGCATCACCATCATGCAGATGGCGGCCGGGCTGGATACCGGGGCGGTGTGGCTCAAGCGGATCGCGCCGATCCACGCCGACGACACCGCCGCCACCCTCCACGATCGGCTCGCGCCCCTGGGTGCACAGGCGTTGATCGAGGCGCTGCCGTTGATCATCGATACCGCGGGCACCCCTGAGCCGCAGGACGATACGCAGGCCTGCTACGCGGCCAAGCTTGCCAAGCCCGAGGCAAAGGTCGACTGGGGCGAACCGGCGGCCCTGATCGAGCGCCGCATTCGTGCCTTCAACCCCTGGCCGGTGGCGCAGACCGCGCTTGACGGTGAGCCGTTGCGCCTCTGGGGCGCCCGATCGGTCGACGGTCGTGACGGGGCAGCGCCCGGCGAGGTGATCGATCTGACTGCGAACGGTTTCGTCGTGCAGACCGGGAATGGCGCATTGGAACTGACCCGGGTGCAGCGTGCCGGTGGCCGACCGATTGCCGCCGCCGACTTCGCCCGCGCCCGTGACCTGTTGGGGGTGCGGCTTGGCGGATAACCCACAGGCCGATCGTCAACCCCGGCGCCGCCAGGGCGGGCAGGCGGGGCGCCCGCGTCGCCAACCGGCTGGTGGCGACCAGAGCGGGCGGCCGCGCTCTCCCGAGGCCCTGGTGGCCGAGGGGTTACTGCAGGTGGTCGAGCGCGGCCGATCGCTGGACGGCGTGCTGCCGGAGCTGACCGCCCGGGCCCAGGCGGCCCACCGCAGCGTCGTCCAGGCGATGAGCTACGAGGTGCTGCGCCACTACGAGCCGCTGGCCTGGTGGCGCGACCAGTTGCTAGACCGCCCGCTCAATCCGCGTGCGGCCGAGGTGGGCATGCTGCTGCTGGTGGGGCTCGAGCGTCTGACCGGCTCGAAGCGCGAACCGTCACGCGTGGTCAACGCCGCGGTACATGCCGCCCGCGAGCTCAACCACAACTGGGCCACCGGCCTGGTCAATGCCGTGCTGCGCCGGGCCGTGCGCCAGCTCGAGGTCGCCGGCTCGCCGTTCGCCGACGCGCCGGCGGCGGTGCGTGCCCGCCTGCCCGACTGGCTGTTCGGCATGCTGTCGAACGACTGGGGCGAGGCGCGCACCATCGCGCTGGGCGAACAACTGGCGACCCACCCACCTATGACGCTGCGCGTGAATGCCACCGAACAGAGCGTGTCGACGTATCTCGAACGCCTTGCCGAGCAATCGGTGGAAGCCACCGCGACTCGCTATGCCGCGCATGGCGTGGCGTTGGTCACGCCGCTGGATGTCGAGCGGCTGCCCGGTTTCCAGCAGGGCGAGGTCTCGGTGCAGGACGAGGCGGCCCAGCTGGTGGTCGATCTGATGGCCCTCGCGCCGGGGCAACGCGTGTTGGATGCCTGCTGCGCGCCCGGTGGCAAGACGCTGGCCATGCTCGACGCCGAGCCGGCCGTGGAAATGACGGCGGCGGATATTGACGTTACCCGGCTGGCGCGGGTCCAGGACAACCTCGAGCGTTCCGGTCGCTACGCCGAACTGGTCTGCGCCGATCTGACCCGGCAGTCGATCGAGCCGCCGGAGAGTTTCGATCGCATCCTGGCCGATGTGCCCTGCTCGGCCACCGGCGTGATCCGTCGCCACCCGGACATCAAGCGCCTGCGTCGTCCCGAGGACCTGGATGCCCTGGTGCGTCGGCAACGCGAGATCCTCGAGCGACTGTGGGGTCTGTTGCGCCCGGGCGGACGACTGGTCTACGCCACCTGCTCGATCCTCAAGCGCGAGAATGCCAAGCAGGTCGAGTTGTTCCTGCGGGATCATCCGGAGGCCGTCGCCGAGCCGCTGGAGGTCGATTGGGGTGAGCCGCAGGCAGTCGGTCGACAGCTTTTTCCCGAGACGGACGGTCACGACGGGTTCTACTATGCGGTGCTGGAAAAGGCGGCGGCCGGCGGATGACTCCGAGTCGCGTCTCGCGCCTGGGCGGGGTGCTGCTGGCGCTCATGATCGGGCTTGGCGGCACGGCAGGGGTGCAGGCGGATGCCCGGGTGATCGACGTGCACGCCGAGGTGCGCGAGGACTCCTTGTTCCTGGACGCCGATCTCGAGATCTCGCTGGGCAGTGAGGTGATTGAGGCGCTGCGCAACTCGATTGCACTCAACCTGGTCGTCGAGGCCGAGATCGCCGAGCCGCGCGAATGGCTCTGGGATCGGCGCCTGCTGGGTGACCGGCGGCGGTTGCGCCTCGAGTACCACGCCTTGTCACGCACGTGGATGGTGACCGACTTCCACGCCCGCGAGACGCATACCTTCTCCGAGCTGGCCGGTGCGGTGGAGTCGCTCTCGCGCATCCGTGCCTGGCGTCTGGGCGCCTGGGCGCCACTGGCCGACAAGCCCCGTCTGCTGGGCAAGCTGCGCGTGACCCTCGACGTCAACAAGTTGCCGCTGCCGTTGCGTGTGCCCGCGCTCTTCGACCAGAAGTGGGATCTCGACAGCGACTGGTTCCTGTGGGGGCTTTCCGAGGTGACACGATGACGCGTCTGGGTCGTCGGATGCAGCGCTGGGTGCGTCGGGCGATCCCGCCGATCAGCGCGATGGTGATCGTGCTGCTGCTGGTGCTGCTCTACCTGGTTTCCGACTCGCTGCGGGCCGTCGAGCAGCCCGAGGGGCTGTTTCTGGCCCTTCTGGCCGCGAGCGCGGTGGGATTGCTGTTTCTCGCCGCGGTGGTGCTCTGGCATATCGTTCGACTGATCCGCGACTATCGCCGCGGTGCGCCCGGCGCCAGACTTACCGCCCGCCTGGTGTTCACCTTCGTCGCGCTGTCGATGGTGCCGGTGCTGATCGTGTTCTACTTCTCGCTCACCTTTGTGCAGCGCGGCATCGATTCCTGGTTCGACGTGAAGGTCGAGCAGGCGATGACCGATGCGCTGTCGCTCTCCCAGATGTCCTTCGACGGTCGCATGCGCCAGGCCCTGGAGCAGACCCGTCGCGCGGCCGAGCAGTTGCAGGACGGCGGATCGGAGCTGATCGCGCTGGAGCTCTCGCAGGTGCGGCGCAATACCGGCGCGGAGGAGATGACCATCCTCGGCCAGCGCAACCTGATCGTCGCCTCCTCTTCAGAGGATGCCACCAGCATCGTGCCGGCCCGTGCGGACGAGGCCGCCCTCGCGCATGCACGCTCGGGGCGGGATTTCATCGGTCTTGACCCAAGCGGCGACGGCAACCTGCGCATCCGCGTCGTGGTGCCGGTGGAAGCGGGCCTGACCAGCGAGGGTGGCAAGCGCGTCCTGCAGGCCCTATTCGATGTGCCCGACCAGGCCAATCAGCTCTCCAGGAGCGTGCAGGACGCCTTCAACGACTACCGCGAGCTGGTCTACCTGCACAGCTCGCTCAAGCAGACCTTCACACTGGCACTGACCCTGGCCCTGCTGCTCTCCCTGCTGACGGCGGTCTGGCTGGCCTTCCTGGCCGCGCGCAGGCTGCTCAGCCCGATTCGCGAACTGGCCGCCGGCACGCAGGCGGTGGCCGAGGGCGACTATAGCCTGCGCCTGCCGGTCGACCGGCGTGACGATCTCGGCCAACTGGTGCAGTCGTTCAATACCATGACGGCGCGCGTGCGGCGCGCCCACGAGGTGATGCGCGAACTCCAGGAGCTGGCCGACAAGGAGCGCGATTACCTGGACACCGTGATCCAGCACCTGTCCTCGGGGGTGCTGACGCTGTCCTTCGACGGTCGGATCATCGGCGGTAACTCGGCGGCGCAGCAGATCCTCGGGGTGGCCTCGGACGAGCTGTTCGAGGGATCGCTGCAGGCCGTCTGTCGCCAGCATGCCGGGCTGTTGCCGCTCTGCGAGGCCTTCCTCGAGCGGCTGGGAGCGGCCGGTCCGCCGCCCGGCGAGACCATCGAGGCGCAGGTGCGGATCATGAACGGCAACGGGCGCAAGGTGCTTCTCGCCCGGCTAGCGGCCCTGCCACCGGACGGGGAGGCGGATGCCGGCGGTTACGTGATGGTCCTCGAGGACGTTACCGCGTTGATCCAAGCTCAGCGCGACGCGGCCTGGTCGGAGGTGGCGCGTCGCCTGGCCCACGAGATCAAGAATCCGCTCACGCCTATCGGGCTGTCGGCCGAGCGGCTGCGTCGACGCATCCTTCCTCAGCTCGACGAGGGACATGCGCCAATCCTCGATCGTGCGACGGCCACGATCATCGCCCAAGTCGATGCGATGAAGCAGATGGTCAACGAGTTCGCCGACTATGCGCGCAGCCCGGAGGTGAGCCTCGCGCGGCTCGATCTGCATGCGCTGGTCGGCCAGACCGTCGAGCTTTACCGTGGCAACACGGCGGTCAAGGTGCGTTACCTGCCGGAGGTCGACGCGTCGGTCTGGGTTGAGGGCGATGCCAACCGATTGCGCCAGTTGTT
>JBHEOB010000027.1:13362-19838 GCA_046261775.1 Guyparkeria sp.
ATCGTCGAAGAACATGCCGGGGCCGTGTACGCCTGGAACGCCTTCGAGCAATCCGAGCGTGACGAGACCGAGGCGGGGCGCCGGCTTGCCAATCACGGTGCACGCGTTACGATTCGCCTACCCTTGGAATCGGGACGCTTTGAGGCGCGCGGTGCACACCGTCGCGAGGCCATCCAGGTCGAGAATGGCCGCCCCGGTGCGGCCAATGACAAACGGGAACTGCCTGACGAATGAGTATCGGACACATTCTGGTCGTCGATGACGAGAGCGAGATTCGCGGCCTGCTGGCCGACGTGCTCGAGGACGAGGGATTCACCGTCAGCAGCGCGGCCGATGCCGTCGAGGCGCGCGGCTCGATCGCGGTACGGCGTCCCGACCTGATCCTGCTGGATATCTGGATGCCGGGCACGGATGGCATCGGCTTGTTGCGCGAGTGGCATGAGCGCGACCAGCTGGTCTGGCCGGTGATCATGATGTCGGGTCACGGCACGGTCGAGACGGCCGTCGAGGCCACCCGCCTGGGGGCATTCGACTTCATCGAGAAGCCGATCTCGCTCGACAAGCTCTTGCTGCTGATCGAGCACGCGCTGGACAACCGGCGCCTGGCGCAGGAAAACGCGGCGCTCAAGCGCGGCGAGCTCGACCCGCTCGACCTGATCGGCGACTCCGAATACATGCAGGAGCTGCGCGTCAAGGCGAAGAAAATCGCCGACCACGACGCTTGGGTGCTGATCTCCGGCGAACCGGGAACCGGCAAGCAGGCGCTGGCGCGCTTCATCCACCGGCATTCGGCCCGCCGGCACTTCCCGTTCGTCGACACCGGTGGCAGCGCGGTGTCCGGTCGGCAGAACGCCGCGGTCGAGCTGTTTGGCGCCGAGGAGGACGGCCGGGTCCGCTACGGCCTGCTCGAACAGGCCAACGGCGGCACGCTCTTCATCGCCGAGGCAGCGGACATGGACGAGCAGACTCAGATGCAGTTGATCTCGGCGCTCGAGAGTCAGTCGTTCTTCCGGGTCGGCGGCAACGAACCGGTACGCGTCGACGTACGCGTGGTCGCCGCCACCCGCAAGGATCTCGAGGCCGAGGTGCGCGCCGGCTATTTCCGCGAGGACCTCTACTACCACCTCTCGGTGGTCCCGGTGCATATCGAACCGCTGCGCGAGCACCCCGAGGATGTCCCGGTGCTGCTGTCCCACTACCTGGAAATGGCCCACCAGGTCGAGGGGCTGCCCCGACGCGAGTTGACCATCGGGGCACGCAATCTGCTGCGCTACCACCACTGGTGGGGCAACGTGCGCGAGTTGAAGAACCTGGTGCAGCGGCTGCTGATCCTGGGTAGCGGCGAGGTGATCGACGAGCAGGAGGTCCAGCGCGCACTCGGCCTGGCGCCGATGCATGAATCCGGCGGGGACGAGAGCCCGGCACTGGTGTCGCTCAACCTCGACCTGCCCCTGCGCGAGGCGCGCGACGAGTTCGAGCGGCGCTACCTGCTCGCCCAGCTGAAGAACGTCGAAGGCTCGATGACCGAGCTCTCGAGGCGGACGGGCATGGAGCGCACCAATCTCTACCGCAAGTTGAAGTCGCTGGGTATCCAGACGGGCGGTGAGCGCTCGGCGGGGGCAAGTACATGAAGGTGATCGTGCTGGGCGCTGGCCAGGTCGGCAGTTCGGTGGCCACCGCGCTGGCGACCGAGACGGACAACTCGGTGACGGTGGTCGACACCGACGTCGAGGCGCTCAACTGGCTGCAGGAGCGACTCGACATCCGTACCGTGACCGGGGTGGGGTCGCATCCGAGCGTGCTCCAGGAGGCCGGGGCCGCGGATGCCGACATCCTGATCGCGGTGACGCATTCGGACGAGACCAACATGCTCGCCTGCCAGATTGGCTGGACGCTGTTCCACACCCCCACCAAGATCGCGCGCATCCGCGTCACCGACTACCAGGATCACCCGGCACTGTTCGACAACACCGCGGTGCCGGTCGACTTC
Source organism: Guyparkeria sp. (assembly GCA_046261775.1). Taxonomy (GTDB): domain Bacteria; phylum Pseudomonadota; class Gammaproteobacteria; order Halothiobacillales; family Halothiobacillaceae; genus Guyparkeria. The sequence continues at coordinate 15,353 of JBHEOB010000027.1, forward strand.
ATCATCAGCCCCGAGCGGCTGATCAAGGACTACATCGCCCGGCTGATCCAGTATCCCGACGCGCTGCAAGTGCGCGAGTTCGGCGACGGCAGGCTGCTGTTGATCGGCATGGAGGTCGATCGCGGCGGTCCGATGGTGGGCGAACCCATCCATCGCCTTAGCGAGATGCTGCCGGATATCGAGGCGCGGGTAGCGGCGATCTACCGCCACAACGCCTCGGTCCCGCCCGAGGGCGATACCCGACTGCTGGCCGGTGACGAGGTGTTTTTCTTGGCCCGCAAGAGCGACATCCGCCGCGTGATGAGCGTGATGCGCCCGCTCGACAAGCCCTACAAGCGCATTATGATCGCCGGTGGCGGCAATATCGGCGGGGCGCTGGCCGGCAAGCTCGAGGGCGATTACCAGGTCAAGCTCATCAGTCACAACCTGCACCGGGCGCGCGAGCTCTCGGCGTCACTCGACCGCAGTATCGTGCTCTCGGGCAATGCCTCGGACACCGAGTTGCTCGAGGAAGAGAACATCGAGGACATGGATGTGTTCCTCGCTCTGACCAACGACGACGAGGACAACATCCTCGCCGCGATGCTGGCCAAGCGGTTGGGCGCGAGGCGCGTCATGTGCATCGTCAATCGTACCGAGTACGTCGACCTGATCGAGATGGGCTCGATCGACATCGCCCTGTCGCCGCACCAAATCACCATCGGTGAGGTGCTGACCCACCTGCGCCGGGGCGACGTGGTCAGTGTGCATTCGTTGCGCCGCGGGGCGGCCGAGGCGATCGAGATCATCGCCCGCGGTGACGAGAGCACCTCGCGGGTGGTCGGTCGGCGCATCGACGCGCTCGGCCTGCCGCGCGGCACCACCATCGGCGCCATCCTGCGCGATGACGAGCTGCTGATCGCCCATCACGACACCGTGATCCAGTCGGACGACCACGTGGTGCTGTTCCTGGCCGACAAGGACCGCATCGGCGAGATCGAGCAGTTGTTCTCGGTCGGCTTCGGCTTTTTCTAGGACTGACGATGCAAGCTCTGATCGTCATCCGCATCCTCGGGATCCTCCTGATGGTCTTCGGTCTGGCCTTCATCCCGCCATGGCTCGTGGGCTGGTGGATGGGGGATGCCGACCTGACACCGTTTACCCTCAGCTTCGTCATCTCCGTCACGCTCGGCGGCGTTCTCTGGGGGCTGACTCGCAACTACCGGCGCGAACTGAAGCTGCGCGACGGGCTCTTGATCGTGGTGTCGTTCTGGGTCGTGCTCGGCCTGATCGGCGCGACTCCCTTCTATCTGCAGCCCGACCTGGCCCTGAGCTTCCCGCAGGCGGTGTTCGAGTCGGTCTCGGGGATCACCACCACCGGTGCCACCGTGATCACCGGCCTCGACGAGCTGCCACGCTCTCTGCTGTTCTATCGCCAACAACTGCAATGGCTCGGTGGCCTGGGGATCATCGTGCTAGTGGTCGCGTTCCTGCCGTTGCTGGGCGTGGGCGGCATGCAGCTCTACAAGAGCGAGATGACCGGGCCGATCAAGGATTCGCGCCTGTCCGGGCGCATCTCGGAAACCGCCAAGGTGCTCTGGCTGGTCTACACCGGTATCACCGTGTTGTGTGCGCTGGTCTACAAGATCGAGGGGATGAGCTGGTTCGATGCGGTCGGCCACGCCTTCACCACCATCGCCACCGGCGGGTTCTCGACCCACGACGCCAGCTTTGGCCACTTCCAGAACCCGACCATGGAAGTCACCGCCATGGTCTTCATGATTCTCGGCGCGCTGCCGATGGCGTTGCACTTCATCGCGTTGCGCCACGGCTCGTTGCGTGCCTACTGGAAAAGCGCGGAAGTCAGGTTCTATTTCGGCTGGATGGCTGCGGTCGCGGCGCTGGTGGTGCTGTTTTTCCTTGCCAATTGGCCGGAGGGCAGCTGGGTGGACACGGTGCGCCTGAACCTGTTCAACCTGGTCTCGTTCGCCACGACCACGGGCTATACCGCCACCGATCACACCGCCTACGGGCCCTTCCTGATGATGTTGCTGGTGATGACCACGGTCATCGGCGGCTGTGCTGGCTCGACCACCGGCGGGATGAAGTCGGTGCGCGTGATGTTGCTGGCGCGCCAGGGGTTCCACGAGGTGCGTCGCCTGATCCACCCGCACGCGGTGTTCGTCATCCGCCTGAGCGGGCGGCCGCTCGATCCGGCGGTGATCAGCGCCGTCTGGGCCTTCTTCGCCGCCTGGATGTCCACCTTCCTGTTCTTCTTCTTCGCCATGCTGTTCACCGGCATGGACGTCGAATCGGCATTGGGGGCGGTGCTCGCCACCCTGGCCAACCTGGGCCCGGGCGTCGGCTCGGTGGCCAGCAACTTCGCCAGCGAATCCGACTCGGTGCTGTGGCTGGGGATGATGGCGATGATCCTCGGTCGCCTGGAGATATTCACCGTGCTGGCCATCCTGTTGCCGATGTTCTGGCGACGATGAGCCGTCGGCAGGAGGCCATCGGTCCACCGACGTTTCATCGCGGGCTGCTTGCGCCGCGTTACTGGCCTGCCTGGCTGGGCCTCGGGCTGCTGCACCTGCTTGCCATGGCCGGGCATCCCCTGCGCCGGGGCATGGCGCGGTTGCTCAGTGGCATCTACCGGCGTTTCAACCCGCGGCGGGTCGGCATCATCGCCACCAACCTGCGCCTGTGTTTCCCGCACCAGACCGAGGCGACCCGCGAGCGGTGGCTGCGTCGATACCTCGAGCGGCACATGCTGGCCTTGCTGGATCTGGGTCGAATCCGACGTGCGCGGCGTGGCGAGCTGACTCGCCAGACGGAAATTGAGGGGCAGGCGGTGCTCGACCGGCTGCGTGCCGAGCCGGGCCTGATCCTGACCGTACACAGCGTGGGGCTGGAGTGGGCGGCGGCCATGCTGGCCGAGACGGTCGATGGCTCGACCATCTACAAGCCGTTCGCCGACAACCCCGTGATCGACTGGTGGTTCGGCGGGATGCGTACCCGGCATGGCACCGAGGCCATGCCGCGCGAGCGCGGCATGGGGCCGCATCTGCGCGCCCTGCGCGCGGGACGGAGCTTCTTCTATATCGCCGACGAGGACCTCGGTGTCCGGCACAGCGTGTTCGCGCCGTTTTTCGGCGTGGAAAAGGCAACCCTGCCGCTGGCGGGCAAGCTGGCGCGGGCAAGCCGGCGGCCGGTCTACCCGGTCATCGGTCAGCTCGACGAGGCCAGCGGCCGATATCGGCTGCGCTTTCTCGAGCCGGTCGAGTTGCCGGCCGGTACCGACCGCGAGGCCGCCACGGCGATCAACCGGGTGATCGAGGAACTGGTGGTCGACGATCCGGCCCAGCTGATGTGGTCGCTCAAGTACTTCAAGACCACGCCACCGGGCGAGGATGATCGATACCGGGACTGACCGGTTGTCGTCAGCCTGCCTGGCGCTGCTCGCGCCGCACTCGGCCGCTGGCCTTGCGCCGAAAGCGCGAGTAGGTCCACTGGTACTGGGCGGGGTTCTCCCGCACGACCCGCTCGACCTCGCGGTTGAGGGCCGCGGCGGCCTCGATGGGGTCCTCGTGGTCGATGGGTTGGGTGACCGGCGCGTAGTGAATCGTGAACCCGCGGGCATCGGGCAGCCGTTCGGCCCAGCCGGTGAAGGCGGCCGCGTCGGTGCGTTGGATCAAGGTGCGGATTAGGGTCATGGTCAGCGCCGGCTGGCCGAAGAACGGCGCGGTCACTCCCTCGCCATGGCGTGGTGCCTGGTCGGGCAGGATGGCGACCAGCTCGCCGCGCTTGAGCGCGCGCAGCGCCTTGCGCACCCCGCTGAGGTTGGCGGGGGCCATGTCGGAACCGAGCCCCGAGCGCAGTTCCACCAGCAGGTCTTCCATGGCCGGCTCGCGCGGCGGGCGGTACATGACGGTCGTCGGCGTGCGGATGCCGGTCATCAGCCCGCCCAGTTCCCAGTTCCCGATGTGAGGGGCGAGCAGGATCGCGCCGTTGCCCGCTTCGAGCGCACGCTCGATCTGCTCGAATCCGGGCATGCTGGTCACGGTCGCTTCGATGCGCTCGCGGGGCCAGCGCCAGGTGGTGCCGGTCTCGATCAGGCCCATGCCGGTCTCGATCAGGCCGCGCCGAGCCAGGCGGGCACGTTCGTCGGGGTCGAGTTCCGGCAGGCAGCGGGCGAGGTTGTCCTCGACGGTGCGACGCATCTTGCCGTTGATCATCCAGAACAGTCGGCCGAGAACCCGGCCCAGCCGCTGTGCCCCGGCGAGTGACAGCCCGCTGAGCAGGCGGAGCAGCAGGCGCGCCAGGCCCACGCGCAACCGACCGCGCAGTCGGTACCAGGCACTGTCCCGACGTTGGCTCACGATTGGCGTGCCGTGAGCGGAGCGGTGTGCGTCTCGGCTTGGGCTTTGGCCTGGGCCTGGGTGTTCGCCTGGGCGTGTGCGATAGCTCGGTCGGCCCCGTCGGCTACCAGCGGCGCGATCGCCGACTT
>JBHEOB010000028.1:0-8498 GCA_046261775.1 Guyparkeria sp.
GGCATTGGCATGGCGCGCGCCGTCGGCCTGGTCAGGGCCGCTGGTGGGCTGGGTTGTCATCCGGCTTGATTGAGCATCCACAGCGGATCATCCCGGTCGGTGTGTTCGAGTTGCGATTGGCCCATTTCCAGGGCCTGCTTGATCAGGTCGGCGGCCTTCGGGAACCACAGGTCCTCCGGCACCCGCTGGCCGACGCCCGCACAGACCATCGGCAAGCGACGCGGCTCACCGTCGACGCCGGCCAGCGGCCGCACCAGGGCGGCCAGACCACCGCCGAGCAGCACGGTCTCGTCGAGCTTGGTCAGCACGGTGCCGTGCAGCGGCAGGCCGGCAAAGCGCTGCTTGACGTCCTCGAGCGCCGGGTACTGGGCGTTGGCCGACAGCACCAGCAACAGCTTGACCGCCTCGCCCGCGCCCATCAGCGCCTCGAGCTTCTGCATCATGCGAAAATCGCGCTGCGACATGCCCGAGGTATCGATGAGCACCAAGTGCCGGTCGGAAACGGCCTCGAGCAACTGCGCCAGATGGGTCTCGTCACGGGCGATGTGCAACGGCACATTAAGGATACGCGCGTAGTTGCGCAACTGCTCCTGGGCACCGATGCGAAAGCGGTCGGTGCTGATCAGCGCGACCGAGTCGCGACCGCGATGCAGGACCGAGCGAGCGGCCAGCTTGGCAAGCGTGGTGGTCTTGCCCACACCGGTCGGACCGACAAAGGCATAAACGCCGCCGGCCTCGACCGGATCCTCGGCGTGATTCTCGAGTTGCTCGCCCAGCATCCGCAGTGCCTCGACGAAGGCGCGATCGGGCGCCGCCTTGGCCGCAACTCGGCCAAGTTCGCGCGCCAGCCCGGTCGGCAGGCCGATGTCCTGCAACCGCTGGACAGTCGACACCTCGGCCGGGTGGGCCTCGCTGAAACGGTGCCACTCCATGACCGACAACTGCCGTTCGAACAGGTCACGCAGATGCGCGACCTCCTCGGTAAGCGTCGACAACTGCCCCTCGGCCGCGCCCTGGTCCTCGACCAGCCAGTCCCACTGCGACGGGGTTCGATTGGTCGAGCGCGCAGGCGGTTCATCGGCACGGTCGGTCGGCATGGCTTCCGTCGGCGAGTCGTCAAGCTGCTCGCTCCAGGCGGCCAGCGCCTCGGAGAACACGGCACGGTCGTTCTCGCTCTCGCCGGTATTGGTCGGCGTCCCGCTGTCAGTCGTTCCGGCAGACGTTTCCGACTCGGCACGACGGCTGCGCTCGGCCAGCATCTCGGCGGTGGTCTTGGGCGCGGCCTCTTTGGTCTCGACCGGCTCGGGCTCGTGGGCGACCGGTGGTTGCGCCTGAGGCGGTGCCTTGCGTGGCTCCGCCTTGCGTTCGGCACTGGCCGCCCGTCGATCCGAACCGCCGGCAATCCGGCTGGCCGACTGCTGGGCGGCCGCCAACTGGATCGCCTTCTCGTCGAAGTCCATCGCGGCAATCACCTCCACCCCGCCGGCGACCGGCTTGTTGGAGAGGATGACGGCCTCGTCACCGAACACGCGCCGTACCTGGCGCATGGCCTCACGCATGTCACTGGCGATGATTCGCTTGATTTTCATGTATCCACCAGAACCTCAGCGGTTGGGTTGTCCGGTCGAGTCGTCAGCCATCGTTCTGGTTGCCGACGCTCGCCACCACGCGTATTTCCTTGTTATCCGGCACTTCGTGATAGCTCAGCACGCTGAGCGTCGGGATCGAGTGCCGGACCATGCGCGAGAGCCAGCTGCGAATCTGCGGCGCCACCAGCAGGATGGCCGGCTTGCCACTCTGCTCCTGACGCTCGGCCGCGTCCTTGAGCGACTTGTGCAGCCGCTCGGCCAGACCGGGTTCGATTCCGGGAGCCTGATTCCCGCGCTGGGTACTATTAAGCAAGAGCTGTTCCAACTGCGGATCGAGTGTGATGACCGGCACGGTCGGCGCCAAGCCGTTGATGTGCTGGACGATCATTCGGCCCAGCGCCATGCGCACGCTCTCCGTCAATTCCCCGACGTCCTGGGTGCGCTGCCCCTGGATCGTCAAGGTTTCGGCAATCGTGCGGATATCCCGGATCGGGATCCGCTCGGCGAGAAGCTGGCCGAGCACCTCGACGATGGTCGTCATCGGCAAGGTCTTGGGAACCAGGTCCTCGACCAGCTTCGGGCTGTTCTGCTTGAGCGTGTCGAGTAACTGCTGCGCCTGCTCGTAGCCGAACAGGTCGGCGGCGTTGTCGCCCAGTATCTGCGAGAGGTGGGTGGCGACGACCGTGGCCGGGTCGACCACGGTGTAGCCGAGTGCCTGCGCCTCTTCCTTCTGGCCGCGGTCGATCCAGTAGGCCTTCAGGCCGAAGGCCGGATCGGTGGTCTGGATGCCCTTGATGTCGCCGGAGACCTGACCCGGATTGATGGCCATGTCCCGGTCGGGGAAGATCTCGGCGTTGCCGATCGGCACGCCATTGAGGCTGATGCGGTACTCGTTGGGCTTGAGGTCGAGGTTGTCGCGGATGTGCACCGTGGAGATCAGGAAACCCAGGTCCTGCGAGAGCTTCTTGCGCACGCCCTTGATCCGCGGCATCAACTGCCCGCCCTGGTTGCGATCAACCAGCGGGATCAGGCCGTAACCCACCTCCAGGCCGATCAGGTCGACCGGCGGCACATCGTCCCAGGTCAATTCCTTGACCTCGGGCTTGGCCTCGGCCGGAGCGGCCTCGGCGGCTGCCTTCTCGGCGGCCTCGGTCGCCTGGCGACGCGAGACCAGCCAGGCGCCGCCGCCGGCCAGGGCGGCCAGGCCGAGGAAGGCGACGTTCGGCATCCCCGGCACCAGGCCGAGACCCGCCATCAGACCCGCCGCGACGCCCAGCACGCGCGGGTCGGAGAACATCTGCCGCTGGACCTGCGTGCCCATGTCCTCCTTGGAGGCGGTGACCCGCGTGACGATGATCGCCGTGGCGGTCGAGATCAGCAGCGAGGGGATGGTGGCGACCAGGCCGTCGCCGATGGTCAGCAGGACGTAGGTCTCGGCGGCGCCGCCGAACGGCATGCCGTGCTGGGCGACACCGATCAACAACCCGCCGATCACGTTGATGAACACGATCAGGATGCCGGCGATGGCATCCCCGCGAACGAACTTGGAGGCACCGTCCATCGAACCGTAGAAATCCGCCTCGGCGGCGATCTCCTCGCGCCGATCCCGTGCCTGCTCCTGATTGAGGAGACCGGCATTGAGGTCGGCGTCGATCGCCATCTGCTTGCCGGGCAGCGAATCGAGCGTGAAGCGGGCCGAGACCTCCGAGACCCGCCCGGCGCCCTTCGTGATGACCACGAAGTTGATCACCATCAGGATGATGAACACGACCAGGCCGACGGCGTAGTTGCCGCCGATGACGAAGTTGCCGAAGGCCTCGATGACACTGCCGGCCGCGCCCGGGCCCTCATGCCCATTGAGCAGCACGACCCGGGTGGAGGCCACGTTGAGCGCCAGGCGCAGCAGGGTCGCGATCAGGATAATCGTCGGAAAAATGGCGAAATCCAGCGGCTTGCCCACGTAGAGCACCACCATCAGGATGATCAGCGACAGGGTGATGTTGAAGGTGAACAACGCATCCAGTCCTAGCGGCGGCAGCGGCACGATCACCATCGCCAGCAGCATGATGATCATCACCGGCGGCCCGATCCCCTGCCCCCGATACTGGCGCAGGGTGTTGCCCAGGCGGGCGAAACTAAAGTTGTTCGGGCTGGGTTTCATCAAGACGCGTTCTTCTTGGCTTCGGTTGCGTTGGAGTTCATCGGTCGAGCAAACAGTCAATCGGTTGCCGGTACGTCGAAGCCATCAGGGACCTCGGGGTCCGGGCGACCCGGCGTCTCACCGGCCCCGCTGGCCGCCTGCCTGAGCTGATAGACGTAGGCCAGCACCTGGGCAACCGCGGTGTAGAGCGCAGCGGGGATCACCTCGTCGATCTCGACGTGCGTATACAAGGCCCGTGCCAACGGTGGAGCCTCGAAGATCTCCACGCCATGAGAGGCCGCGATCTTGCGCAGGTTGAGCGCCATCTCGTCGACGCCCTTGGCCACCACGATCGGCGCCCCCACCCCCTCGGCGTCGTACTTGAGCGCCACGGCATAGTGGGTCGGGTTGGTGACCACCACGTCGGCCTCGGGCACTGCCTCCATCATCCGGCGCTGCGACATCTGCATCTGCGTCTGGCGGATGCGCTGCTTGATCTCCGGCCGGCCCTCGGTGTCCTTGTGCTCGTCCCTGACCTCCTGGAAGGTCATGCGTTGCTGCTTGTTGTGCTGCCAGATCTGGAACGGCACATCGACCAGCGCCACCAGCAGCAGGCCGAACGAGACGGCGAGAAACCCCCAGCCGATCAGCCATCCGGCGTGGGCCAAGGCGGCGTCGAACGGCTGCAAGCCGAGGCTCATGAATTGCGCGTCGAGGGCAAAGAAGACCGCTATGCCGATGGCGGCGATCAACGTGAACTTGGCGAAGGTCTTGCCCAGTTCCATCAGCGCCTTGACGCCGAAGATGCGCTTTAGCCCCGCGATGGGGTCCATCTTGGAGAGCTTCGGCGCCATTGCCTGGGTGGAAAAGTTCCAGCCCCCCACGGCAAGCGTGGCGGCGATGGCGAGCACGATAGTGGCGAAGAAGATCGGCACGAAGGCGAGAAAGCCGTTGGCAAACGCGCTCGCCAGCCGCGAGAACATCGCGGCCTGATCGAAGACATCGGCCCGCGAGATAATGAACGAGTCGCGCACGACCTCGGCCAGCCCCAGCATCATCTGACCACCGAAAACCAGGAACACAGTGGCCGAGCCGACCGTCAGCACGAACGAGTTCAGCTCACGTGAACGAGCGACCTGCCCCTTCTCGCGGGCGTCGCGTAATCGTTTTTCGGACGGTTCTTCGGTCTTTTCCTGCCCGTTCTCGTTCTCTGCCACCCACTCACCTCAGGATTTCCGTGATCAGCACGAACGACTGATGCACGAACTGTTCCAGGTTCGGGAACCAGAGGGGGGCGGCAAGGAAAAGCAGGAAAAAGCCGATCATCAGGGTAGCCGGGAAGCCCACCGAGAAGATGTTCATCTGCGGCGCGGCGCGCGTGATCACGCCCATCGCGAGGTTGACCATCAACAGCGTGGTCACCACCGGCAGCGCGACCAGCACCGCGTTGATGTACATCTGCTGGCCAAACCAGGCAATGGCGCGAAAATCCTCGGCGGTCAGCCCGACGGGCGAGACCGGCAGGATGGTGAACGAGTCCGCCAGCATCTTGACGATCATCGCCGGCACGTTGAGCGCCACCATCAACAGGGTGACCACGATGGTCAGAAACTGCGAGATCAGCGGCACGCTCACGCCGTTCTGCGGGTCGACCGTCTGGGCGAAACCCAAACCCATGCTCATGGCGATCGATTCACCCGCGACCACGAAGGCCGAAATCACCAGGTTGAGGATGAAGCCCATGGCCACGCCGATCAGCACTTGCTGGACGATCATGGTGATCCCCGCGATCGAGAGCGGGTCAACTGCCGGGATCTCGGGCACGATCGGCGTGATCACCAGCGAAACCGCCAGTGCGATCAACAGGCGGATGCGCATCGGTAGCGACTGCGAGCCGAAGATCGGCGCGACCATGAGCATGGCCCCGACCCGCACCAGCACCCACAGGTAGGTGGCGGTCCAGCCGAAGATCTGCTCGATCGCCAGCTCCAAACCGCGCGCCTCAGGCGATCAGCGAGGGGATGTTGTGAAACAGCCTCTCGGTGAAATCGACGATCACCTGCAACATCCAGGGAGCGGCCAGGAGGATGGCGATAACCACCGCGATCATCTTGGGGATGAAGCTCAGGGTCATCTCGTTGATCTGCGTGGCCGCCTGAAACATGCCGATCAAGAGACCCACCGCCAGCGCGGTGAGCAGGATGGGCATCGAGAGATAAAGTATGACCATCATCGCCTGGCGGGTGATGTCGATAACGGTATCCGGACTCATCGTCAACCTCCCATGTAGAAGCTAGAGGCGAGCGTGCCCATCAGCAACGCCCAGCCGTCAACCAGCACGAACAGCATGATCTTGAACGGCAGGGACACGATCATGGGCGAGAGCATCATCATGCCCATCGACATCAGGACCGAGGCGACCACCAGATCGATGATCAGGAAAGGGATGAAGATCAGAAAACCGATCTGGAAAGCGGTCTTGAGTTCCGAGGTGACAAAGGCGGCCATCAGCACCGTTAGCGGCACGTCGTCGGGGGTCTCGAAGTCCGGGTAATCGCCGATTTCCTGGTAGAGGGCGATATCGCTCTCGCGCGTCTGGTTGAGCATGAAGGTTCGCAGCGGCTGGGCGGCCCGGTCGATCGCCTCCATCGCGCCGATCTCCTCGGCCATGTACGGACCAACACCCTCGTCGTAGGCCTTCTGAAACACCGGCGCCATGATGAACAGCGTCAGGAACAGGGCGAGCCCCAGCAGGATCTGGTTCGACGGCGTCTGCACGGTACCCAGTGCCTGGCGCAGCAGGGCCAGCACGATGATGATCCGCGTGAACGAGGTCATCATCAGCAGCAATGACGGCAGCAGCGTGAGCACCGTCATCAGGGCAAGAATCTGCAGCGTCAGGCTGTACTGCGTCTCGCCATTCTCGCCCTCGGTCAGGGTCACCGCGGGCAGGCCCGGTTCGGCGAACGCCGGCATACCGATCGCAAGCAGACCGAGCCCCATCAGCAGGGCCGACAGCAACCGCATGGAGATGTTAGCCCTCATGCGACCCTCCCTTGCCACGTTGGCCGCGCCGGCCGAAGCGAGCTGCCAATTGTTCCTGGAAGGCCTCGCCGAAGCTGGGATTATCGCCGTCACGCCGGTGCGGCTCGAGCGGCGGGTCGACCCAGCCCAGCGACTCGATCGCCCCCTGGCTCACGCCGACCAGCATCTGTCGATCGCCCACGGCCACCAGCAGGATGCGCTCGCGCGGGCCGATCGACATCTGGGTGAGCACGTGCATCGGGTAGTTCCCCGCCCGGCTATCCAACCGGCCGACGCGCTTGACCACCCATACCAGGGCAAACATCAGCACCAGCACCAGCACCAGGCTGATCACCAGTTTGAGGAGATAGCTGGGCGCCAGCGGGTCGATGGCCTCGGCCGCCCGGATCGGGCCGGCGAGCACCAACAGCAGCAGGAAGGTGAGCGTGCGCCTCATCAGCGCAGCTTGCGCAGGCGCTCGGCCGGGCTGATCACGTCGGTCAGGCGGATGCCGAACTTCTCGTTGATCACCACCACTTCGCCACGCGCGATCAGGGTGCCGTTGACCAGCACGTCGAGCGGCTCGCCGGCCAGGCGGTCGAGCTCGACGATCGAGCCCTGGTTGAGCTGGAGCAGGTTGCGGATGTTGATCGCGGTGCGACCGATCTCCATCGAGACGTTGACCGGCACATCCATGATGACATCGAAGTTGACCGGGTTATCGTCGCCATCGGCTTGAGCTCCATCACTGAACTGCTCCATGTCGACCGCCTCGGCACCGTTACCGCCACCCTGGTCCCCTTCCGAATCACCCTGTTCGGCCATGGCCGCCGCCCAGTCGTCCTCGGTAGAGTTGTCGGATTCTTCAGCCATCGTCTTTCTCTCCTGATTGCTTTCCTACGGGGATCTGTGCCCGCAGGATCTCGTTGGGATGCGAGGCCCGCTCGAGCCGCTCGGGCACCGGCTCCTCGATCCGGATCGCCTTGTTGCCCTTGAACACGCCCATCTTGCCGCGAAACAGGGGCAGGCCGTCGGAGGCAAGCGTGGAATACTCCGGCATCTCGAAGGGAATGACCTGACCGACCTCCATGTGGGCCACGTCCTTGAGCGACATGCGCACGTCGGCGAGGTGTGCGGTCATCTCCACCTCGGCAAAACCCAGCTCGCGCTTGAGTGCCTTGGTCCAGCGTTCATCGACCTCCAGCCGGTCACCCTGCATGCCGCCGTCGAGCAGGTCGCGGATCGGCTCGATCATCGAGTAGGGCACGACAAAGTCGAACTTGCCCGAACCACCCTCGACCTCGATGCGGAAGCTCGAGACCACCACCACCTCCGTCGCCGAGACGATGTTCGCCAGTTGCGGGTTCATCTCGTGGCTGACGGTCTCGAACATAATCGGGTAGATGCCCGCCCAGGCGTTCTGCATCTCCTCGGTCGCCTGCTCGAGCACCCGCTTGATCACCCGCAGCTCGGTGGGCGTGAAGTCGCGCCCCTCGATCTTGGCGTGCATGCCGAACCCGCCGAAGAAATTGTCGACCAGCGAGAAGACCAGTCGCGACTCCATCATGAACATGCCCAGCCCCTTGAGCGGACGCACGTGCATCAACGTCATCGAGGTGGGAACAAACAAGGTGTGGATGTACTCGGAGAACTTGGTCATTTCCACGCCCTCGATCGTGATCTCGACCGAGCGGCGCAGCATCGAAACCAGCCGAATGCGCAGGCTGCGCGCGAAACGCTCGTTC
>JBHEOB010000028.1:8596-19675 GCA_046261775.1 Guyparkeria sp.
GAGCATTTCCAGGGTCGGCAGGCGCCCCCGGACGATGCGCTCCTGGGTGGTGAGGTCGTAGGACATGGCCTGGGTGGGATCGCCCACCCCCTGCTCGGTCTCGACATCGCCCTCGTCGACGCCATTGAGCAGCGCGTCGATCTCGTCCTGGGAAAGGATGTCGGCTTCAGACATAAGCGCCTCGCGCCGGTTGGCCCATTCGGCCTTGTGTCTCCAACTCCCTAAGCATCACTGCATCAGGAGCTTGGTGAAATAGACGTTCTCGACCGGCTGCTCGAGATCGCTGCCATCCGCGAGTATGCGATTGAACTCCTCGGTCAGCGACGCCTGCAGTGCCTCCTTGCCCGCCCGGGTACGCAACTCGGCCGAGTCGACCTCGCTCAACACCAGCATCACGTCATTGACGATCCGCGAACGCTGCGTCTTGATCAGCTCCTCGACCTTCGGATCGCGCGTGACCAGGTCGAGTTGCACCTGCAGGACGTTCGCATCGTTGGGCTTGCTCAGGTTGACCGTGATGGGATCGCCCAGCGAGACGGTGATCGCCGGCCCCTTGGGCTCCTCGGCCTCTTCACTTTGCTCGGCAGCCTGCTCTCCCTCGCCGGCCGGTGTGTCGTCACCACCGGTAAGCAAAAGCGTGGTCACCACGCCACCGATCGCCAGGATCACGACGATCAGCACCGCCAGCAGGATGACGACCAGCTTGTTGCCGCCTTTCTTCTTCTCGACCACTTCCTCGTCGCCTTCGGCCATTGCCCTTACCTCGTTCGTCTTCCGTTATCGGGAGCTATCGTGTAAATGTTCGCGATTCTCACGCGTTTGGCCGTCTTTTACCACTCCCGGCACAAAGACTCAGGCCAGGCGACCCAGGCGACGGCTCGCGCCCGACGGCTCGAGTTTGCCGTACAGGGCCTGATCGGCGCGACGGAACCAGTCATCCGACGACTCACCGCCGCGAAACTGGGCCATCCCCAGGCGCGCGCGAAGCGCTACCTGCTCGCCGCCCGGTTCGCGCAGCGGATGCTCGCGCAGCCAGTCGAGCAGGCGCTTGCCCAGGCGTCGCGCGCCCTGGTAGGGCGTCTCCGGCAGGATTACCACGAATTCGTCCCCACCGAGGCGATAGGCGCTGTCGGTCTCGCGCAGGCAGCGATCCAGCGCCTCGGCCACGCGGCCCAGCGCGCGGTCGCCCACGTCATGTCCGTAGGTATCGTTGATTGCCTTGAAGCGCACCATGTCGAGGATGAGCAGGCTTGCCTGGCCGCCATAGCGCGACACCCGGGCATGCACGGCCTTGAGCTCGAGATCGAAGGCCCGGCGATTCTTCAGCCCGGTCAGGGCATCGTGCTCGGCGGCGATCAGCGCGTGCTCGAGCATGCGCAGATTCCGCAGCGGGTAGGCGGCCACGGAAAGCATCTCGCGTAGCTCGGCCAATCCGGCCTCGCCGATCGGACGACGGCTGTGCAGCCTCAGACGACCGAAGGGACGATCGTCAAGCGAGAGGGCGACCGGGATGGTGTGCTCGGACGACTCGCAGATCGAACTGCAGTAGCGTTCGTCATCGACCTGCCAGGAAATTGACGTAACTGCCAACAAGTCTTCGACATGACTGCGAATCGTGTCCAGCGCCGTGCCGACGTTGACGCAACGCAACAGGGCCTTGAGCAACACCTGGCCGCGTTCGCTGGGCGCCTCGATGGTCGCGCGGTAATCAAATGGCTGTTGTTGAGCTGCGGCAGGCGCCAGACCGGACGGCGCCTGGCCGCAGAGTGATTCGTGGCTGGTTAGGTAGTAGGCCATGCGGTTAAACCCCTGTGTGTTGGCCGTCGCGGCGGCATCAAGTCGTTCGCCGCGTCGATGACCAAGGGGTCAAGCATCATGTGTGCCACATCGTTAAACCTTGATCGGACTGATGCCGGCCACCCAGAAAGGTGGGCGAAGCGGCTGCCAGGAAATCACAGGCACCGTGGCGAGCCCGAAGCCCGGACTCAATCGCTTTTGCGCCGGGCCAGCACCTCGGCGTAGACGGCATTCCGGGCCAGCGAGGTCGTCCTTGAGACGACCCGAGCGATGGTCTTGGGCGCGACACCTTCCTCGATCAGCGCCGAGATCAGGGCCTCGGCCTCGGCGGCCGGCGCCTCGCTCCGGGCGACAGGCGGCGCCACCAGGAAGACGAATTCACCACGAGCGGGGATCTCGCCGGCGGCCAGCTTGCGCGCCAGTTCATCGAGTGATCCGTGAGCGAACTGCTCGAAACGCTTGCTCACCTCGCGCGCCAGCACCGCCGAGCGTTCACCGCCTAGGCGCTCGGCGGCTGCGGCCACGCTCTTGACGATCCGATGCGGGGCCTCGTAGAAGACCAGCGTCGCCTCGATATCGGCCAGCCGGTCGAGCCGGGTCCGCCGGGCCTTGTCCTGGGCCGGCAGAAAACCCTCGAACCAGAACGGCCGCGCCGGCAAACCGGATGCCGACAAGGCCGCGATCACCGCGGAGGCCCCGGGCACCGGCACCACCGGCACCCCCGCCTCGACCAGCACGCGAACCAGCACCTCGCCCGGGTCGCTGATCGCCGGCGTGCCCGCATCGCTGATCAGGGCCGCCGATTCGCCGCCCGCCAGCCGCCGGGCGATGGCCTCGCTTGCGCCGCGTTCGTTGTGTTCGTGCAGAGCGAGGCACTCCTTTCGAACCCCGAGGTGGTCGAGGAGAATCCGCGCATGCCGGGTATCCTCGCAGGCGATGAAGTCCACCCCCTTGAGAACCGACACTGCCCGCGCGCTGATATCGGCGAGATTGCCGATGGGCGTGGCGACCACGTAGAGCTGACCGGGCTCGACCCAGCGGCTGCCCGTTTCGGCCACTGGTTTCGACCCCGCATTCGGACTGGACATTTGGTTATACTCACTCACGATTTTTGCTTCCCTCGATCCGGCTTTCGTTGGTCCACCTCGACCGGAAGCCGGTATCGAGCTCCCCGGGTTTCATCCCGTTGAATCTCATCCAGGTAACGTTACCGGAGACGGACTGCATGCCGACACGCCCTCGCCCGTTCGCCCGCCCCGTCACGCGATCGCCCCTGTTGGCTACCCTGCTGACCATGGGCCTGAGCTTGGGCGGTTGCGCCCAGATGGCGACCTCACCGCAGGACGACCAACGCAAGGCAGCCCAGACCCAGGTCGACCAGGCCATCAGCGCCGAAGACCCCGCGGCGATCGCCCGCGCCCGCATGTCGCTGTCGCAGACCCTCTCGGGTGTCGCCCGTGCCGAACAGCAACTGGTCGCGCTCGAGACCGCGATCGACGCCCACGAACTGGCACTGGCCCGCGAACTCTACCAGCAGGCCGACTCCCGGGAGCGCTGGGATGCCATCAATTCACGCCGCGCGAGCATCGCGCGCGGGCTGGGCGAATGGAGCGACGGCGATTCCGAGCAGGCCCGGCGCACCATCCACCGCATCCCGCTGCCGCTGGATGCCGACAGCGAGCGGCGCCGACTGATCCTGCTGGCCGCGCTCGAGGCCGACCTGGGCAATGCCCTGGCTGCCGCCCGCTACTACGACGCCGTCGACGACCGGCTCGACGACCAGACACGCCAGGCAAATCACGCTCGCCTCTGGAACCTGCTGACCGAAGTGCCGACCGACCGCCTTCAGCGCGCGGTTGAAGAAAGCGACAGTCGACAGTTTGCCGGCTGGCTGGATCTGGCACTGACCTACCGACAGCGGCCTGGCGAGATCGACCGCTGGATCGGGGCTCACCGCGACCACCCCGCCATCGAGAGCGGCCTGGTTGAAATGCTTGGCGCTACTGAGCCGATGACCAAGTTGACGGCACCGGCCGACACCGGCCCGGTCGCCGTCCTCCTGCCCGAGGGCGAACGCTACGTCGGCATCACCGGCGAAATTCGCGCCGGCATCGACTTCGCCCGCTCAAACGGCGCGCTCGGCGAGCGGGAGGTGATCTTTCTCGACTCCGGTAGTGATCAGATCGCTGCCCGAGCGGCCATCGAACAGGCTCAGCGAGCCGGCGCCGCCGTGATTATCGGCCCGCTGCTCAAGGAGCAACTGGGCGCCTTGGCCAGCCTGCCGGCCGGCGGACCGCTGGCCATCGCACTCAACTCGCCGATCGCCGACGAATCGCTTCCCGGCGGCGTGATCAGTTTCTCGTTGTCGCCGGAGCAGGATGCCATCGCCGTCGCCCGCCGCATGTGGACCGATGGCCACCGACGTGCCGCGATCTTTTCGGCCGACAATCGACTGGGCGAGCGTACCCGGGAGACGTTCAGCAACGAATTCGAACTGCTGGGTGGCGACGTGGTCGATCGCGGCCGTTTCGCCACCGATCAGACGGACTTTTCCAGCGAGTTGCGGAATCTTCTGCAGGTCCGCACTAAATCCAAGGATGGCCCGTTCCAGCCCATCATCCGTGACGATCTCGACGCGATATTCCTGGCCGCCAGCGGAGATGAGCTGGCCCTGGTGGTGCCGCAGCTCGACTACTTCGGTGCCGAGGACCTGCCGCGTTACGGCCTGGGCCTGGCCTACAACGGCAACCGCGACCCACGTGGCGACGATGACAAGAACGGCGTGATCATCCCGATCGCTCCGTTGCTGCTCGCCGGCACCGCCGGGCCGGAGCATCCGCTGCGCATCACCTACGAGCAGGCCCAGCTGGCCGGCTCATTGCCCCGGCTGTTCGCCTTCGGCGCCGACGCGGCGGTCGTGGCCGGACGCGTGCAGACGCTTATCGAGGGCGGGACGGTCGATGGCCTGACCGGCGAGCTGTCCGTCACGGTCACCGGGGTGGTCGAACGCCAGCCGCGCTGGGGCCAGTTCCGCGAGGGCCTGTTGCAGCCCGTCGATCCGAGCCCGGGGGCGGCGTTGCCCGATTCGGTCGTCAGCCCGGCTCGGCTGCCAGGCACCACCCCGCCCGCCGGACAGGGCGCGAACGTCCCCGGCTCACCGCCCTCGACGCCCTGAGCCGGCGTAAGGAGTCGCGGCATGGATGCCCTGCGACAGTGGTTGCGCCGCAACGCGCGCGCCGGACGCGGCGAGATCGACCTTATCCTGCGCGACGACGACACACTGGTGTTCGTCGAGATCCGCACCCGCCGTGGCGGCGCCTTGGTGACCAGCCGCGGAGAGCCTGTCGCCGCACAAGTGCGCCAAGGTGCGCGAAACGGCCGAACGCCTGATCTCGAGCCGACCGGGGTGGCGGCGTCTCTACTGTCGCTTCGACGTGGTGGCCGTCACGGCCCAAGGCACGCACAATCACATCGACTGGTTGACTGACGCGTTCTGAAGAAGGCCTGCTGCAGCCCAATCGACGCCCCCACAATCCATGGATCCGACGCGCGTCAACTACCCCGCCCTAAAGGACGGAGCTTGTGAGAACAGGCTAGGTTGACCAGGGAGAGCGGTAACCAACCCGCTACGTTTGCAACAGGTCGTTAAGACCCACTCCGGGATGCTTCCTCAGT
This sequence comes from Guyparkeria sp., assembly GCA_046261775.1. GTDB lineage: Bacteria > Pseudomonadota > Gammaproteobacteria > Halothiobacillales > Halothiobacillaceae > Guyparkeria. The sequence goes on from JBHEOB010000028.1 coordinate 14,069, forward strand.
CCCGGACACTGGAAGGCAGGGATCATGCTGGGCAAAGGTAAAGGCCCGAAGGTTCCCGCCGCTGTCTTCGGACAGGAGCCGGTTGCCGACATTCCCGAGGGGAGACGGGGCGCAAGCCCCGCGTGACAAGGCCCGTAAGGGCGTTTGAACAGGAGGAATGGCATGGCCGTTCTGGTGATCGACAAGAGAAAAAAGCCGCTGATGCCGTGTTCCGAGAAGCGGGCGCGGCTGCTGCTGGATCGTGATCGGGCGGTGGTGGTGCGGGTTCACCCGTTCACCATTCGGCTTACGGATCGGGTGGGTGGTAAAACCCAGCCGACCCGTCTCAAGATTGATCCGGGCAGCCGGACGACCGGGATAGCGTTGGTGCGTGAATGCGACGATGGCAGCGAACACATCCGATGGATCGGTGAGATTACCCACCGTGGCCATGTCATTCGTGACCGATTGGCGCAGCGCCGGGCGTTTCGCCGGAGAAGACGTAGCCAGCTTAGACACCGACCGCCTCGCTTTAACAACCGCCCTAGGCCCAAGGGCTGGTTGGCGCCCAGCCTGCAGCACCGGGTTGATACCACGATGGCGTGGGTCGAACGACTGCGCCGATGGGCGCCTGTCTCAGCGGTAAGCCAAGAGCTAGTGCGCTTCGACATGCAGCGCAAGGAGAATGCCTCCATCAGCGCCGTCGCATACCAGCGCGGCACCCTGTCCGGCACCGAGGTGCGCGAATACCTGCTCCACCGCCATCGGCACCAATGCGCCTACTGCACGGGTCTTTCCAAAGATCCGGTGTTGGAAGTGGAGCATGTCGAGCCGAGGAGCCGAGGTGGCAGTAATCGCGTGGCCAATCTCGTGATCAGTTGCCGTGACTGCAATCAGGCCAAGGACAACCGCACTGCTGGCGAATGGTCCGGTTCCCTTGGCCAGTCGACGAGTCTCGATCGAACCCGCAAGGCAAACGCCGAGCGAGTTGACGCCGGCAAACGCCCGAGCTTGCGTGACGCCTCGGCGGTGAACAGCACCCGCTGGGCGATATTCGCCGCCCTCAAGGGCACGGGCCTGCCGGTGACAACCGGCACGGGCGGTCGAACGAAGTGGAATCGACAGCGCCTTGGCATCCCCAAGGGTCATGCGCTGGACGCCGCCTGTGTCGGGACGGTGGAAGCGGTCACGAACTGGAACGTGCCCGCGCTGGCGATCAAGGCATCCGGACGCGGCAGCTACCAACGCACCCGGCTGACGCGCCACGGCTTTCCGCGTGGCTACCTGATGCGATGCAAGCAGGTACATGGCTTTCAGACCGGCGATCACGTCCGTGCCGACGTCACGACCGGCAAGAAGGCTGGCCAGTACACGGGTCGTGTGGCCGTCCGTGCCAGTGGCAGATTCAACATCCAGACAGCCAGCGGCGTCGTGCAGGGCATTGGACATCGCCACTGCACGCTAACCCAGCGGGCCGACGGCTACGGCTATTACGTTCAATCCAAGATAGCGACCACCGACACGGAGGAGGCGAGGAATGAGGCCGCCTAACGGCGGGCGCTATCCCTCCCCGTTTGTAAGGACGGGGGTTCTCGCGCAAAGCTGATGACGGACAAAAAGGAAACCCCGCCCAAACAACTGACGCGGCTGGGATGGCGTGAATGGGCGGCTCTGCCCGACCTGGGCATCCCGCGGATAAAGATGAAGGTGGATACCGGCGCACGCACCTCGGCGCTTCACGCCTTCGCCATCGAGCCCTTCCGCCGCGACGGGCGCGACTGGGTACGTATCGGCATCCACCCCATCCAGGGGAACCACGACACGGTCGTGCATTGCGAGGCCGAATTGCTCGACCGACGCCAGGTGTCCGACTCCGGCGGCCACCGCGAGAACCGCTACGTGATCGCCACGCGGCTGGTTATCGGTACGGACGTGGAACGAATCGAACTGACCCTGACCGATCGCGACACCATGCGGTTTCGCATGCTGTTGGGGCGCAAGGCGATGGAGGGACGTTTCTTGGTCGACCCGGCCGCCTCCTATCTTGCCGGCAGCCAACCGCTGATGCCGCCGGACTAAACCTCAGGCCTCGTCCTCTCGGTTCTCGGCCTGCTCTTCGTCGATGGCCGCCCGCAACAGGTCGGCCACCCGGATGACTCCCAGCAGCCGGTCATCTTCATCCACTACCGGGATGTCCTCCACCCGGCGCTCCATGTGCTGATGCAGCCCCTCGCTGATGCGCTCGTCGGGACGCATGCACAGGACCCGCTCGTCCATGTAGTCGCGCACCGTGCTCGGGGTGATGCGCTCGACCAGTTGCCGACGACTGTGGGTGGGCCGCAGGTGCGCGAGGAAGATCCCGGCGAGGCGCCGAAAACCCAGGTGCCCGCACACCCGTCCCTCGTCATCGAGCACATATAACTCCCGCGACTCCGGGTGCGAAAGCAACCTCGTCGCCGCGTCGGCCAGCGAATCGGTCGCGACGACTGTCAGCGCCTCGGCCGGGTGATGCTCGAGCCACTCACTTGCCTTCATGCTCCGTCTCCCTGTGTTTCGGCCCCTGCATGGCCTGATGGGTCTCCCCCGCTCGCTTGAGGCCGTAGCGGGTCGCCACCGACCCGAACGATTCCGTCAGCAAAGTGGTCGCGGTGATGATGTTCACGATCAGTTCGCCGGTATCGGCAAATCGCGTCGTACCGGCCAGCAGCAACGACAGCCCGATTGCCACACCGCCCTGCGGCAACAGCCCCAACCCCACATTGCGCGCCACGACGTCCGGCGCCCGGGCCAGGCGGGCCCCCAGCGTGGCCCCACCGGCAAGCCCCGCCGCCCGGGCGAAGAAATACAGCAGGATCAGCGGGGCGTACTGGACGACCACCTGCGGATCGAAGTGCAGGCCGGCGAAAGTGAAGAACAGCACGAACACCAGTTCCTCAAGCTGCTCGACCGGCTCGAACTCGCGCTCGGCCGTCGCCCCGCCGAAAAAGCGGACGGAAAAGCCGAGACTCATCGCGGCGAGCAGCGCCGAAAAGGCCCAGAACTCCGACAGCCCCACCAGCAGGACAATCCCGCCGACCAGGGCCACCAGCCGCAATTCGTGCTCGTGCAGCCGTCGCGAGAGGCGCTCGAGCAGAAAGCCGGCGACCGCACCGATCAGGATTGCCCCGCCGATGTCCCAGGCCGCGGCCGGCAGGGCCTGACCGAGACTCTCGGCACCCACGAAGGCCAGCACCAGGGAGAAAATCATGATGCCCAGGGCGTCGTCGATCGCGACCATGCCTAGCAGCGTGGTGGTCAACGGGCCGCGGGCGCGATACTGGTGAATGACCGCGACGATCGCTGCCGGGGCCGTGGTCGTCGCAATGGCCGCCACCACCAACGCGAAGGTCCAGCCCGGCAGGTCGCCGACGATCTGACCAAGCAGTCCCACCGCCACCAGCACCACCAGAAAAGCGCCCGTCACCTTGCCCATGGTCGCCCCGACGATTCCCCAGCCAAGTTGCTTGAGCTGGGTGATACTCGCGGACCCGCCAATGAGATAGGCGATGATGCCCAACGCCACGGAGACCATGGGCTGAGTCCAGGCGGTGGCATCCATGCCCAGTGTTCCGCCCAGCAAATCCGGGGCAAAGAGCATGCCCAGCAGGATGTACCCGACCACCCGAGGCACGCCCAGATATCGGCTGCCCAGGGTGCCGAACATCAGACCGGCCATCAGCAGAATGCCTATCAGCAGCAGTTCCACGCCACCTCCTTGACTACATACCCGAACCAACCAACCCGGCCGGGAACCCTATTTGCGGTTGAGCTATAATAAAATCGAATGACAAATGGATCGTTAACGACTTGATCTTCGGCTCAAACCGCCGAGACCGCGCCGATTTGCTCGTCGCGCTCGAAGTACACAATAAAAAAGGAATAGGATGATTATTCAGACATTTTTCAAACGCATTGCCATGCTGATTGCCCTGGCAGGCTCGCTCACGCTGCTGGCAGGCTGCAACACGATGGAAGGGCTGGGCCAGGACACCCAGGAAGCTGGCGAGGCGCTGGAACGAAGTGCGGACTAGCACAGGCACCAAGCCCGCTTGCCAATCCAACCGAGGCCACGCCGTTCAACAAGCGTGGCCTTTTTCATGGTCACTGCACTCAGCGCTGATCACTCACGCTCAACCATCACGCCGCAAATGCGCCCCGAGCGCGTCATCAAAGGCCGCTGGCACCTCTTCCCAGGGGAAATGCACACATCCTTCCAGCACGGTCATGCGATCGAAGGAAAGCCGTGACTGCATCGCCTCCAGGTTGATCGGCATCAGCAGATCCTGCCGGCAGCCGATGAAGTCGATCGGCACATCCCATCCCCGGATGGTCGCGTACTCGACAGGGTTTGCCTCGTAGGCCCGCCAGCCCTCGATGTTCAAGTTTGCGGAAAAATCCGAGGCGTCGAACTGCTCGGCGTATCGTTGGCCCTGCGCGTAGTCGAGGAAATAGCTCGGCAGGGACCGCTGGATCTGGTTTCTCGCCGTCGCCGCCGGATCGGCACCAGTGCCGATTTCCTGTTCCCAGGCCTGCTCGTCATCCCACGCCTCGCCCAGCTCCCGGGCCCGGCGCCGGTCGATCTGCTCGATCACATCGCGCATCGCGCGGCGTTCCGGATCGACCGGGTTGAGCAGCAGCAGGCGCTGTACCGACTCGGGATGGGCGCGCGTATAAAGCAATGCCATCAGCGCACCCCAGGAATGGCCGAGGAGCAACACCGGCCGCTCCTCGGCCACCGCCCGGCGCAGTGCCTCGACCTGCGCCACCCAGGTATCCAGCAGCTCCTGGCCTTCCAATGCCTCATCCTCGGCCGCATTCTCGCCCACCCCGACCATGTCCATGATCGCGGTCCGGTAGCCGAGCTCGGCGAGCCGATGCTGCACCGGCTCGAGGTTCCAACTGGAAAATCCGGGTCCGCCGCCCAGCACGATCGCCAACGGCGCGTCCTCCTCGCCCATGACGTGATATTGCAGGGCGCGTTCGTTGAGCTCGAGTCGATCGGCGGAGGTGGTGAACGCCCCGGCAGCGGGAAACGCGGCCAGGCAACCGATCAAGCAGCCTGCTATCAGGGCCGGCGGCAAAAGGCGTGATGACATGGGCACTCCGGGAATGGGGGAGGGATTTGTTAATCCACTAAGGTGAAGAGCCTAGCCCTCGCTCGGACGAATTGCCGCAGGCAGTCGCCGCGTCCCTTTTCTACACTTTCCCATTCGGTCAAAACGAGGTCTGACAATGAGATCGGAAACCATCGACGGCATCAGCATCGAGTGCAGTCAGGGCGACATCGTCGACCAGCCGGATATCGATGCCGTGGTCAACGCGGCCAACGCCGAGCTCCGACCGGGCGGCGGCGTCGCCGGGGCGATCCACCGCGCCGCCGGTCCGGGGCTCGCCCGCGAATGCGCGCCACTGGCCCCGATCCGCCCGGGCGAGGCGGTGATCACCGGCGGCCACGACCTGCCCAACCCGCACGTCATCCATTGCCTCGGACCGATCTACGGCATTGACGAGCCGCCCGAGGAACTGCTGTCGGCCTGTTATCGGAATGCACTCGACCGCGCCGAGGAATCGACATTGACCAGCATCGCC
>JBHEOB010000029.1:0-19488 GCA_046261775.1 Guyparkeria sp.
CGGTGGACCACGCCCGGTCCCTTGCCAAGGCGAGCTGACCCCGGTCGCAGACCGAGGGTCCGGGTCGATCAAGCGGCCCGGAAATGACGAAGCCCGGATCCACTGGATTCGGGCTTTTTGGTGTTTGCCGGTGCCGATGTGGCCTGGGTTCAGGCCCAGAGCCAGGCGTGGGGCGCGGGATCAGCGCATCTTGCGTGTTTTGTCCACCATGCGAAGCGTCGAGCGGCTGTTGTTCAGTCGCGTGACCATGGAGACCGGCACCCAGCGCACCTCAAAGGATTCTTCGTTCCCCGGCACGGGCACGTTGTCGTCGATCTCCACCAGGTAGCGCACGTCGATGTGGTGATGGGGCAGGGCGTCGGGGTGAGGTTCCTGTGTGGAGTGGATGTCCACGTCGAAGATCTCGTCGCTGACCAGCCGGACGTGCTCGGGCGAGACGCCGGTCTCCTCGACACACTCCTTGAAGGCCACGGCACGCATGTCGGTATTGCCATCGGCATGCCCGCCGGGTTGCAGCCAGCAGTCGAGCTTCTTGTGGTGCATCAGGAGCACCGCGGTGCGCGACGGGTTGACCACCCAGGTCGAGGCCGAGACGTGGGCCGGCAGGTGATCGCGGTAGAACGTGTCGGGATGTGTGGCGACGAACTGCCGCGCGCGCTGGACGAACGCCGCCTCGTCGAGGTAGCGAGTTTCATAGCGGGCGAGTTGGTCGAGCAGATCGCTGCGGTGCATGAATCGGCGTCCCTATGTCATCGCCGGGTTCTTGATCGCGGCGATGGCGGCGCGGGCGGCCTCGTCGACGTTGCCCTCGGTGCCGGCGATCGTCAGGCGGCCGTACTTGCCCACCGCACGCACGTCGATCAGCGAGATGCTGGCCGCCTTCTCCGCCTGGTTGGCGGCATAGACGACATAACCGGCCGGCTCGACCTCGAGGATGAACATGCTCTGGTCGGGCAGGATCATGTTGCCGCGGCGGTTCTGACGGTTGATCAGGACGGTGTGGTCCGGCGTCATGCCGCGGATGATTTCCTGCCAGGCGATCTCGCAGGGCTGGCGCTCGGTCTGCTCGCGGCCGAGGTATTCGAGCACCGTGTTGCCGGCCTGGACGACATCGCTCTGCACGCGGTGGTGGATGACCATCGAGCCGAAGGCCCGCTCGACCACCTGCTGCGCCAGACGCACGCTGGAGGCCTTCAGCGCGATGTCGGTCAGCCGGTGGACGGCCATGCCCGGCGAGACCTCCACCCACAGGCAGGCGTCGCCCGGAATCGGCAGAAAGCCCTGGGACGCCGTCGCCAAGTACTCCGCCAACTGGGGCTGGAGCGAGTCGATAAAGACGTACGTCCGGAGTTCGATCATCGAGCGGGGACCTTGGCGCTAGCCAGTTCAAGTATCAGGAAAGGTCGATTGGCCGCGAGTCTACCATCAGGCGGAACAGGGAGGAATCGGGATCCCTTATGGTTGCCATAGGATCTCGCACGAAAAGACGCGTTGAGGCGCCTCGCAGCACGTGTGGTTGAGCGTTACACTGAGGTGATTGCAACCGTTGATGCCAAACCAGGGGTAAAGGACTCGAAACCATGAGCAACAACACCCCCGACACTCTGCCGTTCGAGGATTTCGAGTCCGCCTGTCACGCGGTCCTGGCTCAATTGAGCGAGCGGACCGGGTTGGGACTGTGGATGATGACCCGAACCGAGGGCGAGGACTGGATCATCCTGTGGGCGAGGGCGACCGTTACTCGGTTGGTGATGGCGACGTGCTGCGCTGGGCCGATTCGTTCTGCTCGCTGATGGTGGCGGGCGAGGGGCCGCAAGCTGCGCACGATGCCCACGAGGTGGCTAGCTACCGGGAGGCGCCCATCGGCCGTCAGGTGCCGATCGGGGCGTACCTCGGCGTGCCGGTGATGCGCGCCGATGGCGAACTCTTCGGCACGCTCTGCGCGATCGATCCCGATCCGCAGCCGGAAACCCTGAATACCGAACTGCCCCTGGTCCGTCTGTTTGCCCGCCTGCTGGGCAGCATTCTCGAGGCGGAACTGCGCCGCGTGGATCTGGAGCGCACGCTCGAGGCGGTCAGGGAGGAGGCCAGCATCGACCTTCTGACCGGCTTGCTCAACCGTCGCGGCTGGCAGGAACGGATCGGAATCGAGGAGCGCCGGGCCCATCGTTACGGCAGCCCGGCGACGGTAGTCATCATCGACCTGGATCGTCTCAAGGAAATCAACGATACCAACGGCCACGAGGCTGGTGACGCACTGTTAGGGCGTGCCGCCGAGTCGGTGGACCTGGCGATGCGCGCAACGGACGCCGTGGCACGCATCGGCGGTGACGAGTTTGCCGTGCTGTGCATGGAAAGCGGTGCCGGCGCAGTGAAACGTATCGAGACCAAGGTGCGCCGGGCCCTGGAAGAGGCGGGGGTCGAGGCTTCGGTGGGCTGTTCGGCTCGCGATCCGCGCCAGGGAATCGAGTCGGCGGTGGTAAAAGCCGACCGGGCGATGTTCGACGAGAAGCGCGCCGGTCGGCAGGAGCCGGCACGCCACTGATGGCTGTAATCGCGGGTGCCCAGCGTGTTCTGATCGCCTTCGTGCTGCCGGGGGTGCTGGCGATGGGTCTGCTCGGCTGCGGCGAGCCGGCCTTCGAGCCGTTGCCGCGAGATGCGACCATCCTGGCGTTCGGCGACAGCCTCACCGAGGGCGTGGGCGCCCCGGACGGGGCGGCCTATCCGGCGCAACTCGCCCGGCTGACGGGACGAACGGTGGTGAATGCCGGGGTGGCCGGCGAGACGACCGCCGAGGGTCTGGCCCGTCTGCCAGAAACCATCGAGACACACGGCCCGGCCCTGATGATCCTCCTGATGGGCGGCAACGACGTGCTGCGCAACCAGGATCTGGCCGAGGCCAAGCAGAACCTGGGTCGGATGATCGAGCAGGCGCGGGCCAGGGACGTGGCGGTGGTGTTGATCGGTGTGCCGGAGAAATCCCTGTTCTCGCAATCTGCGCCCCTTTACCAGGAGCTGGCGGAGGAACATAAGTTGGTGCTGGTCGATGACCTGGTCGCCGGGCTGTTGCGCCGCCCGGGTTACAAGGCCGATGCCGTGCACCTGAACGCCGAGGGTTATCGCGTCATGGCCGAGAGCATCGCCGAGGTGCTGCGCGACGAGGGTGCCTTGTAGCCCGTCGGCGGTAGCAGTGGACAATGCTCGGCCCTCGCTGCACGATCAGGAAGGTGATGTTCGGTTGTCACCCGCCCGACGGCACCAGATGTGCCATTGGAACTGTACAGATTCCCACCCCAAGGCAAGGAGCAGGACATGAATCTCAATCTCGAACTCGCCCCCGTGATCTCCCTGATCGCAGGCATTGCGATCCTGATCGTTCCCAAGTTGCTCAACTACATCGTGGCGTTTTACCTGATCATCCTCGGCGTGCTGGGCCTGCTGGGTCACGGATTCTGACTCACCCGCCTGATGCTCGATCCACATAGCAAGTTCCCTGAGGTCAAGCACGGCCGCCCGATTCGGGTAGCCGTGCTTTTTTTACGGTGACCGGTATTGGCTCGTGATCGAGAGCGCACTCGCGCATGGTGACGATATAGACCGGGCACGATGGACAGACGTGTTCCGGCCATCATGGCTTTGGGTGGAACTGCAGACGAACAAGCGACTGTTTTGTTTGGATAACACAGCCGAGCGAGCGAGTCATTTACTCGCCAACTGGCTATAGTCGGTTCAGGTGCAGGTGATACAAGGTCTACGTCCGACTTTATGAAGGGAGGTTGCCATGCGGTTTGTCGATCGAGGCGAGGCCGGGCGGTTGTTGGCCCGTGAACTTGAGCGCTTCCGGGGGCAACCAGGTGTGGTTTATGCGCTGCCCCGCGGCGGGGTGCCCCTCGGCGTGGAGGTGGCGCGTCATCTCGATATGCCGCTGGACGTGCTGATCCCGCGCAAGATCGGTCATCCGATGCAGCCGGAATACGCGATCTGTGCGGTGCCGGAGCGGGGCGAGCGGGTCTGCAACCCGCGCGAAGAGGCCACGATCGATCCCAACTGGCTCGCGGACGCCGAGTCGCGCGAGCGGGTCGAGGCCTCCCGGCGACGGGCGCTGTACGGGCGTGCCGATGCCCCCTCCGTGGCCGGGAAACTCGCGATCATCGTCGACGACGGTATCGCGACCGGGCTTACCATGCGCGCGGCCATTCGCGATGCCGACGCGCGCGACCCGGCAAGGGTGGTGGTCGCCATCCCCGTGGTGCCGGCCTCGACGGCCACGGTTCTGCAGACGGAGGCGGACGAGCTGGTGGCGCTGGAGATTGCCGACCACTACCTGGGGGCCGTCGGCGCCTACTACGACAGCTTCCCGCAGGTGAGCGACCACGAGGTCATCGCCATGCTCGAGAAGGCTGCGTCATGAACGCCGATACGCAACGGAATATCAAGATGCGGCTGGGCGAGGCAATTCACGAGGGCATCCTGGCGGTGCCTCCCCAGCCGCAAGGGCTGGTGCTTTTCGCGCATGGCAGCGGCAGCAGCCGTCACAGCTCGCGCAATCATTTCGTCGCACGCCAGCTGCGCGAGGTGGGGTTGGCCACGCTCCTGGTCGACCTGTTGAGCGAGTCGGAGGACGAGGTCTACGAGACTCGCTTCGACATCGACCTGCTGGCCGACCGACTGGTGCAGGCCTCTGCCTGGGTGGCCGAGCAGCCCGAGCTGGCCGAGTTGCCGCAGGGTTATTTCGGAGCCAGCACCGGCGCTGCCGCGGCGCTCAAGGCCGCCGCGCAACTGCCCGGAACCATACGGGCGGTGGTCTCGCGTGGGGGGCGACCGGATCTGGCGGGCGAGGCACTGCCTCGCGTCGATGCCCCGACCCCGCTGATCGTTGGCGGAGCGGATACCCAGGTGATCGAACTCAACCAGCAGGCCCGCGCGCGCATGCAGGGGAACACCGAACTGGTGATCGTGCCCGGTGCGACCCACCTGTTCGAGGAACCCGGCACGTTGTACCAGGCCTCGCAGCTGGCCGCCGAATGGTTTGTGCGCTGGTTGAGGCCGGAATGAATTGCCTTATCGACAAAGCTTGCCGGTGATTTCCGCAACGTGCCGGCCCTGGTAGCGGGCAATGGTCAACTCCATCTGGCTGGGCTGGCGGCTGCCGTCGCCGCCGGCCAGTGTGCCGGCACCGTAAGGACCGCCACCGCGCGGTTCGGAGATGTCGAACATCTCGGGGATGCCGTAGGGCGTACCCACGATCACCATGCCCAGATGCGCAAGCGTGTTCCAGGTAGAGGTGATGGTGGTCTCGTTGCCCGCGCCGGTACCGGTGGAGGTGAACACGCTGCCGACCTTGCCGATCAGCTTGCCCTCGGCCCAGAGACTGCCGGTCTGGTCGAGGAAATTGCGCATCTGCGCGGCCATGTTACCGAAGCGGGTGGGCGTGCCGATTATTACGGCGTCGTAGTCGCCCAGCTCCTTGGGGTGGGCAACTGGCGCGAATTGGTCGAGCTTGGCCCCGGCCTTCTTCGCCGTCTCCTCGTCCATCAGTTCCGGCACCCGCTTGATGGCGACGTCGGTGCCGTCGACCTCGTGGGCGCCGTTGGCAACTTCCTGCGCCATCGTCTCGATGTGCCCGTACATGGAGTAATAGAGAACGAGAACCTTGCTCATGCGATTGCCTCAGTTAAAGCCGATGTGATGAATGACCCGTCAGCGGAACTTGGATCTGAATCCTGTGAAAGGTAGACCACCGAACCGATTCACGGATGACGGATGAGCAACGGGCGCTGGGTTGCTCGCGTGGATTTCCGCTTGGATCAAGGGGTTATTAATCCATTGCCGCATGCTAATGTTCCGCGCGGCACTCGCTTCAAAACATGGGGAACAGGGATGAGTTTCTACCGATCCAAGCACGTCTTTCGCGCGCTGGCCTGGGGGATGGTCTCCATGGGCATTCTCATGGGCGCGATCTTTCCATTGGTCGCCGTGCAGATGGGCATTTCCTCGGAATTGGCGCTCTCGCCGACCTTTGTCGGCACTACGCTGGCCGCGGGCCTGATCGTCGGTGGTCTTAACTTCGCGCTGGCCTCCCGCATCGTGCGCCCGCGGCTGCGCCGACTGACCGGGCGGATGCGTCAGGTTCGCTCGGCGATGGATCAGGCCACCTATTCCGGCGACTGGTCGGAGTGCGATCCTTCGGTATGTCAACTCAGGGAGCAGGCCGAGGACGAACTCGGCGACGTGGCCGACAGCTACAACGCGCTGTTGCAGGCGTTGCACGCGGCCCATCGGGTCGAGGAGCGCATCCAGAACTTCAACAACACCCTCTCTAGTCAGCTCGACCTGCATGACTTGAGCGAGCAGGCACTGGCACTGCTGATCGAGCACTCCGATGGCGACGGCGGGGCGATCATCCTGGAAAAGCAGGGCGAGTGGACCATTCCCGCCTCGACCGGACTGATCGAGCCTGAGGCCATTCTCAAGAGTCCCGCGCTGCAGGCCGCACACGAGCAGGCCGAGGTGCGTCGCTACGACCTGCCCGAGGAGGTGAAGGTCGACGCGGTTCTCTCGCACTTCACCCCCAGCGACGTGCTGTTGCTGCCGATCAAGCACCACGGCCTGCTGCTCGGCTGGGTGGTGCTGGCGGCTGCCTCGCCGTTCAGCGACAAGACCACGCGCCTGTTGCCGCTGATGATCCAGGGGCTGGGCCTGGCGCTGAACAATGCGCTGCTTCACGACGACCTGCAGCGGGTCGCGGCCCTCGACCCGCTGACCGGGCTTTACAACCGCCGGTTCGGCATGAAACGACTCGACGAGGAACTCGCTCGTATCCAGCGGAACCAGACACCGATGTCGTTGTTGATCGTCGATCTGGATCATTTCAAGCGCCTTAACGACACCTACGGCCACCTGGCCGGTGACAAGGTGCTGGTGCGCGCCGCGGCCGTCATCCGCGACATGCTGCGCAAGGGTGATGTCGTCATGCGCTACGGCGGTGAGGAGTTCATAGCCATTCTCCCCGGTTCCGACATCCGTGATGGCCATGAGATAGCCGAACGCATCCGGTTCGCCCTGGCGCAGAGCCGGGTCGAGATTGCCGGGCATACCTTGTCTGTCACGGCGAGCATCGGGCTTGCCTGCACCGCCGACGATCGCCTCACCAGCGCCGAGCCGCTGATGAAGCTGGCCGATTCGCGCCTGTATGCCGCCAAGTCGGCCGGCCGCGACCGGGTGATCGCCGAGGGCGCCGGCGAGGTGCTGGTGAACTGATTCCAGTCATCACCGATCGAATGACGCCTCATCCCCGTTCGCGGTGCTGGGGCGTTTTTTGTTTGCGGTTTCATTTGTTCGGGGTTATTTCTCGATTGAACCAATGATCCAAGGCCCTTGATTCCCTCATCTAACCTCGATTGCCCTGACCTCCGGGAGGCGACTCATGACGGTTTACATAGGCACCTCCGGTTGGAATTACCCGCACTGGCGTGAGGTCTTCTACCCCACCGGATTGCCGACGGCCGACTGGCTGGGCTTTTATGCCGAGCACTTCTCCAGCGTCGAGATCAACGCCACTTTCTACAGACTGCCCAGCCCCGAGACGCTGGATGCGTGGCGTGAAGCCGTGCCGCCCGATTTTCGTTTTGCGGTGAAGGCCAGCCGGTACATCACGCACATGAAGAAACTCAAGGATCCGCAATCGAGCATTCCGGCATTCTTCGATCGGATCGACCGGCTCGGTGACCGCCTGGGCCCGATCCTGTTCCAGCTGCCGCCGCGCTGGAATCGGAATGTGGAACGATTGGCCGCCTTTCTTGAGGCGCTGCCTGACGGCTATCGCTACGCCTTCGAGTTTCGCGACAGCCGCTGGTGGGATCCATCGGTCACCGAGCTGCTGGCGGCCCATGCAGCGGCGTTCTGTGTATTCGACCTCGATGGGCAGACCAGTCCCTTTATCGAGACTGCTCCCTTCGCCTACCTGCGCTTTCACGGGGCGTCGGGGCCGTATCGCGGTAAATACGGCGATACGCGGTTGCGCGAACTGGCCAAGCATTTGCAACGGCAGCTAGACGGCGGACGTTATGTCTATCTCTACTTCGATAACGATACGGAGGCACAGGCGCCGCGTGATGCCACGCGCTTCCGGGAAATGCTGATACCCGGCGGTAGAAAGGGGTTGTGCGATACTCCGCCTGATATCAACTAAGCGCCACGAACAGGACGTGCCCTCGCCATGCTGTCTCGCCTGCCTCTCGCGTTCGTGCTCCTGCTTGCGCTGCTTCACGTGCCCGCCCACGCGGCCTCGGCTGCGTCGTCATTGACCCTCGACCAGTCGTTCGACAACCCCCAGTCTCTTGACAATCCAGTGGGTCACCATGCCCGATACCTGGTCGAGTCGGACGGGCCCATGACGCGCAACGAAGCCTGGGCGGCATTGGAGCAGGGGCAGTTCGTGGCGTCCGATTGGCCTGTTCTTGAATTCGGTATCGGGGCCGATCCGGTGTGGGTGCATCTGCGGATCGACAACCCGGGAAACGTCTCGCTGTCGCGGGTGCTGTCGGTCGAGACGGCCTGGCTGGACGAGGTGGTGTTTCACCTGCGCCACGACGAGCAGTGGTTGGCGGCTTATGAGTTGGGGGATCGACAACCGTATGCCGAGCGGCCCCAACCGACGACCGGGTTTGTTGTCGAGCACGCCTTCGCTCCCGGGCATACAGATCTGTTGCTACGCGTGGCCACCCCCGATCCCATGGTCGTGCCGCTGTATGTCGAATCCGAGCCGGCACGGGTCGAACGCCAGCGCGTCCAGGACCTCAGCTACGGGTTTCTGTACGGTTTTCTGCTTGCGCTGGTGGTCTACAACCTGATGCTGTTCGCCGGGTTACGGCAGGGCCGTTACCTGCTCTACGCGATCTACCTCTCGTTGTTCGTCCTGATGAACTTTTCCTACACCGGGCATGCCTATGCCTGGTTCTGGCCGCAAAGCCCGATCTGGGCGCAATGGTCGCAGCCGGTGCTGATGATGCTGTACGCCGCCAGTGGGCTAGCCTTTGCCCTCGGCTTTCTCGAAACGCGTCGACATTTCCCGCGCCTGCACCGAGCGGTGCTGGCCTATATCGGCGTCGGTGCGCTTGTCCTCACCGTGCTGGTGCTGCTCGACTGGCAGGCTGGCGCGCTGTTGCTTGCCTTCAGCTTCGTCACGCTGTTCACATTCATCATGCTCGCACTGGGCGTGGTTTCGGTGCGTGCCGGACTGGTTGCTGCTCGATACTTCCTGCTCGCGGCCATTTGCGCGATGGCCGGGGCGGCCTTGACGGCCCTGGCGGTCTGGGGCGCTCTCCCGTTTACCGTCTGGACCTATCGGGCGGTCGATGTCGGCATGCTGCTGGATGCGACCCTGCTCGCCCTGGCGCTCACCTATCAGTTCCGTCTCGGTCAGGCCCAGCGCGAGCAGGCCGAGCAACTGGCCCGTGTCGATCCGTTGACGGGAGTCAACAATCGTCGTGCCTTCTATGACCTGTCCGCTCCGTTCTGGTCGAATGCCTGCGACCCCGGCCTTCCCCTGGCGGTTATCCTGATGGATCTCGATCACTTCAAACGCATTAACGATGGCTTTGGTCACCCCGCGGGTGATGCGGCGTTGCGCGCTACCGCCAGTCGGGTGGGGGCAGTCGTGCGCAAACAGGACGTGATCGCGCGTTGGGGAGGCGAGGAATTCATTGTGCTGTTGCCGAAGATGGACATCGACGGGGCAGAGCGTCTCGCCGAGCGATTGCGGGCGGCGGTGGCCGACACGCCGGTGGCGGTCGATGGAAAGCAGATCCCGGTAACGGCCAGCTTCGGTGTCGCGGCGCGGGATGCCGACGCGACCACCCTCGAGACATTGATCAGCTGTGCCGATCAATGCCTCTATCGTGCCAAATCCGACGGACGTAACCGCATCGCGACGTGCCGTGCCGGCGAAGAGCCCGCACCCGCCGGACGGCCATCGATTGGCGACGGGCTCATGCCCCTGGGCACTTCCGACTGATCGGCGAGCCGGACCGGTAACGGCGGGGTGTCGTGTGACGGGCCGGATGCTCGGGATCACCGGCTCGACGCATCCGGTTGCCTTGCTCTCGGAAATACGCCAGACACGCACGGGCAGTGCCCATTGCAGGTGGCGGGGTCGCCCGGGGTCACCCCAATCCCGGGCCAGCCGCGTCTCCAGTGATGTCACGGGATCGGATCCGTTCGTCTGCCCAGCGTGGTCGGTGGCCGCCACGCTCCGTCTTCTTGACCAATCCCCTCTCTCGGTTTTGCAGGGCGCGCATAAACCAGCAAATCCTTGAAATCAAAAGATTCAATATGGGAAGTGGCGCCTTTACATCTCCCGGGGTCTATAACGGTAGTACGCAGTCCGAAAGAGGGGGCGACACAATGAGTCTGGTAACCGATCTGATGGGCCAAGCTGGCGTGTTGGCAGCAGGGGATTTCGCCTACCGTGGCGATCAGTACTACCACCACCATGGCGATCTGTCCGAGGACGAGACCCGCATGGTCTCGACGCTGTGCCGTGCGAATACCGCGGCGGTTCGCATGGAGGGCGACATGCTGGCGATGTTCTCTCGCGTATGTCAGCCGGGAGCGGGCGGGTGCGGCTTCGAACCCACCAAGGGGTGGGTAGTGCATGGCGACAAGCGCAGCATCTGCGTGATCTCCAACGTGTACTGCGTGCTCGACAATGAAAAGGCCTCGCTGACTAAGGTGCTCGGCCTGATGCGAGAGCGTCTGGCCGATGCGTCCGATGCGCTGATCTGAACCAAAGGCGGAACGCGTTTCAATGACGAAAGACCCGCCGAGGAGGAGTGACCATGTCCGATCTCAAGACACTCAGTTCGATGCCCGGGGCCGTGGCGGCCTTCCAGTTCGACGATCAGGGCCGGCTCGAAGATGCGGTGATCACCGACGATGCGGCGATCGACCGGGATACGCTCGATCTACTCGGTCACCTGTGCGTGGCCAATATGGCGATCGGCGCGATGCAGGCACGTGGCTGGGAAGGCATGAGCGACGTCAAGGGCTTCTATCCGGTAGAAGGCTTCACGTTTGTCGGTCTGGACTGGTCGGCGATGGCGCGAGGACGGCATGGCGTCGTGCTGTCGAATGACCAGGCCGATTACGACGCCGCCTACAAGGCCCTCGCCGGGTGAGGAGGTTGTCATGCTTAAGAAACTGTTGGATATCAGGGGCGTTCAGGCGGTGGCCCACTTTCGCGAGGAGTCCGGCGAGCCGTGGCAGGTGCATGGTGAGCTCTCGGACACAGATGCCCGCCGGCTGACGCGTCTGGCGCACGATTTCAAACGCATGACCCAGGGGCATGCCGATCAGTTGGCCCTGTTCGCCAACCAGCCCGGCTGGACGCCGACAAATGGCTGGATCGTCCACGGAGACCAGCGCACCGTCTGTGGCGTGTCGAGCATGGTGGCGGTGGTCGACAATGCCGAGGCGAACCTGACCGAGGTGATGAAGGAGCTCGCCCGGGAGGCTTTCTTCACCTGACCCCTGCTCGCACAGAGAAAACCCCGCGGATCGTTCGATTCGCGGGGGTTTTTCGTTCGGCCGTAGCGGTTGATCAGTAGCGGTTGATCAATCGTTCTGGCGAATTCCGGCGATCAGCCAGTTGGCGTTCTCGTCGTCGAGGTTCCGACTGACCAGCCAGGTCTCGTCCAGCGCGACGGGTGTCGAATCGCGCCCCTCGCGCACCTGCCCGGTATAGCGTACGGCGGCGATCAGGTCACGCCCTTCCTCGCCAAGCTGTTCCAACGAAAGGTCGAGGTCCAGCACCTCGGTGACGTTCTCCGCATCACCAATGGCGGCACGCTCGCGCACCAGCTCGCGGAACAGTTCCGGGGTGACGAATTCGCGGATGTCCTCCATGCGGTTCGCATCCCAGGCCAGTTGCAGATTGGTGAAGTGGGTGCGCGCCGCGCCGAGAAAACGCGACTCGTCGAACCAACTTGGCGGCTGGTAGCCCTTGGCCCCGCCAAAGCCGAACTCGTCCATAAGTGACCCGGGGCGCACCCCTTGAGTGCCTTGTCGGGCGCCATCATCACCCTCGTGGGAGGCGCGTGCCTGACCAACGGGTTGCCCGGTCGTCTGCTGGACCGGGCCGGCACCGGCGTAGGCCGGCCGGGCCCCGGCCGTCCCGCGACGCAGGTGGCGGATCAGCAGGAACGCCCCCACGGCCAGCAGGATGATGACGAGGAAGTCCATCGGCTGGAGCCCGTCGAAGGCACCACCCATAAACATCCATGCCAGCAGGCCGCCGGCGGCCAGCCCGGCGAACATGCCACCCAGACCGGCACCCGGACTGCGGGTAGCCTTCTGGTCCGTGTTGGCCTGGCGCTGGTTGGTGGTCTGCGAGTTCTTCTGACCCTGGAAGCCGAAGCTCTTGCCGCCACCGAAACGCTTGGCCTCGGCGGTGCCGACGGTGGCCATGGCGAGCATGGCGGTTACGAACAGGGCGATCAGGGTACGAGCGAGATTCGGACGGATCGTCATGGGGACTCCATCGGTGGGTGCATCTGGGGCCGGTGCCTGTCGTTCGTCCGATTGGTTGCTCGGGCGATCAACGCGTCAGGAGATATTAGCACGCTCTTAAGGAACCAATCCGACTACGCCAAGATCGGCGGAGCTAGGCGGTGGCTGCGCCGGGCCTGGCGGCAGATTCGCTCTCGTCGGTCGCTTTCCTGGGCCGTGCCCCGGCCGTGCCGTGACAGTGACTTGGGTCGTCATGTGCCGGGCGATGTCGAAGCTGCCGTTCGAGGTGCTTGCTCTACCGGTGGCGGTTCCTCCTGTCCCTCGATATGCAGTGTGCGGGTGGGGAAGGCGATCTCGGCACCGTGCGCGGCGATGATCTCGGCCACCTTGAGCAGCACGTCGTGCTTGACGCGGTGGTACTCGATCCAGTTCACCGTGCGCGTGAAGGTGTAGAGCATGAAGTCGATCGACGAGGCCGAGAAGGCGTTGAACTTGACGATCATGGTCTGGTCGATGGCGATGTCGGGGTGATCGAGCAGCATCGCCTCCACGTCGCGGGTGATCGCCTGCATTGCCTCGACGTCGGCGTAGCGGATGCCGATGTTCTCGTAGATGCGCCGGTGGGTCATCCGCGAGGGGTTCTCCAGCGCGATGGTGGTGAATGTCGAATTCGGCACGTAGATCGGGCGTTTGTCGAACTTGCGGATGCGAGTCAGACGCCAGCCGATTTCCTCGACGGTGCCTTCGATCTCCCGGTCGGGCGAGCGCACCCAGTCACCGACGTGGAAGGGGCGGTCCAGGTAGATGGTCAGTCCGCCGAAGAAGTTGGAGACGAAGTCGCGCGCCGCCCAGCCGATGACGATGCCGCCCAGGCCACCGAAGGCGAGCACGCCGGAAATCGAGAATCCCAGGGTCTGGAGCATTACCAGCGTGGCGGTGATGAATACCGAGACCCGCAGGAGCTTGCCGACTGCCTCGGCGGTGTGCTGGTCGATGCGCTGCTCTTCCGCCGGGCGCGCGCGGCTGGTCTGCAGGATGACTTCCTCGCCGTTGCGGATCATGCGGGTCAGGAACCAGGCGACGGACACGATGATGCCTACGCGGCGAATGTCGCCGGCATAGCTGAACACGGGCGTCTGCGTGGCGAAATAGATGACGTCCGCGGCCAGCGTGACGCCCATTACCCAGATCAGCAGCGTCAGCGGGCGGGCGAGCGAATCGACGATCGAGTCGGCCCAGCGATTCCCCTGCTCGCGCATGCGGTGAAGCAGCCAACGCAGGAAGCGCCCCTGTGAGAAGTTGAGCAGCAGGGAAATCGTGATCACCAGGAAGGCCTGGGTGATCCAAATCCAGTGACCGGTCAGCACGCTGGATGAAAGGTCGTTGATGGTATCCACGTCGATGATATCCATGGGGGCAGAATGTCGGCAGATGGTGTTCTGCTGGACGGGGTGGTCAGGTCGAAGGCTGGCCGGGGTCCGACTGGTGACCATCGACCGCACGGTGGCCGGATCGCCTGACGGCAATGGTACGACAGGCTGCCGAGAAAGCCGTCGTTTGCCACCTAATGCATCGAGCAATGGCGAGCTCGGTCTGACACGCTCATGGGACAGCCGTGGCCCGGGTAGGCCTGTTTGGCCGTGATCCGGTGAGGAGGCCCACAAGCCCCATAAGGCCCACTCGGCGTGCCGGGAAATGGTATCCGCTCAGGTGTCCGATACCACAGCCACGCCGGCGTCGGTCAGGCTCAAAAGTTCGAGCAGATCGCAGCCGAGCCTCGAGGGAGCGGATCGGGCCATGACCAGTTCGCTTCCCGGCGAACGCGCGAGCAATTGCCGGAGCGTATCGGACGTGGCGTCGCGGAGGTGTTCAATGGTCAGGGCGGGGGCAAGGCCGGTTGTTGCTTTACCCGTGTGAGCGAGCAGGGGGTCGAGGATGCTGCGTTCGACGGTTTGGTCGATCGTCGGTGCAAACAACAGCCGAAGTGGCCGGTCGGTTGCTTCGGCCATGGCGACGGCCAGACGCACGACCGCCGGTCCGCTGGATGCCTCCGTTATCAGTGCCTGGACCACTCCCGCTACGGTTTTCGGTATCGCTCCCGAGAGCACGATGTTCCAACCGCTTGTGAAGAGCGCCTGCGCGGCGGAGGAGCCGAGTCGGCTTCCCCGGTTGCCCGACCAGCCCGTCTTGCCCAGAAAGAGGAGTTCGGTGCGTATCCCGGGTCGAGCGAGAGCCTCCAGTACCGAACCCGCTTGCACGTGCAGGCTCCAGCGTAGGGACAGGGCGCCGGCTGCGTCCTTGAGTCGCTGTTCGATGCGACGACGTTGCAGCTCGAGCCGGCTTCGCAGGGCCTCGCTGTCGAACGGGCGGCTGATGCCCGACAGCGCGCTGATCTCGCGGGCAAAGGGGTGAGCCGCCAGATCCAGCAGGTCGCGTTCCTCGATGAACAGGCCCACCAGTTCGAGGTCACGGTAGTGGGCGAATCGAGCTGCGGTGGCGAGGGCCGCCTCGCTGGCGGGTGAGCTGTCCAGCAACACCACGATGCAGCCGGATTTAGCCATGGTTCGTATCGGGCCCGTTGTGGTCGTCCCGCCGCTGCGTCACCGCATGAAAGGCCTTGAGCCGCTCGGCCACGGCACGATTGACGCTGCCGACCGGGAAGTCACCGTCGACGTCCGGTTCACCGGCGAGTTGCCCCGTCAGCAGGGCAACCGCCTCGTCCACGTGGTCGATTGCGTGGATCTGGAAGCGCCCGGCGGCCACCGCGCTGCGGACCTCGTGATCGAGCATCAGGTGCGGGCGGTTGCTGGTCGGTATCAGGACGCCATGATTGCCGTCGAGCCCACGGTCCCGGCAGATGCGGAAAAACCCCTCGATCTTCTCGTTGACTCCGCCGATGGCCTGGACCTCGCCCAGCTGGTTCAGCGAGCCGGTGACGGCCAGCGACTGGCGAATCGGCATCCGGGCGATCGCCGAGATCAGCGCGACCAGTTCGGCCACCGAGGCGGAGTCGCCATCGATCGAGCCGTACATCTGCTCGAAGGCCAAGCTCGCCGACAGGGACAGCTCACCGTCCGGGGCGTAGCGGCTGGCCAGATACCGAGACAGGATCATCACCGCCTTGGCGTGGATATTCCCGCCCAGCTTGGCCTCGCGTTCGATGTCGACCACCTGGTCGCGGCCGGGGCGAGCAGTGGCGGTGATGCGCGTGGGCAACCCGAAGCGAAAGTTGCCCAGCTCGTTGACGGCCAGTCCGTTGATCGCGCCGATGCGTTCGCCCTGGGTGGGTACGTTCAGGGTGCCGCGCAGAATGGCCTCGACGGCGCGTTCGCGCAGCCGCTCGGCTCGCTGCTCCTGGCGCCGGATGGCCGCCTCGACGTGGTGGGTGGTTATGTGCTCGGCGTGGCTGGTGGCGGCGAGGTGGTTGGCCTCGGCCAGAAGGTCGGCCAGTGGGCGCGTGCCGGCAGCGAGCCTTTCGCGGTCGTCGGCCAGGCGGCTGGCGTGCTCGATACTCCGGGCCACCGCGCCGCGGTCCAGTGGTCGCAGGCCGTCGCGTCGGGCGATTGCCGCCAGTGTGCGAGCGTAGTCGAGCTCGTTTTCCGCCTGGCGGGGCAGCGTATCCTCGAAATCTGCCTGCACCTTGAACAGCTTGAGGAAGTCCGGGTCGTACTCGGCCAGCAGGTAGTAGAGCAGGCGGTCGCCGATCAGCACCACCTTGACGTTTAGCTGGATCGGGTCGGGCTCCAGCGTGATGGTGGTGAACACCGCGTAGAGCTGCTCGAGGGATTCGATGCGCACCTGCTTGCCGTAGATCGCCCGCTTGAGGGTTTCCCAGGCGAACGGCTGCATCAGTATCTGCCGGGCGTGCAGGATCAGGTAGCCTCCGTTGGCGCGGTGCAGTGCGCCCGCGCGGATCAGGCGGAAGTCGGTCAATAGTGCGCCTTCCCGGAAGTAATGCTCGATGCGCCCGATCAGCCGGGCGTGGGTGGGCAGGTCCTCGTAGATCACTGGTGCGCCATGCAGCTCGGCATTGTCGACGATCAGATTGATCTGATACTGGTTGAGAATCTGTTCGGGGACCGCGCTGCTGTCGTCTTCGAGATCGTTGACGTGCGAGATGATGTCGTCGCGAATGGCGTGGAGAAACCGGGTCACGTCGAGCAGGTGCGCCCAGCGCTCCTCTAGCGCCTGCAGTTGCTGGCCCACGGCCACGCGAAGCATCTCTTCGTTGAGTGCCTGCAGCCGTTCGCCCGCCTCCTTCTGCCACTTCGGGGCCTGGTGGAGTGTTTGCCTAAGCTTTCCCTCGAGCTCGTCGATGGCCGCCTGCCACGCCTTCTGCTCTTCCTCGGGCAGTTTGCTGAAGGCATCGGGGTCGAGGACCTTGCCGTCGCGGTACGGGCCGAGGGTGAAGCCGTCGGGCGTGCTTACCATGGCGACGTCGCGGGATTCGGCCTCCTTTCTGATCGCGGCGATCGCCTCGTGTTGGCGGCGCTTGTACGTCTCGCGCAGTTCCATGATGCGGTTGTGGTATTCGTCGCTCTCGAAGACGGCCGGGATCGCGGTGCGGAACTCGTCGATCAGGTTGTCCAGATCCGCCTGAAGGTCGCGGCCAGCGCGGGCGGGCAGTTTGAGCAGGCGCGGCTTGTCGGGGTCATCGAAGTTGAAGACGTAGGCCCAGCTCGGCGGCGGGGCGTCGCGGCGGGCACGGTGCTCGAGAAAGTCGCGCACTACCGCGTACTTGCCGCTGCCGGTCGCGCCCATGGCGTAGAGGTTGAAACCGCCGTCACCGATCGCCGTGCCGAAGGACAGGGCGTCCAGCGCGCGTTCCTGGCCGGGCGGGGCGGCCGGCGGATCGAGCTCGGCGGTTGTCTCGAACGGCAACGAGCTCGCCGGGCAGGGGCGGTAGAGTTGATCGGCTTCCAGCCGGGTAGGCGCGTCGGCCATGAGTGCCTCTCGAATCCGTGGGGACCATTCGAGACTAGCACGCGCCGCGGTGACGAAAGCCGGCAATCGGGCGCCACGCGCCTTTCGCACTGGCATATCGGCAGGAAAACCGGTTAGGGTTTGCAGCTGTTGCGCGCGAGCCGCCCACGCGAAATCACCAAAGGGAGTGAGCAGACACGATGGACGCAGTGACCGAGTTTCTTGGCAGCATCAGTGGATTCGTCTGGGGGCCGGTGATGCTGGCCCTGTTGCTCGGCACGGGGGTGTATCTCACCGCCGGGCTGCGCGGCATGCCTATTCGTCGCCTCGGCTATGGCTTTGGCCAACTGCTTCGTGGGCGGCACGCGGGCAAGGACGATCGCGGTGACATCACGCCCTTCCAGGCGCTAGCCACGGCACTCTCCGCGACCATCGGCACCGGCAACATTGCCGGGGTGGCCACCGCGATCGCTCTGGGCGGCCCCGGCGCAATCTTCTGGATGTGGCTGACCGCGCTGGTGGGCATGGCGACCAAGTATTCCGAGGCGGTCCTGGCGGTGCGTTATCGCGAGGTCGACGAACGCGGGCGTTACGTCGGTGGGCCGATGTACTACATCAAGAACGGCATGGGCGCGAGGTGGAAATGGCTGGGCGCGGCCTTTGCCCTGTTCGCCATGATCGCGGCCTTCGGCATCGGCAACACCGTGCAGGCCAACTCGGTGGCTGACGTGCTCGACTCCAACCTCGCCATCCCCCATTGGGTCACCGGGCTGGTGCTCGCCGCGCTGGTGTTCGTGGTGATCATTGGCGGCATTCGCCGCATCGCGCACCTGGCCGAATACCTGGTGCCGTCAATGGCCATTCTCTACGTCGCCTTCGCGTTGATCATCATCCTGATGAATATCACCGACGTGCCGGCAGCACTGGGGCAAATTGTCAGTGATGCCTTCACTGGCACGGCGGCCACTGGCGGGTTCGCCGGGGCGGCCGTCTGGGCGGCGATTCGCTTCGGGGTGGCCCGCGGCATCTTCTCCAACGAGGCAGGGCTGGGCTCGGCGCCGATCGCCCACGCCGCGGCCCAGACCAACGATCCGGTCCGTCAGGGCACCATCGCCATGCTCGGCACCTTCATCGACACCATCATCATCTGCACCATGACCGCGCTGGTGATCGTGCTTTCCGGTGTCTGGACCACGGGTGAGAGCGGCGCGGCGCTGACCTCGGCGGCCTTCGCCGCGAGCCTCGGCGGCGGCAACTGGGTGGTCACCGTCGGGCTGGTGCTGTTCGCCTTCACTACCATCGTCGCCTGGAGCTACTACGGCGAGCGTTCCGCCGAGTATCTGTTCGGCGTCAAAGTGATCAAGCCGTATCGATACATCTGGGTGGGGGCGCTGTTCATCGGCGCGATCGCGAACCTCGAAATCATCTGGTTGATTGCCGACATCCTCAATGCCCTGATGGCGATCCCCAACCTGATCGCCCTGATCGCTCTGTCGGGCACCGTGTTTGCGATCACGCGCGAGTACTTTGGCCGCGCCGAGAACCAGGGGAGCGGGCGATGAACGCATCGAGACCATTGCTGGTGCTGACCGGCCGGGCGGCTATTCTGGGCGCTGCCATGGGCGCGCTCGGCGGCTGTGCCCTGCTCGGTTCCGGGCCGCAAGGGAACCAAGGCGACCAGCGCACGGTGATCGTCTACCCCGGCGGGGATACCTCGCTCGACTCGGTGATCCTGCCGGCGAGTGCGCTGCCGGCAGCGGGCGAATGCCGCATCTGGTACCCGGATCGTGAACCGGGCGACCAGCCGCCCCCGGGCGACTGCCGTGATATGCAGCGTGATGTGCCGGCCGGCGCGGTGTTGGTGCGAGGTTGAATAACTGGCGCTGACGGCTTGTCCCGGTCGCTTTGCCCCGGGTCGCTCGAGGTGGGTGTCCCCGCGTCGGTTGGTCCAGTGCATGATGAAAGCGGGGACGGCCGCTGCCGCGGCCTTCGCGGGTGAGGCCCGCCCGCACATGCGGCCCGTGGCAGCCGCTCTGAGGCGCGACGACTATGCGCTCT
>JBHEOB010000030.1:0-18611 GCA_046261775.1 Guyparkeria sp.
GCCTCGGCCTCCGGCAAGATATCGCTGCCGACCAGAAGGTCGTCGATGCGTCGCTTGGGTGCCTCGAGGAAACGAGCGATCTCCTTGCCGAAGTCACGCAGGTTCTCGAGATAGAACTCGAGCGCGGCGAAGATCTCGCTCAGGGCGGACAGGGTGTGTTCGTCGCCGACCGGCTCACCGAACGATTGTGCTCGGCTCCAACGCGCCAGAGCCACGACTAGGGGAGTGGCGGCGTCTCGGCCGGAAAGCCGGAGCACCTCGCCGATACCGGTAAGCTTTTCGGCCGCCTCGGCAAACGGGTCTTGCGACGGTGATTCGCCGTTCCCCTGCCCGGCGAGACCGGCATTGATCTTCTCGCGCGCTTCGCTCAGCGATTCGAACGCCGCCCTGGCGATCGCCCCGATCGAGCTGGCAACCGTCTGGTCGTGCAGGGCTTCGGCTTGATCCCCATCGGCCATGCTGCGGGGAATGCCATCGATCACCTGCTCGACGAGCATCACCGTGCCCGCCAGATCCATGAGCATGTCGTCATCGAGAAGCTCGGTGCCCCGCGTGACCGCTTGCAGACGCTCATGATCCGCTGCTAGCGCCCTGGCGGCGGCCCGATAGCCCAGCGTCCCGAGCACGCCACTTATCTGTTCGAACCTGCCCAGTATCCGGCCGAGGGGTTCGAGATCGTCGCGCTTGCCGCGCACGAACAGGTCGAGCACGTCCTGGGTGACCAGCAGTTCTTCCTCGAGTGCCTTCTGAACCGCCTCCAGTGCCTCCGCATCCAGCCCGACGAAGCGCGCCGGCCTGTCCGCACGCTCGAGCTGGGCGCGCCACTCGGCTGCCCGATCTCGACAGATGAGCTCGTCGTCGTCCACCCGCTCGAGCAGCGACAGCAATACCGAGGCGCCCAGATCCAGACCGGCGTGATTGATCACCGACTCGCTGCGTCCCTGCAACTGCAGCCTGAAGAGTTGCAGGACCCGCCCGACGGCGCGCTTGAGCACCGGCGCATAACGCTCGGGATCGACTTCTGTCAGACGCAGCAACTCGCCGACCACCCGGATGGCAATGATCGCGCTGCGGCTGGGCTCGTGCGCGATGATCTGCATCGACAGGTCGCGCAGCCCCGGCAGTACCGACCGGTCGTCACGCATGACCGCGAGCACCTCGCGCTCCATTTGGCGCAACAGCGGTCGGAGCTGGGCTTCTTCGTCCACCCCCTTTTCGCGATGCGGCCGCTTGCCGAGTTCGTGTTCGGCCTGCAAAAGAAAGGCGCGCGCCGCGACTTCGCGGACGTCGATCGGTGGCTGCTTGATGGTGCCGCGCAGACGGTTGACCATTGGCAACAGGCTTGCCGGCGCAATCTCGGCACCGGCCGCCATGCGGTCGAGGAGTGCCTGCAGCAGGGCGGCCGATTCGATCTGCGCCGAAACGGCGGTCTGGTGGGCGGCATCCGGCTCGGCGGGTTGTTTCTCCAGCGGCTCGAGCGCGGCCAACTGGGTGCGCACCAGCACGCGCACCAGCTGGATGTCCACCATGGAGAAGACCTGATCGATGGTCTGCAGCGCCTGGGTGGCGTCGAATACATGCTCGGTGACGTTGTCGCCCTCGGAAAGCTGTTCCAGCGCCCTCAAGAGCTCGGCCAGCCGCTCCTCCAGCCCCTCACGGAGCCAGTCGAATACGATCGCGTCGACTTTCCTTTCTGTCCGCATCTCTCAATTCACCGCCTGTCGGCATCCCGCCTGCTGGAATATCCGTGCCTCGATCTCGACGCCCGGGACGCCGAGATCAGGTCGCGTGCTGCCTGCCGATCTCAGCCCTGTGCCGGGGCATCGTCCCGTTCAGGATTGTCGTCGCGTTCCGGCATGGTGAAGCCGGCCACGGAGCGGTTGAGCTCCTGTGACAGCGAGCCCAGCTCACCGATCTCGTCGGCCGCCTGTGTCGCGTTCTCGGCAGTCTGCTGCGTGTCATGACGGATCTGGTTAACCGCTTCGCGCAGATCGGTCGCCACCGAGGCCTCTTTCTGGGCCACGGAGGTGATGTCATTGATCTGCTGGGAAAGCTTCAGCGAGATACTCTCGATCTCGGACAGGGCCTTGCCGGCATTCTCGGCCAGGGTGGCACCGTCCACCACGTTCGAGGTGGTCTGTTCCATGGCCAGCATGGCCTCGGAGGTGTCGGTCTGGATGGTGTTCACCAGCAACTCGATCTGACGAGTCGCGTCACTGACGCGCTCGGCCAGTCGCTGGACCTCGTCGGCGACCACCGCAAAGCCGCGGCCGGCCTCGCCGGCCATGGCGGCCTGGATCGCGGCGTTGAGCGCCAGAATGTTGGTCTGGTCGGCGATGTCGGTGATCAGACCGACGATATCGCCGATCTCCTGCGAGGACTCACCCAGGCGCTTGAGGCGCTTGGAGGTTTCCTGGATCTGCTCACGGGTCTGGTTCATGCCCGTGATGGTCTGGCGCACCGCATCGCCGCCGCGGTGGGCTACGTTGACCGAGGATTCCGCGATCTGGGCGGATTCCTGCGCGCTGACCGAGACGCTCTCGATCTCGTCGGACATCTGCGCAATGGCATCGGAAATCTCCGTGATCCGCTGGGCCTGGCCACGCGACTTGTCGGCCAGCGCCCGCGAACTGTCCTGCGAGGAGCGCACTGCCTCGGCGACTCGCACCGAGGTGTCATTGATGGTGCCGACCAGATCGCGCAGGGCATCGATGGTGTAGTTGACCGAGTCGGCGATCGCGCCAGTGATGTCCTCGGTCACTGTGGTGTGTGCAGCCAGGTCACCGTCGGCGAGCGTCATCATCTCGTCGAGCAGACGCAGGATCGCCGCTTGGTTACGCTGGTTGGCCGCCTCGGTGTCGTTCAGTGCCCGGCGGGACTCCTGAACCAGGGTCACGCCCAGCCAGACGAGCAGCAACAGGCCGATCACGCCACTGGCGTAGCCCAGGTAGAGGAATTGCGAGGCCTTGTTCTGATCATCAGCCAAAGTGCGTGCCAGCTCGGAGCTTGCGCTGGTGAAGTCGCCCGACACGCGATCGATTTCACGCGCGGCCGCGTTGGCGTCAAGCAATTGCGGCCCCTGCTCGAGGACGGCGGAAACCAGCTGGTTGACGGTCGCGAACAAGACCCCCACCTCGCGCAAACCGTCGCGCACATCGGGGTCACTGGCCCGCGGTGCCATACGGTTGCCGTTAAGCAAACCGTTGAGGACGCCACCAAACAGGGCCACATCACGACCGAAACGCTCGGAGGCGCTGACCGCCTGCTCACCGCCGCCGGTTATCTCGTCCAACGTCGTGCCGATGCGCTCGATGAACATCAACTGCCGGGTCGCCAGGTAGATGACGTGGCTGGGGGCCTCGTTGGCGACCAGGGTCTGGACCACCTCGTCCGAGGCGGCGGTCAGGTCGGGCAGGACCTCCTCGATCTGCGCCGACTGCTCGCCCACGCTCAGGATCGCCTCCCGGCCTTCGAGCACCTTGCTCAGCGAGCCGTTGTAGCCCTCCCACTGGCTATCCACCCGATCGAGTAGATCCTGGCGATTGCTCGGCACGACGAGCTGTGGGCGTTCAGGATCGTTTCCTTGAAGGGCCGTAAGACTGTCGGTGAAATCGGCCCGGATCGACTGGACCCGATCGAAGGCCCCCGGGTTGCCGCGGATAGCGCGCAATACCTCGATGGTGATTTCCTGCGAGGAGCGCTCGAGTTCGGCCCCGGCCAGACGACGGTCCAGGAAATCCTGTTCGCGCTGGGCCGCCAGGATGAACACGACCACGGTAGCGACCAGGGCCAGCACCGCGAGAACCACGAGGATCAGTATCTTACGGCTGATGCCGCCCATCCGTGCGCCAAGACTCATAGTTGCCATTTACTCCTGAATCGAATTCATCATCATTTTTTGGTTATGGCCGAGCAAGGCTTCGGTCCCTTGCCGACGTCGTGCGGCCGAAGTCATGCGACGGCATTGAGAAACTGGTCGTGCTCCAGCAACGAGCGGAACTCGAGCACCGGCAGCCACTCCTCGTTGAGCCGCACCTCTTGGTGAAATCCCGGCAGGGAGGCCAGTTCGCGGTGATGCTCGGAATCGTTCAATGGACGCTCGTCGCCACAGGCGATCTGGCGGATCCCGTAGGAACGCTCCAACAGGAAGGCCGACGAGGCCTGGGCATGTTTGGCCAGGAAGACCACGCTGTGACGGGACGGAGGCGTGACAACGTCGAACCAGAATCGCGCCAGGTCAAACACCCCAGTCAACTCGCCGCGCAGGTTCGCCAGACCGGAAACCCAGGGGCGTGCGCCGGGGAGCGTCACCATGCGCGGCGGGGCGACGATCGCCCGCACCTCATCTAGGGCGACCAGCATGCGCCGGCCGTCGACGGCGAACAGGATGCCTTGCCAGGTCCTGACATGATCTTCGCTGCTGGGCAGGCCGACGGCATGCTGCTCGACCTGACGGTTGATCCAGCCGAGATAGTCGAACACGTCCTCTGTGCGTTGCATCACGTCAGCCGAGCACGCTCTTGAACACCTCGATCAGGTCGGCCTCCTTGACCGGCTTGACCAGGTACTCCTTGGCTCCCTGGCGCATACCCCAGATGCGATCGGTCTGCTGGTCCTTGGTGGTGACGATGACCACCGGAATCGCCGCTGTCTCGCTGTCCTTGTTAAGGGTGCGGGTGGCCTGGAAGCCGTTCATCCCCGGCATGACAACGTCCATGAGCACCGCGTCTGGACGCACACGACGCACCAGCTCGATACCTTCCTCGCCGCTGTTGGCGACGGATACCTGATGGCCGTTTCGCTCCAGAATCTGCTGAAGCACGTATACCTCGGTAGGCGAGTCATCAATGACAACGATATGAGCCACTGCCCTGTTCCTCTAGAAAAGTCCGGTTCATTGCGATCGTCCCGAGATCCGCTTGCGAAGATCGGGGCCTTGCCGTTCTCAGCCCGTCATCGCGCCTTCGTCGGTCACGTTGGCCGTCTCGGCGAAATGCGCCACCGCGGCGAGAATCTCGTCGCTGTTGAAGGGCTTGGTGAGGTAGTCGGAGGCGCCGACAATCCGGCCGCGCGCCTTGTCGAAAATGCTGTCCTTGCTGGACAACAAGATGATGGGGGTGTCGGCGAAGCGATCGTTATTCTTGATCAGCGCCGTAGTCTGGTAGCCGTCTAGACGCGGCATGAGGATATCGATGATGACCACGTCCGGATCGAAGGCACCGATGCGTGCCAGGGCGTCGAATCCATCGATGGCGCTTTCCACTTCGCAGCCTGCCTTGCTGAGAATGCTGTCTGCTGTTCGCCGGATGGTCTTGCTGTCGTCGACCACCATGACTCTCAGGCCACCGAGGCCGGCGTGATTCGCTGTCGCTTCCATGTCTTCGTCCTTGCTTCTGGCCGATTCTTGCCCTGCGTCGAGCGAATGTAACCAACGCGCCCGCCTTTGGCAAACGTCTCGGCCAGCGCCCGCGACAGAAAACACAGAGGTTGACCATCGTTTACACTGTCGGCACCAAAGCGCGACCGGGCACCGGATCGCGGCTCCCCCCAAGCGAACACCGTGACGACAAGTCGATGACAAACAACCATTCCGCCCTGCAACTGGACACCTCGGACTCGACCCCGGAGCTCGATGCGAGTTACTGCGGCCCGCTGTTGATGATCGAATCCCACATCATCGACAATCGCCGACAGATCGAGACTTGGTTTCGCGAGCAGTGGCGCCACACGCCGGCCCCGTTCTACTCGTCGGTCGACCTGCGCAACGCCGGCTACAAGCTCGGCCCGGTCGACACCAACCTCTTCCCGGCCGGCTTCAACAACCTCAACCACAGTTTCGATCCGCTAGTGGTACACGCCATCCAGTCGGCCGTGGAGCATGCCTGCCCGGATGCGCGCGGCATGCTGATCGTCCCGGAGCGTCACACACGCAATCTGTTCTACCTGGAATCGCTGGCCACCATGGCCGAGCTGTTCGAGCTGGCCGGCTTCGAAACGCGCATCGGCTCGCTCGAGTCGCTTGAAGAGCCGGCGCGATTCGAACTGCCCTCCGGACGCACGCTGGTCCAGCATTCAATCCATCGCGAGGGCCGCCGGATCGAGGTCGACGGCTTCTCGCCCTGCACCATCGTGCTCAACAACGACCTGTCGGGCGGGCGCGAGGAAATCCTCCAGGACATCGAACAGACCGTCGTGCCGCCCACGGCGCTGGGCTGGTGGCATCGGTCCAAGTTCAACCACTTCAGCCACTACCAGGCACTGGCCAACGAGCTGGCCGAACTGATCGACCTCGACCCCTGGCATCTCGCGCCGATGATCCTCGACTGCGGCCAGATCGATTTCATGAAGCGCGAGGGCGAAAGCTGCCTGCAGGAGAAGGTCAGCGAAATGCTCGCCGCCATCCAGAAAAAGTACGACGAGCTCGAGATCAAGGAAAAGCCCTTCGTCGTGATCAAGGCGGATGCCGGCACCTACGGCATGGGCGTGATGATGGCCCAATCGGCCGAGGACGTGACCGGCCTCAATCGCAAGCAGCGCACGCGCATGGCGGCCTCCAAGGACGGTCGCAACATCAACCGGGTGCTGATCCAAGAAGGCATCTACAGCTTCGAGCGCCTCGGCTCGAGCGGGCACGTCGCCGAACCGGTGCTCTACATGATCGACCGCCACGTGGTCGGCGGCTTCTATCGGGTCCACACCAAGAAGGGCGAGAGCGAGAACCTCAACTCGCCCGGCGCGGAATTCGTGCCGTTGCCGTTCACCCAATCCTGCGTCACGCCGGCACCGGACGCCTCGCCCGACAGCGACCAGAACCGGCTGTACTGCTACGGCGTGGTCGCCCGCCTGGCGCTGCTCGCCGCCGCACGCGAGCAGGGCGACCTGACCGGCGGCCCGAGCGATGGCCCGGCCGCCGACTGACCCGACCCGCAAGTGGAGCCCCCCATGCGAATCGCCGTCGTCATGGATCCGATCGATCGGATCAAGCCCTGGAAGGACACCTCGTTCGCCTTCCTCCTCAGCGCCCAGGCCCGCGACTGGGACTGCTGGTACATCCAGCCCGACTGGCTGTTCTTCGCCGATGGCCAGCCACAGGCGCAGGCCGCGCCAATCTCGTTGGTCGATCGCGACACCAATTTCCACACGCTCGGCGATTGCGCCGTCCACGCGCTGACGGATTTCGACATCATCCTGCAACGCCAGGACCCACCGATCGACCTGAACTACCACTACATCACCGGCCTGCTTTCCCTGGCCGAGCAGGCCGGCGTGGTAGTCGCCAACCGCCCCGACGCGGTGCGCGCGGCCAACGAGAAACTCCTCGCCCAGCATTTCCCCGCCCTTTGCCCACCGACGCTCGTCAGCCGCTCGATCGACCAGTTCAAGGCCTTTATCGCCCAGCAGGGCGAGATCGTGATCAAGCCGCTGGACGCCATGGGCGGCAGTTCGATCTTCAAGATCCACGCGGACGACGAGAACACCCAGGTGATCCTCGAGGTGATGACGCGCGATCAGACCGAGCTGGTGATGGCGCAGCGCTACCTTCCCGAAATCCGCACCGGCGACCGTCGGGTGTTGCTGATCGACGGCGAGCCGGTCGATCATGCGCTGTTGCGTGTGCCGGGCGAGAAAAGCTTCCGCGCCAACCTCGCCGCCGGCGGGCGCGGTGAGGTGGTTCCGCTGCGCGAGCGCGACCGGGAGATTGCCGCGGCCGTCGGTCCATGGCTGGCCGAGCGGGGACACTGGTTCGTCGGCCTGGACGTGATCGGCCATTGGCTGACCGAGATTAACGTCACCAGCCCCACCTGTGCCCGCGAGATCAGCGCCGTCACCGGACAGGACGTGACCGGGCAGCTGCTCGACCGGCTCGCCGAACGCCGCAAACGATGATCGACCGCCGGCGGCGTGCGCTGTTCGGGGGGCTCGCCGCCTTCCCGCTGGCGACCCTGCCCGGTTGCGGGCGCGACGCCCCCAGGTTCACCGAGGCGGGCTTCAGCGTCTTTGGCCAGGTGTGGACCATGCGTTTCGCCAACACCCCGCCTGAGCGGGTCAATGCCGCCGTCGGGGCGGCCGAAGGCATTGTCGAGCCGCTCTACCGTCGCCTGCACCCCTGGCGCGACAGCAAACTGACCCGACTCAACCGGCGGCTGGCCGAGCAGGGTGAGGCGGCGGCCAGTGCCGAGATCCGTGCGCTGATCGAGGCCGCCCGCCCCCTGTTCGAGGCCAGCAATGGCCGCTTCGATCCCAGCATCGGTGGGCTGATCGGCATGTGGGGTTTTCACGAGGACGCGAGAGATGCAGGCAGGACGCCGATCGAGCCACCCGCCGAATCCTTGTTGGACGCGTGGCTGGCCGATGCCCCCTCGCTCGACGATGTGCGGATCGACGGCGACCGTGTCATCACGACCCACCCAAAGGTCCAGTTCGACTTCAACGCGCTGGCCGAGGGCTTTGCCGCCACGCAAGTACTCGCCGCCGTCGAGGCGATCGGGGTCACCGACTGCCTACTCGATTCAGGCGGCGACCTGTACACCCTGGGCCGCGCCGGCGGGCGCGACTGGCAATTGGGCATCCGTGACCCCGGTGGCGACCCGGGTCGCGGCGAGACACTCGGTGGCGTGCTCGTGGCGGGCCGACACAGCCTGTGCAGTTCGGGCAACTACGAGCGTCGCCTGCGCTACCGGGGCGAAAGCTTCGGCCACATCATCGATCCTCTGACGGCGCGCCCGGCACACACCAATGTCGGCACGACGGTGTTGGGTCGGGAACCGGTGATCGCCGACGGGGCTGCCACCGCCTTGATGCTGCTCTCACCCGGCGAGGCCAAGCATCTTGCCGAGCAACTGGGGCTCGACGGCATCCTTCTGGTGACCGAGAATGACGGACCATGGCGCGATGCCGGCATGCAGTCGGCCATGTCGAGCCAGCCGGGCGAGCGGTCGATAGACTGGCACGAGCTCTGATCAATCCACACGGGAAGTGCAGGGATGCCGAACGAGGGAACGACTCCAGAACAGCCACCGCATATCGGCACCCCCATGTCCGGGCCGGCCGTTGGCTCGTCCCGGGTGTTCCCGATCGCCATCGCTCTCGCCGTATTGGCGCATGTCGGCATCCTGCTGGTCGAGATCACCCGTCCCGAGGTGGAAAAACGCCCGGTGATCGAGATCACCCTCGACGCCCCTCAGGCCGAACGCAACCTGGATGCCGGCCGAGAGGCCGACGCCCTCGACCGCAAATCACCGGCCGACCCGATGCTCGCCGGCCAGGCCGGGCCCGACAGCCCCACCGCAATGCTCCGGGAAGATGGCAAGGGTCCTCGGCAGGAGGGAGCGTGGGCGGCCAGCGAAACCCCGCGCCGCGTCACCACCCAGGATCAGATCGATCGACTCTACGAGCAGGTCAACGCCGCTCTGCGCACCGGCTATGCGACCAGTCGCACCCAGGGCGGGTCGGCCGGGCGTTATCTCGCCAGCTGGAAACGCCAGGTCGAGGCCTACGGCAACCAGCATTACCCCGACACCCTGGTGCAGCAGAACCTTTCCGGCCGGGTGATACTCGAGGTGACCATCGGCAAAGGTGGGCATGTACTCAACCTTGCCATCCGCCAATCGTCGGGCAGCCCGATCCTGGACAATGCCGCGCGCAACCTGCTTCAGGCGGCCGCCCCCTACCCGACCTTCCCCGACGAGCTGGCGGAACAATACGATCGACTGGTGATCACGCGGACCTGGGTGTTCACCAGTGACCGGCGCGTGTACGACGAGCCGGCAAGCCCTTGATTGGC
The DNA here is from genome assembly GCA_046261775.1 of Guyparkeria sp. Lineage (GTDB taxonomy): Bacteria > Pseudomonadota > Gammaproteobacteria > Halothiobacillales > Halothiobacillaceae > Guyparkeria. The sequence goes on from JBHEOB010000030.1 coordinate 9,785, forward strand.
AAAACGAGAGCATGGCCCAGCGGGCGTTGCGCTTCCCGGGCCCCGTCCCTATACTTGCCCGCTGCCCGACCTCGGCCATCGACCGCGGGACGGGCCAGGCAGCGGCCCCGGGCGATCCGTGCGATCGTAGTAGATGCCGGACGGCCCCGACAGGGCACGCGCCGCGAGTCGTCATTCGGCGCCTTCACATTCAATTTCAGCGTCTGCTCGGGCAGAGGTGGTGGATAAACATGGCAGTTGAACTCCCGCAAGGTTACAAGCCCTCGGAAGACGAGGAATACATGAACCCGACACAGCTGGAGTACTTCCGGCAGAAGCTCCTGACCTGGCGCGACCAGCTGATGAGCGAGTCCGACTCGACCATCAACCACCTGCGCGAGGAGAACTGGCAGGAACCGGACATCAACGATCGGGCCTCGCTGGAGTCCGATGCGGCCCTCGAGCTGCGCACCCGTGACCGCTACCGCAAGCTGGTCAACAAGATCGACAAGGCACTCAAGCGCATCAACGACGGTGACTACGGCTTCTGTGAGGAAACCGGTGACGAGATCGGCCTCAAGCGGCTCGAGGCCCGCCCGATCGCCACCCTGACGATCGAGGCACAGGAACGTCACGAGCGGCTTGAGCGCGTGCAGCGCGATGATTGATGCCGGCCGCCGTCTCGCGACAGCGACCCTGGCTGCTGCCCTAGCCTCTGTCCTGGCACTCACCGCCCTGCCTGCGGCCGCCGACACCCAGGTGCGGCTGGATACCAACCAGGGGCCGATCCTCATCGAACTGTTCGGCGAGCAGGCCCCGGCCACGGTCGACAACTTCCTCGCCTATGTCCGTGACGGCTTCTTTGACGGCGTCATCTTCCATCGGGTAATCCCGGGCTTCGTCATCCAGGGCGGTGGCTTTACCGCCGAATTCGAGCGCAAGGCCACACGCACCCCGATCGAGAACGAGGCCGACAACGGCCTGAAGAACCGTCGCGGCACCCTGTCGATGGCACGCACCAGCGATCCGCATTCGGCCACCTCGCAGTTCTTCATCAACCTCGCCGACAACGCGTCGCTGGATCATCGGACGGGCAAGCCCGGCTACGCCGTATTCGGCCGGGTGATCGAGGGCATGGAGAGCGTCGAGGCGATTGCCGCCATCCCGACCGGGGCCGCCGGCCCGTTCCGCCAGGATGCCCCCCGCACGACGGTCCGGATCGAGTCGTCGTCGATCGTCAAGCCGGCCGAATAAGCGGACGTGATTCGATCCCGCCGCCAGCACAGGTCGACGGGCGCATGAACCACGAGCAGCCCACGGTCCGGTTCGTCACACGCCGCGAGGAACTCGCCCAGCTGATCGAGGCCATGCGCTCGGCGCCCTTCCTGCCGTTGGACACAGAATTCGTCCGCGAGCGCACCTACTTCCCCCAGCTGGCCCTTCTGCAGATCGCCACCTCGGACACGGTCTGGCTGGTCGACCCGATCGCCGGACTCGATCTCGCCCCTTTCTGGCAGGATTTGGTCACGAGCGACACGCCGGTTGTCCTGCACGCGGGCGACCAGGACCTCGACCTGATCCTCGCCGCCGGCGAACGGCTGCCTCCACAGGTCTTCGACACCCAGATCGCCGCCGAGCTGCTCGGCATCGGCGGTCAGATGAGTTACGCGGCACTCACCGAGGCTGTGCTCGGCATCCACCTTGACAAGGGGGCAACGCGTAGCGACTGGTTGGCACGTCCACTGAGCGAGACGCAGCTGAATTACGCCGTCCAGGACGTGGCCCAGCTTCACGCCCTCTACCCGATACTCGAGCAGCGCCTGCGAAAAACCGGCCGCCTCGAGTGGATGGCCGAGGAGATGGAACGCCAGCTCGACCCGGCCCGATTCACACCGCCCGACGACCAACGCTGGCAGAAGATCCGCGGCATCCAGACGCTCAACCGGGCCGGCCTGGCAACCTTGCAGGTCTTGGCAGCATGGCGTGAGCGACTGGCGCGCGAGCAGGATCGCCCACGTCGCTGGGTATGGGGCGACCAGCCCATGCTCGACCTGGCCCACGAGATCGCCCGAGGCGCAGCGCAGACCGACACCCCGCTGTACGCCGAGGCCATCGCGTCCCAGATGTCCCGGGCACGCTCACCATTGGGCCGCGACGCGATCGCCCGCCATGACCTCGGCCAGGCAATTGCCGACCGCCTCAGCGGCGACCCGGCCGACTGGCCTCGCCTGGCGCGCTCCCCCACCCTGCCACCGGCAGAACGCGAACTGTTAAAATCCCGGCAGGATCGGATGGCCGAAATTGCCGCCGCACATAACATCAGCCCGTCTCGGCTGGCCACCAGCGCCGAACTGAAACAGCACCTGGCCAGTCCGGGCCGACCATCCCGGATCACGCAGGGCTGGCGCGCCTCGCTGCTCGCCCCCATCCTGCAGGCAACCGACTGAATCCACATTTCCAGACCACCCCAAGCCCCGAAACGACCCGGAGGACCTCCCGCAGATGACCGACAACGAGATCATCGAGCTGATCCAGACCGAACTGCCCGACGCCCGAGTACGGCCGGACGGAGAGGGCTGCAGTTTCCGTATCGCCGTGACCAGCAGCGCCTTCGTCGGCAAATCCTTGCTGCAGCAGCACCAGATCCTCAATCGCATCCTCAAGCCGTCGCTTGATTCGGGCGAACTGCATGCCGTCACCTACGACACGCGGACGCCCGACAGCTGATTCGCCCCCGACTTACGCCCCACCCCCGGGGTGAGTCACCCCCAGTGAATAGAACCGTTACGCGAGGGACCCTCATGGCCATCGACTCCAGCAACCGTGATCAACTCGAGGCCGCCGCCTTCCGTCGGCTAGTCGCCCACTTGCAGGAACGCACCGACGTCCAGAATATCGACTTGATGAACCTGGCCGGTTTCTGCCGCAACTGCCTGTCACGCTGGCTGCGCGAAGAGGCCGAGAAACAGGGCATCGACCTGGCGGATGCCGAGGCGCGCGAACACGTCTACGGCATGCCTTATGAGGAGTGGAAGGTCCGCTACCAGAAATAAGACCGACCCATCGAAAAACGCCCGGACCATGCTGGTCCGGGCGTTTTTTGTGACTCGACTGCGGCGCGCGCTTACTTCAGGGCCGGCCACTCTCCGTTCTCCAGCGCCTTGGCCGCCCGCTCGCGGTAGTAGGCGACATCGGCATTCTGGAACGGCTGGCTGTCATTGGCAGTGATCACGCGGAACCAGCCGGTGTAGATAGCCAGCAGCTCGTCGACACTGAACCCGGAGACCTCCCGCGGATCACTGCTCTGCTGCTCAAGCTCACCAAGCTGCTCGTCAAGGATCTCATGCAGGCGCACGATCACCGCCGCCAACGGGTCATCTCGGTGTTCGGGCGTCGTCCCGCCCAGCATGCGTGCCGCCCTCTCCACCGACTCGGGATGGGCGTCGAGCTTCTCGGCAACCGCGTCGAGCATCGGCGCGGCCTTCTGGAGGGCGCGAGATGCCGGGACCGGGAATCCTCGGCCCTGGGTCGATTGGACCTGCATCTTGCCGATCTCCATCGCCGCCACCATACCGGGCAGCCCCGCCGCCTCGGCGCGACGGATGGCCACGTCGAACCGGTCGGGCGTCATGCCCATGCCACTGCCAAGGTACTTGAGATAGGCGATACTCAGGTTCTCGCGCTCGAGATAGACCTGACTGCCACGCCGGTAGGTCATGACCTCCTCGGCCGGCAGGCGCTGCTCGACCTCGACGGCATCCGGATCATCGGAGACGATGCGCGCTCCGGACAGTGGCGTGCCGCCGGAGGGATGACAGGTGCCGCTCAGCGTCTTGCCCTTACCGGTCTGGACGTGGTCGATCCGGAGGGTAAGGGTGCCATCGTCATGCACTTGCTCGACGAAGCCCTCGGCGTAACCGTCGAGCTCGGGATTGGGTTGGAACATGGGCACGAACACCTTCTCGCCCACCTCGAAACTTGCAGCGGACACCAGGCCGGCGAAGAGCAGCAGCGCCGCGCCGGCGGCGAGGCCAGTCACACGCGCCATACGCCGGGTCACCGGTTCGGTAATCCACTCACGCAGCCACTCACCGACAAGGGCGGGCACGCCCATACCAACCGTCTGCCCCGCTGAATGGGAGATCCACATTATCGTTACCTCGAAATACCTGTTTTCCCGGCGCACTCAGCGTGCCAGACCAATTCGGGTCACCGGGAGACCGGCGACCTCTCGCCAAGTTCAACCCGCGACGAAACATGGGACCAGCGCATGAAGACCCACGTGCTCGAACGGCTGAACGACGACCACGGCCCCATCGAGGTAATCGAGCAGGGCGGCGAGGTCGCGCTCCAGTTCGGCAATCATACCTCGCAGTCGGCGTGGCGACCGGAGCAGCCGGAGCAACTCTGCTTCGCCTATTACCGGGCCATGACGCTGCCCATGGCGCTGCACCCATACCCTGCCCGCATCGGGCTGCTGGGGCTTGGGGGCGGCGTCTTGGCGAAGTTTCTTCTCGAATATAGCGAGTTTAGCATCCACGCCGTCGATCTGCGCCCCGCCCTCGGCCCCATTGCCGCACGCCATTTCGGGCTGGACCTCGACCACCCTCGGCTGGACATTCAGTTCGTCGACGTCAGCTCGCCGGACTGGGAGCCGCCGCCGGCCCTGGACATCGTGCTTATCGACCTGTTCGACCAGGACGGCATGATCCGCCTGCCGGATGAGACGGTCGCCCGCCTCGCCGAGGCGGTGGCCCCCGGCGGCATCATCTGCCTCAACCTGTGGCGCAACCACATGCCGGCGGTAGTCGAGGCCCACCGGCAGCTCTCGGCGCACTTCCATCCGGACGCCCTGGTGGCCCACGTGCCGGACAAACTCAACACCGTGATGACCTACCGGCGGGAGGCCTGGCAGCCGTCCGACCTCGAGGCCGGACTGAGTCGACTTACCCGCGCTCCAGCCCCCTTGCGCCGCGCGCAGGGGCAATCCTGGCAATGGCTGCAACCCCTTCGCGGCCAGCGGCGTTGAGACAGGCCGGGGGAAATCGGGGACACAGACGAAGAAAGGCCCGCCATGGAAGGCGGGCCTTTCGGGATGTGGCGCAGCGGACGGGACTCGAACCCGCGACCTCCGGCGTGACAGGCCGGCATTCTAACCAACTGAACTACCGCTGCTTGTAGAGATGATGGTGGGTGGTGAGAGGCTCGAACTCCCGACCTAAGCCTTGTAAGGGCTCCGCTCTACCAACTGAGCTAACCACCCGATGGAGCGGGAAACCGGATTCGAACCGGCGACCCCAACCTTGGCAAGGTTGTGCTCTACCAGCTGAGCTATTCCCGCACATCTCAAACGATCGATCACTCGACCACGTTTGCTAGAGCGCGCATTATACAAACCCCGATTCGTGACGCAACCCCCTTTGGGACGCCGATGACGAAAAAAGTTCGCCTCCATTCCGTCGCCCCGGCCATCCCTTTGATCACAGGCGGAAAACACAGCCGCGGGGCATTTCGATCACATCACCTCCCGGGCGACAGAAACCGCCCGAACCCCACCGCACATCAACCGGGCAGGCGTTCACCACCATTGGATGACGCACCTCCCCCCTCTCGAGCGGGGGTGCGATCGACACCAGCGGAGGGTTCGTACAGCCCGATCAGAATCCAGCCCGGTCCGGGCCGCTGGCTGAGTTCGTCACTCAACGGACGCAGGTTGCCATTGGGCGTGATGCCGAACAGCAGTTCGCCGCGCCCCTCGTAATGCACCAGGTACTCGCTGTAGCCGAAGTTCTCGGTCAGGCGCGTGCTGAACAGTTCTGCACCGGCTTCCACCAGGCGGAACAGGTGCCCTAGCGACACGTCCTCACGGAACAGGCCGCGGGCGTTGAACTGGGTAGTGATGCGCTGGTTGTCGGAGCCGGCCACTTCCTGCGGCGTTTGCAGCACGAAGACATTCGACTGGCCAAACTCGTGGCGGTAGCGGACCGCGGCAAGGTTGTTGATCTCGGACTGCGCCGACATGGCAAACATCTGGCCGATCCCAACGAGGTCGAGCTTGCGGTCGGCCGCCTCGGAGACGGGGTTGCCGTAATAGGTCTCCAGCCCGTCCATGCGTGCCTGGCGGATCTCGCTGTAGTTGCCATCGGCCATCACCACGCGAAAGCCATGTTTTTTCAGCACTTTGGCGATCTCGCGCGTGACGCGATTGGCGCCGACGATCAGCACGCCATGGTCTTCCGGCAAGGCGATATCAAGCGCCTGGGCCAGGGGGCGAGCGGTTAGCGAGGCCAGCACCACGGTACCGACGATCACGATGAAGGTCAGCGGCACGATCACCTCGGCGCCCTCGAGCCCCTGCTCGACCAGCTTGAGCGCGAACAGGCCCGAGACGGCCGCGGCGACGATACCGCGCGGACCGATCCAGGCGATCATGGTCTTCTCTCGCCAGTTAAGCCCGCTGCCGATCGACGACAGCCAGACCTTCAAGGGCTGGGCGACAAAGACGATCGCGGCCAGCACCAACAGCGCCCCGAAACCCACCTGGCCCAGCGTTGCGGGATCGATGCGCGCCGCGAGCAGGATGAACAACCCGGAGATGAACAGGATGCTCAGGGTTTCCTTGAAATGCAGGATGTCGTCGAGTGGCACGCCGCGCATGTTGGCCAGCCAGATACCCATGACGGTTACCGCCAGCAACCCGGACTCCTCGGCCAGCACGTTGGAGGTGGTGAAAACGGCCAGCACCGCGGCCAGCACGGTCACGTTGATCAGGTAGTCCGGCAGTGCGTGGCGCACCAGCAACTGGCCGAGCAGCCAGCCACCGGCGACACCCAGCACCGTGCCGAGCCCGACCAACTCGAGGAACGGCAGCACCACGCCACTCAGACCCGCCGCACCGGTCTGCGACTGGGTGACGATGAACTCGTAGACGAGCACCGCCATCAGGGCGCCGATCGGATCGATGATGATGGCTTCCCAGCGCAGGATCTTGCTGACCCGCGGGCTGGGGCGAACGATACGCAGCAGCGGCGCGATCACCGTTGGCCCCGTCACGACCACCAGCGCCCCGAACAGGAACGCCATCGGCCAGGCCAGACCAACGAACCAGTGTGCCGCGGTGGCCGCCACCCCCCACGAGATCACCGCCCCCAGCGACACCATGCGAATGATCGTCGATGAGACACCCTGTATTTCGCGAAAACGCAGTGTCAGGCTGCCCTCGAAAAGGATCACGCCGACGGCGAGCGAGACGATCGGGAACAGCAGGTCGCCGAACAGCTCGTCAGGGTCGAGCAGGCCGAAGACTGGCCCGAGCGCGATACCGATCAGCAGCAGGAACAGGATCGCCGGCACCTTGACCCGCCAGGCGAGCCATTGGGCACCGATGCCCAGCACCACGATGGCGGTCAGGGAAAGAAGTATCGTGTCGTGCATCAAGAGGCTCGTTGCGGACCAGCCGGCATGATAGACGCTATCCACTCCAGCGGGCGAATCCCGGGCCGAGGGAACAAAAGGGCCCCCAGAGCTCAGGGGCCACCGTGTCGCCATCACCCGCACCACCAACCAATCGGTACTCGGCACACAAAAAACCCGGGGAAACCCCGGGCTGGTGGCGGTTGCCAGCGACGTCCCAACCGGGACAGCTGGCTAAACGGACGGCTTACGGATGGATGTAGGCCCAGCCTTCCAGCTGGCGATCAGCGACGTGCGCCACGCCGGACGGCACGATGTCCGATTCGCTCGTGTAGTAGAGGTCTTCCGACACATCGAGATTATTGCCACGCAGGGTGTTGGCGCAGACCTTGATTTCGACGTCATTGGCCTTGACGTTATCGATCGCCGCCTGTAACTGCGGGTCATCACGCGCCTCGGTCAGCATGGCAATCCCGCCGCCATGAACGGCCATCTCGATATGGGTCTCCGGACCGGACGGCGAGTTGATGTGATTGGTGACGTTACGCAGAGCAGCCTTGATGGTCCCCATATCCGAACTGTTGATGTGATACACCACCTGCTTGGTCTTCTCCGTCTCGGCCAAGGCCGCGGTGGACTGGAGCGTCAGCGGTGCGGCGATCACCAGAGCGAGCATCGTAATCAGCTTTTTCATTAATCCTTTCCCTTTGGCTTTTGTTTCAACGGGGAAAAGACTACGCCGCAAATACCCTACTAAAAAAATCAGATATTTCTATTCACTTAGCGCTTCAGCAAATGAAAAGAGTTGCGAATATTCGCAAGTCTTTTCTTAAGAAAACAGGCAGATACGCCACGCCCAATACAGATCGGCCGCTCCATAGACGCGAAAGCCCGTCTAGTGACGGGCCTTCCACGGCAACACGGCAAGGGGCTCAGGCGTCGTTGTTGCCTTGGGTGACGATGCCCCGGCTGCGCGAGAAGTCCAGCATGCGCTGGATCGATTCGACCGCCTTGACGCGAATGCCGGGATCGACCGTGATTTCATGGCCTGACGGGTGCTTAAGCGCGTCGCGCACGCTCACCAGGCCATTCATGGCCATCCAGGGGCAGTGCGCGCAGGAGACGCAGGTGGCCGAACGACCACCGGTAGGTGCCTCGATCAGTGTCTTGCCCGGCGCGGCCTCGGCCATCTTGTGGAAGATGCCGCGGTCGGTCGCCACGATCAGGATCTCGTTGGGCAGTTCGGTAGCCGCCTTGATCAATTGCGAGGTCGAGCCGACCCGGTCGGCCATCTCGACCACTGCCTCGGGTGATTCCGGGTGGACCAGGATGGCCGCCTCGGGGTGTTCTTTCTTGAGATCGGCGAGCGCATCGGCGCGGAACTCGTCGTGGACCACGCAGGAGCCTTCCCAGAGCAGCATGTCCGCGCCGGTCT
>JBHEOB010000031.1:0-18465 GCA_046261775.1 Guyparkeria sp.
GGCTGAAAAGCGCCTTCGAGAAGCTCAACGCCGGCGCGAAACAAGAAAGCGTGGTTCATCTCGGTGGCGGCATCGGATTGCACCCGTGATGATGCGCCGCCGTTGAGCTTCTCGAAGGCGCTTTTCAGCCCGTCCGGGTAGCGGGTGAATTGCACGGCCGAGGCATCAGCGAGGAACTCGCGCTGGCGGCTGACGGCCGCCTGCAGGATGCGGCCGAAGAATACCGTCAGCAGGCCTACCAGCGCGATTGCCGCCGCGCCCACCAGCATGGCGATGCGCAGGCGCGCGTCCCGACGGCCCGGACCAACCCCGGCGTGGAACCACCAGCGCGCGACGAAGAACAGGAAGGTGAAGCCGAACACCATCGCCGCCACGCGCACGGACAGCTTGATGTCACTGTTGGCGATATGGCCGAACTCGTGGGCGACCACGCCGGCCAGCTCGTCACGGCTGAGATTGTCCAGTGCCCCCTGGGTCACGGCCACCGCGGCGTTCTCCGGCTTGGTACCGGCGGCAAAGGCATTGATGCCCGTCTCCTGGTCGAGGACGAATACGCGTGGTCGGGGCAGGGAGGAGGCGATCGCCATCTCGTCGACGATATTGAGGTATTGGTGCTCGAGCGGCGTGAGGCTGCTTTCGTCGGCACCGGTCAGTTCTCGCCCGCCCATCGACTGGGCCACCTTGGCGCCGTCCGAGCGGGTGAACCAGCGGAACAGGGTGACCAGGAGGATGCCGCCGCCGGTCAGACCCGCCGCCCAGGCGAAGGCCTGCCAGGTGGCCTCGGCGGGCATGGTGGCCGAGCCGGCCGCCTGGTTTGCCTGCGCCTGTTCACCGAGGGTCAGCCCGAGCCACATCAGCCCGCCCACGGCCGCCGCGGCGACGACCAGAAGCAGCACGTAAAGGCCGACCAGTATCCGTGTCTGGCGCCGAGCCAGATCCTGCTGTTCGCGAAAGTCCATGACAGATCAGCTCAGAAGCTCACTTCGGGGGCTTGCTGGATCGCCTCGCTGTCCTCGAACTCGAGCAGTTGGGCATCCTCGCCATGGCCGACGAATTTGCCGATGGCCACCGGCGGGAAGGAGCGACGGTATTCGTTGTACTTCTGCACCAGGTCGTTGTAGGCCTGGCGGGCGTAGGCGACGCGGTTCTCGGTGGTCGCCAGTTCCTCGGATAGCTGGCGCATGTTCGCATCGGCCTTGAGGTCCGGGTAGGCCTCGAAGGTGGCGTTCAGACGGCCCAGGCCGCTGGTGAGCGCCGATTCCGCTTGGGAAAGCAGGTCCATGGTCTCTGCGTTGCCCGGCCGGTCATGCGCGGCGTCGACTGCCTTTTCGGCGGCGGCGCGTGCCTCGGTGACTTCCTTGAGGACCGAGGCCTCGTGGTCCATGTAGCCCTTGGCCGTGCTGACCAGGTTGGGAATGAGATCGTGGCGGCGCTTGAGCTGTGTCTCGATCTGCGCGAAGCCGTTCTCGTACTGGGTCTGGTACGAGGTGAGCTTGTTGTAGAGATAGATGACGTAGATGACGGCGATCACGACCAGCGCGATCACGATCCAGGTTTCGGTTCCCACGGCGGTATTCTCCAGTTGTATGCAATGCGGCATTGCGATCGGGTCGAGGGGACCCAGCAGGTCGTACGAGTGTACATTGGTGGTCGCTCGGTACGGGACCTGTGTTGCGCATGACCCGTCCGTTGTCTCGCTCGCGACGGATATCCACCCGGGCGCAAAAGCCGCGCCGGGCGCGTCCGCCCCGCGCGGTCCGGGGTAGTCGCGGCAGTGGATACATGCCGATGTCATCGGCAGCTACGCTATTTCCGCTGGCCTTCGTTCATCGATGATGAAATGGTGCTCTTCGCGGTAATCTTCAGGGAGGGGGTATTGGGATGCCGTTGGGAGCCTTGTTCACATTGGCCCTGCTGCCGCTGGCCACGGTCTTCGTGCTGTTGGTGGTCCGGCGGTGGCCCGCCTGGCGGGCCATGCCGGTCGCCTGGGTGATGACGGTCGTGCTCGCGCTGCTGGTCTGGCAGACCGAGCCGGCGGTCGCGGCGGCGGCGAGCATGCACGGCTTGGTGACGGCGCTGAACATCCTCACCATCGTGTTCGGCGCGATTCTCTTGCTCTACACCCTGCGCGAATCCGGCGGGATCGAGTCGATCCGGGCGGGGTTCGTGACCATCTCCCCCGACCGGCGGGTGCAGGCGATCATCGTGGCGTGGCTGTTTGGTGGCCTGCTCGAGGGGGCCGCCGGATTCGGCACCCCGGCGGCGATCGCGGCACCGCTGCTGGTGGCGATCGGGTTTCCCGCCATGGCCGCCGTGCTCTCGGCGCTGATCGTCCAGTCCACGCCGGTGTCGTTCGGCGCGGTGGGTACGCCGGTGCTCGTCGGTGTGAATGCCGGGCTGGCGGGGCACCCGTCGGTCGAGGCGCTGGTGGATGTGCCGCTTTTCCCCGTGTTTCTCGATCGTGTCACCCTGTACACCGCCGTGATCAACACGCTGGTCGGTGTGTTCATGCCGCTGATCATGGTCGCGGTGCTGACGCGCTACTTCGGCGCGTCGCGGTCGTTCCGCGAGGGTCTGGCGGCCTGGCCGTTCGCTTTGTTCGCCGGACTGGCCTTCACCTTGCCGCACCTGGCGGTCGCCGCGTGGCTGGGTCCGGAGTTCCCGTCGCTGGTCGGCGGGATGGTGGGTCTGCTAATCGTGGTCACGGCCGCCCGTCGCGGTTTTCTGCTGCCGCGGCGCGTGTTCGACTTCGAGCCGCGGGATCGATGGCAGCCGGACTGGGTCAGCGCCCTTCAGGACGAGCTGCAGGCCTTGCCGACCGGACGGCGAATGCCTCTTTGGCTGGCCTGGTTGCCGTATGTGCTGGTTGTCGGGTTGCTGGTGCTGACTCGCGCCGTGACGCCCCTGCGCGACTGGCTGCAGTCGCCGGCGCTGACGCTGGAGTGGCCAGGTATCTTCGGTACAGAGGTGGGGACGTCGGCCCAACCGTTCTACCTGCCGGGCTTCGTACTCCTGATGGTTTCGCTGCTGACCTTTTTCCTGCACCGAATGCATCAGCGCCCGGGCTCGTACGCGCGAGCATGGCGCCAGTCCGGCCGGGTGCTGTTTTCTGCGGCCCTGGCCCTGGCATTCGCCGTCCCGATGGTGCAAGTGTTCATTCATTCGGGTCAGGCATCGCCGTATGCCAGTATGCCGCTGGTGCTCGCCGAGGGCGTTTCGTGGTTGGCCGGGCCGTTCTGGCCGCTATTCGGCCCGTTGATCGGGGCGGTCGGCTCGTTCATGGCAGGGTCGGCGACGATCAGCAACATGATGTTCTCGCTGTTCCAGTTTGCCTCGGCCGAATCGATCGGGCTGGATGCCGATGGCGCGGCCTGGGTGGTGGCCTTGCAGGTCGTTGGCGGGGCGGCAGGCAACATGATCTGCGTGCATAACGTCGTGGCCGCCTCGGCGACCGTGGGCTTGGTCGGACGGGAAGGCGACTTGATCCGCAAGGCACTGATACCGATGGTTTATTACGTCGCAGCCGCGGGCATGTTGGGCCTGGCGTTGATCGTGGGTGGTCTCAACCTCTGGTACGGCGGTTGGTTTCTGGTGATCCTGGCGATGCTGGTCTTCATGAGGTTTGGGCGATCGCTTCGGTGACGGGAGTGCCTCTCGCTCCGTGATTTTTGGCAAACTGCACCATTAATTCATTGACGGGGACTTGCATGTCCTGGATTGGAAAACTGTTGGGTGCCGGGCTCGGTTTCTGGATATTCGGTTGGATCGGGGCCGGTATCGGACTGCTGCTCGGGCATTTTGTCGATCGGTTTGTCGGCCGACTCAAGCGGGTCGGTGGGCGTTTGCTGGAGGTGCAGAAAACCTTCTTCGAGACGACCTTTACCGTGCTGGGTTATGTCTGCAAGGCCGACGGGCAGGTGACGCAGGCGGAGATCCGCGCCACCGAGCAGATCATGACGCAGATGCGCCTGACCAAGGTGCGGCGCAAACAAGCAATCGAGGCTTTCAATCGCGGTAAGGCGAAGGATTTCGACCCGGAGGAAAGCATCCGCCGGTTCGTGCGCGTCTGCGGTAGCCAGCCAACCTTGCTTCGCGTGTTTCTCGAGATCCAGATCCAGGCGGCGTTCGCCGATGGCCAGATTGCCCCGGCAGAGCGAGAGGCCTTGCTGCACATCGCCCACGCCCTGGGTGTCTCGGATGCCGACTTTTCCCGGCTGGAGGCGCTGCTGGCGGGGCATTACCAGCGTGGTCCCGGGGCGCCGACCACGGCTGCGGCCCTGGAGAATGCCTATCAGGCACTCGGGGTCGAACGTTCGGCGACCGATGCCGAGGTCAAGCGCGCATACCGCAAGCTGATGAGCGAACATCACCCCGACAAGCTGATCGCCAAGGGCTTGCCCGATTCGATGATCGAACTGGCCAAGGAGCGCAGCCAGGAAATCCAGAACGCCTACGAGACCGTCCGTCGTTCGCGGCAGGCGCAAGGTTGAGACGAACCTGTGTGAAGGGAAAAGGAGTGTCGTGATGATGGGGTTGCTCAAGGTGATTCACCTGCTGGCCGCGGTTCTCTGGATCGGTGGCGTTTTCTATGCCTACGTGATCCTGCGCCCGTCGGTGGGCTTTCTTTCCGGTCCCGAGCGGGTAACGCTCTGGGACCGCGTGTTCACGCGGTTCTTTCGCTGGGTATGGGTGTTGATCGCGGTGCTGCTGGTGACTGGCTACGGTCTGCTGTTTTCCGGGTACGGCGGATTCGCCTCGCCGGGCTACCTGCATGGCATGCAGCTGTTTGGCTGGTTGACCATCATCGTCTTTGCCGTGCTCGCCTTAGGGCCATACCGGCAACTGCATCTGGCGGTGGCGGCCGAGGACTGGTCGCGCGGCGGGGAGATGATTCCGCGCATCCGCAGGCTGGTGCACATCATCATGTGGCTGGGTCTGGTGAGCATCGCGATCGGTGGGGGCGGGGCCTACCTCTGATCGTGGCGACAGTTTGAAAAATAGCTCGATGAAGGGCTATCGTAGGCGGCGTTCCGTTTTCACCACACGATTTCATTCACGGAATCAAGGAGTTCGCGCATGACCATGTATCGTCCCGAGAAGGCTGATGAGTTGATCCAGACCGCCAAGGCGATGGTCGCCCCCGGCAAGGGCATCCTGGCCATCGACGAGAGCAACGGCACCTGCAACAAGCGCTTCGAGGCCATCGGCATCGACCCCAACGAGCAAAAGCGGCGCGAGTATCGCGAGCTGCTGCTGACCACGCCGAACCTCGAGGAATACGTCAGTGGCGCGATCCTCTACGACGAGACCATCCGCCAGTCGACCGGCGACGGCAAGTCGTTCATCGACGTGATGCGCGAGCGTGGCCAGGTGGTTGGTATCAAGGTCGACACCGGTGCCAAGCCGCTGGCCGGTTCCGACGGCGAGAAGGTCACCGAAGGCCTCGACGGCTTGCGCGAGCGCCTGGGTGAGTACTACGAGATGGGCGCACGCTTCGCCAAGTGGCGCGCGGTTATCGCCATCGACACGGACAAGGGACAGCCGACCCGCGGCTGTATCGAGGCCAACGCCCACGCCTTGGCGCGCTACGCAGCCCTCTGCCAGGAGGCCGGTCTGGTGCCGATCATCGAGCCGGAGGTGCTGATCGACGGTGAACACGACATCGCCACTTGCGAGCGGGTCACCGAGGAGGAGCTCAACGAGGTCTTCCGGCAGCTTTACCACCAGAATGTCATGCTCGAGGGCGTGATCCTCAAGACCAGCATGGTCATCTCGGCCAAGAACGCCTCGAACCGCGCCGGTGTCGATGAAGTGGCCGATCGCACGGTCGAGACCCTGTTGCGCACCGTCCCGGCCGCACTCGGTGGCGTGGTATTCCTCTCCGGCGGGCAGGGCGTCGAGGAGTCCAGCGCGCACCTGAACGCCATGCACACCCGCCATGGCGATCGTCTGCCATGGCCGCTGACCTTCTCCTACGCGCGTGCCATCCAGGGCCCGGCGCTCAACCACTGGAAGGGCGAGCCGTCCAACGTGGACGAAGCCCAGGCGCGTGCGCTCAAGCGGGCGAAGTACAACGGGCTGGCAAGCCTCGGCAAGTACAGCGAGGACATGGAAGGCGCCTGATCGGGCCGACCATGAGTGCCGAGACGACAATCCCGCCTATCGGCGGGATTTTTTTGGCTTGCGGATTGCCGTGCGGGCGTATGCCAGGCTGGCTGCCTCAGGGGTGCGCGTCGTACGGCCGTTCGCGGATCACTATCAGCCCCGCGGCAATGATGATAAGGCCGCCAAGGATTGTGAAGCCGTCCGGCCATTCGGCGAATATCAGCCAGCCGAGCAGGGTGGCGCCGAAGATCTCGAGGTATTGCAGAGGGGCGAGCAGGCTGGCGTCGCTGCGGGCGAAGGCCATCGCGATCAGCACATGGGCGAAGGCGGCGAGCAGGCCGGCGGCGGCCAGCCAGAGCCATTCGTGTGTCGCCGGCGTGTCCCAGCGGGCGAGCGACCAGTCCAGGCCGATGCCCAGGAGCATGAAGGTCAGCATGACCAGTGAGGCGGCGGCCCCGACCCAGAACTGCAGCACCAGGGCATCGCGAGGCCGAGGCGCGTCGGCCCAGGCCCGCGTCGCGGTCAGGTAGGCGGCATAGCAGGTGGCCGCGGCGATCGGCAGCAGGGAGGCCAGTCCGTAGGCACTCCAGTTCGGCCGCAGGATGATCACCGCCCCGACCAGCCCACCGAGGACACCGATCCAGCGCCGCATCGTGATGCGCTCGCCCAGGAATAGGGCGGAGAAGATCACCAGGATCAGCGGTTCGATGAAGAACAGGGCGATGTTGTTGGCCAGCGGCAGGTGGGCCAGCCCCCAGAAAAGGAACAGGATCGAGGCCGCGATCAGTGCGCCCAGCAGCAGATGGATCGGTCGCAGCCGCCCACCACGCCAGAACATGGCCACGAACGGCAGCAGGAAAAGGGTCTGGAACACGAATCGAAGCGAGGCGATCTCGCCGACGGACAACTGGGTGGACAACCACTTGGCGATGGTGTCCGACATCGGGATAGTCATCACGGCGAGGGCCATCAGGATCAGGCCCAGACGGTGATTGTGTTGGCTCTCGGTCATGGTGCACCTCGGCGTCAGCACGGTCTGCACGAGCCAGTGTCACTTCAGCCCGTTAGCGGAGGTCATGGAGCGTTCGTGCAGCTTTGGTTAGGTAGCTATACAAACTAACATGCCGGTTCGAGTAAAGACACCGATAGACGTGCCTGTGCCCGTTGCCTACAGTCTTGTGGGGATATTTGCTTGCCTGCCGCTGGTCCCATGCCGGGACGCCGTGGGCCTTGAGAATCGAGGAGAGCAAACCGAATGAGCGAACTGGCTACGAACCGCTGCGAGGCCTGCCGGGCCGACGCGCCGACTCTGGATGACGATGAGATTGTGTCCCTGCAGAAGGAGCTGCAGGATGACTGGCAGGTGATCAACCGGGACGGGGTGCGTCAGCTGGAGCGCGTGTTTCGGTTTGATGATTTCGCGAGTGCCCTGGCGTTTACCAATGCCGTGGGCGAGATCGCCGAGACGGAAGGGCATCACCCGGCGCTGCTGACCGAGTGGGGACGGGTCACCGTTACCTGGTGGAGCCACAAGATCCGCGGCCTGCATCGCAACGATTTCATCATGGCGGCGCGCACCGACAAGCTGGCTGCCGTTTCCTGAGTAGGGTATGCCGAGGTGTCTGTTCCACGCCGACTCACACGGCGAATCGAATCAACTTCTCTCGGTGATCGAGACAGAGGCGCCGGATGCCGTCTTCCTGTTGGGTGATCTGGAACTCGATCGGCCGCTGGACGAGGTTATGTCGAACGTGCAAGCTCCCGTCTACTGGATCCACGGCAATCACGATACCGGCGAGGAACGTTTCGACTTCCTGTTTGGATCGAGTTTTCCGTCGATTGACGGCCGGGTGATCGAGATTGATGGTGTCCGGGTTGCCGGCCTGGGCGGGGTCTTCAAGGAAAGCGTGTGGTATCCCGGGCGAGGTGCTCCAAAGCTCCGTAGCCGAGAGGAATGCATTGCCACGGCGGGCAAGGGCAACCTCTGGCGGGGCGGCGTTCCGAGGCGCAAACGGGACGCAATTTTCCCGGCGGAATTGAGTGGCTTGGCCCGGCAGCACGCCGATGTATTGATCTTGCACGAGGCGCCCGAGTCGCATCGAAACGGTTTTCGAGAATTGGGAGATCTTGCCCGACAATTGGGTGTCAGAACCGTGATCCACGGACACCACCATTACGATTACGAGAGCGAGCTCGGGGGCGGCATTCGGGTGATCGGTCTGGCGCTGAATGGCAGTCGCCTTCTCACGCTAACTGGCTGATGTGGATGCTTGCTCCCCGGGGTGCCACGTTGAAAAGCAGTTTCGGTCTCGTCTTGGGGGGATGTGTCGTTTACCCAACCATCGGACGGTGTCGGGACAAGTAGATCGTCCGACAGGGAGACGAGTCGAATGCTTGATTGGCTGATGCCGCCCGTCGACTGGTTTCTGCATGCCTCCCCGGTCGTGCAGGCATTGATCGCCACGTTGTTCACCTGGGGCATGACCGCCGCCGGGGCGCTACCCGTATTCTTCACCGACCGAGAGAATCGGCGCCTGCTGGATATCCTGCTCGGGTTCACCGGCGGGGGGATGCTCGCGGCGAGCTTCTGGTCGTTGCTGGCGCCGTCGATCGAGATGGCCGGGGATCTTTCCGTTCCTGCCTGGTTCCCCGCCGCCGTGGGCTTTGCCCTCGGCGCGCTCTCGCTGAGGCTGGTCGACCTGATCCTGCCCCACCTGCACCTGAATGCGCCCATGCACGAGGCCGAAGGGGTGCCCACGAGCTGGCGGCGCACCACCTTGCTCGTACTGGCGATCACCCTGCACAACATCCCCGAGGGGTTGGCGATCGGCGTGGCCTTCGGCGCGCTGGCTCACGGCTTCGACAACGCCAGCCTCGGTGCGGCCATGGCGCTAGCCATCGGCATCGGCATACAAAACTTTCCCGAGGGCATGGCGGTGGCTATGCCGCTGCGCCGGGAGGGTGTGGGGAGGTTCAAGAGTTTCTGGTACGGCCAGCTTTCCGGTGCGGTCGAGCCGATCGCGGCGGTGGTCGGCGCTGCGGCAGTGCTGTTCTGGCAGCCGATTCTGCCTTACGCACTGGCCTTTGCCGCCGGGGCAATGATCTTCGTGGTCGTCGAGGAGGTGATTCCCGAGGCCCAGTGCAGTGGTCACGCCGATGCAGCGACACTGGGCTTGATCGGCGGCTTTATCGTGATGATGGTGCTGGACGTCGCCTTGGCCTGACCAGATCAGTCAGAAACTAGAACCAGCGCCGGCGCTTGAGCCATATGCCCAGCCCGACACCGATGCCGACGATCACCAGCATTACCCACCAGAACCCCATCGGGGTCTCCACCCAGGGCATGCCGCCGACGTTGATGCCGAACAGCCCGGTGATAAAGCCCAGCGGTAGGAAGATCGCGGCGACGATCGAGAGCAGATACATGCGGCCGTTGAGCTGGTCCGACAGCCGTGTGAGCAATTGTTCGTGGATCATCGCGCCGCGCTCGCGGGCCATGTCCAGGTCTTCGACCAGGCGGGTGAGTGCATCGGCCTGTTCACGGAGGCGTCGCCCGTCCAGCCCGGCGAGCAGGGGGCGGTTGATCGATGACAGGCGGGCCAGCGCGTCCCGCTGCGGGGCGAGATAGCGGCGGATGACGATGATCGTGCGGCGGATTTCGCCGATCCGGCCACGTAACTCGCGATCGGCCCCGTCGAGCAGTTGCGCCTCCAGCTCGTCGATCTCCTCCTCGATCGACTCGATCAGTTCGTCGGTGCGTTCGGCCAGCCCCTCCACCAGCGCCATCAGCACGTCGGCCAGCGTGGCCGGGCCAATGCCTTGCTCGAGCTCGTGGATGATTCCGTCCACGGTACGCAGAGGGTAGCGCGACGTGCTGATCAGGCGGTCGCCATCGAACCACAGGCGCAGCGAGATCATGTCCTCGGGGCGGCTGCCGGCGTTGAGGTTCACGCCCCGCAGGATCAGGAGCAGGCCGTTGTCGTGCTCGACCACCCTCGGGCGGGTGTCCTCGGCCAGCAGGCTGTCGGCGACCAGCTCGTCGAGGCCGGCCTCCCGCTCGAGCCATTCCCGGTCGCCGGCATCCTCCCAGTTGAATCGAATCCAGGTGCCGCCCGGCTCCTGTCGCGGGCCGGCGCGGCCACCGCTGCCATCCAGGCGAATGCCCTGACGCGAGCTCATGCTTCCCGCTCCCCGGTCTGTATCAATTCCAAGCGGTGTGCCCTCATCACTTGAGCTGCACCGAACCGGCCGCCCGACGGGCGCGTGCCCGTGCCACCTCGATGCTCTCCGCCCGAGCCAGGGCGACGCCCAGCCGCCGCTTGCCGCTCACCGAGGGCTTGCCGAACAGGCGCAGCTCGGAGCCGGGTTCGGCCAATGCCGCGGCCGTGCCGGTCAGAACCGGATGCGCGCTTTTCCCCTCTCGGACAATCGCGCAGGAGGCCGATGGGCCGCGCTGGCCAACCGGGTGGACGGGCAGGCCCAGCATCGCGCGCAGGTGCAGGGCGAACTCGGATAGATCCTGGGAAACCAGGGTGACCAGCCCCGTGTCGTGAGGGCGTGGCGAGACCTCGCTGAACCAGACCTCGTCACCCTTGACAAACAGTTCGACGCCGAAGATACCGTACCCGCCCAGTTCCTCCACGATGGCGCGTGCGATCTCGCCGGCCCGGGAAAGCGCCGTCTCGCTCATCGGGTGCGGCTGCCAACTCTCGCGGTAGTCGCCGTCGACCTGGGTGTGACCAATCGGAGGACAGAGGGTGGTCCCGTCGCGATGGCGAATGGTCAGCAGAGTGATCTCGTAGTCGAATGCGATGAACGACTCGACGATCACCCGGCCGCGACCTGCCCGACCGCCGGACTGGGCGAACTCCCAGGCCCGGAGCGCCTCGGCCGGTTCGCGTACCAGCGACTGGCCCTTGCCCGAGGAACTCATCACCGGCTTGACCACGCAGGGCGTGCCCATCTCTTCGATCGCGGCAAGGAAATCTGCCTCGGTCTCGGCGAAAGCGAATTGACTGGTCGGCAGAGAGAGCGTCTCTGCGGCCAGCCGGCGGATGCCCTCGCGGTCCATGGTCAGGCGGGCGGCGCGGGCGTTCGGGGTGACCACGAAGCCCTGTGCCTCCAGCTCGATCAGGGTCGGGGTGGCGATCGCCTCGATCTCCGGGACGATCAGCGCCGGCATCTCCTGGGTGATCACGCTTTTGAGCGCCGTGCCGTCGAGCATGTCAATCACGTGCGAGCGATGCGCCACCTGCATGGCTGGTGCATTGGCGTAGCGATCGATGGCGATCACCTCCAAGCCCAAGCGCTGCGCCTCGATGGCGACCTCCTTGCCCAGCTCGCCGGAACCAAGCAGCATCAGCCGCAGGGCCTCGGGTGAACCGGGCGCGCCGATCGTCGCCGCGCGTGTCTCGATACTGTCGTGATCAGCCATGACCGAAGTGCTCCGTAACGTAATCGATGTCCTTGTCGCCTCGTCCGGAGAGGTTGGCCAGGATCGTGGTGCCGGGGTTCTCCCGGCCGAACTTCATTGCCCAAGCGATCGCGTGGGCCGATTCCAGCGCCGGGATGATGCCCTCGCGGCGCGAGATCTTGTAGAAGGCATCCAGGGTCTCGTCGTCACTGATGGCGTGGTAGTTCACCCGTCCGGTGGTCTTGAGGTGAGAGTGCTCCGGGCCCACACCAGGGTAGTCCAGTCCCGAGGCGATCGAGTGCACCGGGGCGGGGTTGCCTTCCTCGTCGGCCAGCAACAGGCACTTGAAGCCGTGGATCACCCCCGGCTTGCCGAAGGTCATGGTCGCCGAGTGCTGACCGAGCTCCTCGCCCTTGCCCAGTGGCTCGATGCCGTGGAGCTGGACGTCGTGATCCTCGATAAAGCCGGCGAACAGGCCCAGTGCGTTGGAGCCGCCGCCGATGCAGGCGGTAACGTGGTCCGGCAATTCGCCGGTCATCTCCAAGTACTGAGCGCGCGCCTCGATTCCCATCACCGACTGAAAGTTGCGCACCATCTTGGGGAAGGGATGCGGCCCGACCACCGAGCCGATGGCGAAGATCGCCTCGTCGGCCTGCGACAGGTAGCTCTGGAAGGCCGAGTCGACTGCCTCCTTGAGGCTGCGACCACCGAAGCCCACCGGCACCACGTTCGCCCCGAGCAGCTTCATGCGGGTGACGTTGGGCGCCTCCTTGGCGATATCGATCTCGCCCATGTGGATCTCGCATTCCATTCCGAAGTAGGCCGCCGCGGTGGCCAGTGCCACGCCGTGTTGCCCCGCGCCGGTCTCGGCGATCAGCTTCTTTTTGCCCATGTGCTTGGCCAGCAGGGCCTCGCCCATGCAGTGGTTGAGCTTGTGCGCGCCGGAGTGGTTGAGGTCCTCGCGCTTGAGGTAGATGTGCGCGCCGACATCGGCGCTGAGATTGTGGGCGTAGTAAACCGGGGTGGGGCGGCCCTGGTAGTGCTTGCGGATGTAGCGTAGATCGTTGAGAAAGTCGGCCGAACGCACTAGGCGCAGGTATGCCTGCTCGATCTCGGCGAAGTGGGGTTCGAGCTCGGGCGGTAGAAAAGCGCCTCCGAATTCACCAAAGTAGCCTTCGTTGTTCGGAAAATCTTTCAGATAAGCCATTCGAGCTCCCTGCCGGTTGACTGTATTGCCTGTGCTTTATGATCCAATGGTACGAGCGGGTTGCCAAGCCCGTGAGACGATCTGGTAGCTCGTGCAGCATATCGGTCCGCAGCCGAGCCTCGTGTGCTCAGCGCCGTACACCCGGGTGAGACAGTACGAAAACAGGCTCATGGCCTCACACACCTAACGATCGCCATGTCGGTGACCCTTTCGGTCGCTTGAGCGAGTATTGGCTATGCTGGTTTCTCCTCAAGTCCGATGAATGTTTTGCCGGGGTAAGAGATGATCGATCCGGACCAGCTGGTCCGTCGCGAGGCGATGGTGGACTACCAGGTGCGCGCTAGGGGCGTTCGCTCGCCTCAGGTGCTCGAGGCGATGCGGCAGGTGCCACGCGAGGCCTTCCTACCGGAGGATCTGCGCGAGTTCGCCTACGATGACACCGCTCTGCCCATCGCCGCCGGCCAGACCATAAGCCAGCCCTGGATCGTGGCGGTGATGATTGAGGCGCTCGATCTTCACGGCGGAGAGCGTGTCCTCGACGTCGGTACCGGCTCGGGTTACGCCGCGGCCGTGCTTGCGCGGATTGCCGGACAGGTCTATAGCATCGAACGTCTCGGCGAGCTCGCCAGCCAGGCGCGCCGCGCGCTGATCGAGCAGGATATCGCGAACGTCGAGGTGCGCGTGGGTGACGGGTCGCTGGGTTGGACCGAGGCGGCGCCCTTCGATGCAATCGTGGTGGCCGCGGCGAGCCCCAGTGTCCCGGATGGACTCAAGCGTCAGCTGGCGGTTGGCGGCCGATTGGTGATCCCGGTGGGCGCGGACGAGGAGGCACAGGAGCTGGTGCGGATCACGCGCCTGGGCGAGAACGAGTATCGCACCGAGGATCTGGCCGATGTGCGTTTTGTCCCACTGCTGGGTGAGGCTGGCCGGGACGAGGCTCGTGCCCGCCCGCAGCGGGGCTTCGGCCGACGCACGACCTCCGCACGCGATCAGTCGCTCAGTCGCCGCATTTCCGGGGTAGCCGAGGGGTTCGACTCGGTCGACGAGCTGTCGCTGGACGGCCTGCTGAGGCGCATTGGCGACTCTCGCCTGGTGCTGATCGGCGAGGCCTCGCATGGCACCTCGGAGTTCTACCGGGCGCGGCAACGGATCACTCGGGCACTGATCGAGGAGAAGGACTTCGATTTCGTCGCCATCGAGGGTGACTGGCCGGATGCTGCCCGGATAGACCACTACGTGCGGCATGCCGCGTACCCGCCGTCCGAATGGACCGCCTTCGCCCGGTTTCCTACCTGGATGTGGCGCAACGAGGAGGTGCGTGGCTTCGTCGACTGGCTGCGCGAGCGCAATGCCGATCGGGTGCCCGCCGAACGTGTCGCCTTTCATGGCCTGGACCTGTACAGCCTCTACAACTCGATTGCGGCGGTGCTCGAGTATCTCGACGACGTCGACCCAGAGGCGTCAGCCGTTGCCCGCGAGCGCTACCGCTGCCTGACGCGGTTCGAGCCCGATCCGGCCGACTACGCCCGGATGGCGCTGAGCCCGGGCTATGCCGGCTGCGAGGCACCGGTGATCCGGATGCTCCGCGATCTGGAGCAGCGCCATCGCGAATACGCCGAACAGGACGGCGATCGCTTTCTCGACGCGGTGCAGAACGCGCGACTGGTCGCCAATGCCGAGGAGTACTACCGCTCGATGTTCTACGGCTCGCGCAGCGCCTGGAACCTGCGCGATGGTCACATGTTCGAGACCCTCGAGGCACTTCTGGCCCACCACGGCGAGGGCAGTCGCGGCATCGTCTGGGCGCACAACTCGCACGTCGGCGACGCGCTGGCCACCGACATGTCGCGCCGCGGTGAATTCAATATCGGTCAGCTGTGTCGGGCGCGTTTCGGCGATGGCGTCTACGCGATCGGTTTTGGCACTGACACCGGCACGGTGGCGGCCGCGTCCAATTGGGACGAGCCGATGGAGGTGAAAACACTGCGCCCGTCACTGCCTGACAGCTACGAGCGCCTCTGCCACGAGACCGGCCGCGCCGGTTTCCTCTTGCCGCTGGGTAGGCATGGCGATGCCGAGGTGCGCCAAGGGCTGGCCGAGCCACGCCTCGAGCGGGCGGTCGGAGTGATCTACCGTCCGGAAACCGAACGGGCCAGTCACTATTTCCATGCCGAGCTGCCGGCGCAGTTCGATGAGTACATCTGGGTCGACCGCAGCCGGGCGGTCACGCCGTTCGACAGTCGGCAACTCTCGGGAGCCGCCGATACCTATCCGTTTGGCGTCTAGACTGTTCGAAAACACATTGTCATGTCACCAGGAGAACTCATGAAATCGATCAAATTGGGACTGGAGTGGTTCCTGAATCCGGATCACCTGCCATTCATCGCCGGCATCGAAAAGGGCTGGTTTCGTGATGCGGGCCTCGACCTGACTTTGGTCGAGCCGGAAGGCCATTACGACGGTCTCGCCGAGGTGGCGAGCGGCAAGCTGGCATTCGCCTGCAACGAGCCACTGCACATGATCGATGAGGCGCGCCCCGGGCTGCGGGCGCTGGGTTGCTTCTTCGAGACCGAGGGCGGCGTGATGATTACGCCCGAGGGCGAGGAGCGGCTCGTTCGCGGCGAGACGATTCGGGTGGCGTCACCGGTAGCCGGTGAGGTGACCGATGATCTGGCCCGGGTGATCGTCGAGCGCTGGTGCGAACACCAAGCGGTCGAGTTCGAGGCCTCCCAACTGCAGATCGAATCGGCTGGCTTCGAGCACCTTAAAAACCTGCAGGCCGGGTATCACGGCGCGTGGTTGTGCTTCGCCAACTTCGAAGGAGTCGAGGCGAAGGAAATGGGCGTAAAGGCAAGGCTGATTTCGAGCAACGATGTCGGCCTGCCAAACTTCTCGGCACTCGAGCTGTTCACCGGCGAGGCGTTCCACCGCGAATACCCCGAGTTGGTCGAGGCGGTCACGCGCATCGCCTCGGAAGGCGCGACCCTTTGTCGCGAGGATCCGGAGGAAGCAAAAAGGCTGTGGTATCGCTTCAGCGGTGAGGAGCAGAGCGACCTGATGGACGCTATCGTTCGCGACACCTGCCATCGTCTGGTGGCCCCTGTGGTCACGGATGCCGGGCGCTGGCGCGAGATGTGGCGCGAGTTCAATCGCATGGGCCTGTCGCCCGTCGATGAGGCCGCCTACAACGAGTTGTTTACGCCGAACTGAGCCGCGGACCTCAGAACGTCGACAGCCCCGTCGCCTCCATCAGGCGATAGCGCCAGTAGCGCCAACTGGAATCGTCGGCATACTCGGCAAACGGCAGGCTGTGACGCTCGCCGTTCTTGTTTCGCCAGCGTCGTTCGAAAAAGGCGCTGGCGGCCAGTAGGGCGGGGTGCTCGGCGGGTGCCTGCCAGTCGACATTGGTCTCCATGTTGAAGTTGTCGAGGTTGCGGCGGGTGAAGTTCGCCGAACCGAGAAGGAGGCGCCCCGAGCCGTCAGCGGCGTGATGGAGCAGCAGCTTGCTATGACACTGCTCGCCATCGGTATTGCACCAGCGCACCTCCACGCCTGCCCGATGCAGCTCCATGCCTACTGGGCGATTGGGGATGCCGCTTTTCTGTCGGCCGAAGGCGTCGTGGTTCGGGTCGAGCAGGACGCGCAGTTTCACCCCGCGGGTGGCGGCACGCTTGAGAGCATTGATGACCTCGCGATGCGCGAGGTAGAACATCGCCAGGTCCAGCCGCTCGCCCGTTTCGGCCGCTTCGATGATTGTTACTGCCGCCTCGCGGATCCGTGCCTCGGTGAGGATGCGCAGGCGGCCTTCGTTCGAATCCAGGTGATGGCCGCGGGGCGGCGAGGGCAGGGTGAAGGCCCGTTCGGCACCGGAGAGGCGAGCCGCGGCCTGCTCGGTGGCCAGCAGATCGAGGACCCCGGGCCCGGAAAACCGCAGCGCTACATTGCCGTGACGGCTGCTGGCATCGTGCGGATTGGCCGAGGTGACCAGCCCGACCCAGCCGTCGCCCCGGTGGTCGCCCCGGTCAACAACCACGGTCTTGCGATGGTTGGCCTTGAAGTTCAGCAGTCGCATCCAGGCTGCCAGGGTCGCGGATCGGTCCTGGGCCAGGGGGTTGGGCAACCAGCCCGAATCGGGTTCGCTCTCGAGCCAGCGGCAGCACAGACGCCACAGTCCCGACCAGATCGGATTGGGATCGCGCAGCCGGTCGAGATCGGTGGGAATCACCTGCACCCCGGCCGCGCGCAGTCGCCCGAGGTGGGGCGAGTCGATGCTGCCGTAGACGGTGTTGACCGGGTCGGTGATCAGCACCGCATCGAGGTCGCCGTGGCGCCGCCGCTGTTCGACCAGAGTCTCGGTCAGCTCGGCCGACAACGGCCGATGGCCGTCGCTGGCCTCACCGGCAAAGTCGTTGAACAAGAACATGTCGAGTACGACCAGCCGCCGCGCCCCGGTCACCATCTCTCCTATGGCATCGAATATCTGCCTGTCGCTGACGTGATCGCCGTCGGGGGTGGTGTAGGTGGCATTGGCGAGAAAGGTCACCTCCGTGGCCGGCACCCACGGGGTCGCCACGTCGAGCCCGCCCGGCATGGGCTTGTAGACGTGCCAGGTGCCGACAATCAGCCAGGCGAGCAGGCCGATCGACAGCAGGGCCATCAACGTGCGTTTGCCGGGGCGGTAGCGGGTTTGGCGCATGGATCAGGGTTCCCGTTGGGGCCTCCGGGGGTGTAGGTATCCAAATGCTACACGCAACACCGAGTGCTAGGCAGCCGTCCTCGCGTGGAGGGCGCCTTCGGGGCATCTATTGCTTTCACCGCAGTATTTCCCAAACAATAATAGTTTTCCGCTATTGAAGGGTGCGAAAAAATCAATTTGCCGCGAGCCGGTCGGGCCCCTACCTTCGTGTCACCGGCAGCGCAAAACGCCGGAGCGAACCGATCGGCCAAGTCTTTACTGGCACGACGCATTTGCCGACGGGCAACCCCGCTCGGCACGTCGTAGGAATGAAACCGGAGGACCGTCCAACGACCGGTTCTCCACCAAGACCACGAGGAGAAGGAAATGGGCGAGAACGCGAACGCAGGCAAGTGTCCGGTAATGCACGGCAGCCGCACCAAGATGGGTGGCGGCGGCGGTGGTGCTGAGGACTGGTGGCCTAACCAGCTCAAACTCGACATCCTGCACCAGCACACGTCGGTGTCGAATCCGCTGGGCGGAGACTTCGATTATGCCGAGGCATTCAAGAAGCTCGATCTCGAAGCAGTCAAGAAGGACCTGGTCGATCTGATGACCGACTCGAAGGAGTGGTGGCCGGCAGACTACGGTCATTACGGCCCGTTCCTGATCCGGATGGCCTGGCACTCGGCTGGCACCTACCGGACTGCAGACGGTCGCGGCGGAGCCTCTACCGGCAACCAACGCTTCGCGCCGATCAACAGCTGGCCGGACAACGCCAACCTCGACAAGGCCCGCCGGCTGCTTTGGCCGATCAAGCAGAAGTATGGCAACAAGCTCTCCTGGGCCGATCTCTACATCCTCGCCGGTAACATGGCGTTCGAGTCCATGGGGCTCGAGACCTTTGGTTTCGGTGGCGGCCGCGAGGACATCTGGGCGCCCGAGGAAGATATCTACTGGGGCGCCGAGGATGAGTTCCTGGCCACCAGTGACGCGCCGCACAGCCGCTACAGCGGCAATCGTGAGCTGGAAAACCCGCTCGCTGCGGTGCAGATGGGTCTGATC
>JBHEOB010000032.1:0-17266 GCA_046261775.1 Guyparkeria sp.
CAGACGCCCTTCGCCGAGCTGACCAGCGAGATCCGCTTCAACCTCGACACTGCCGCCACGACCCAGTGGCACACACTCGCGCCCGAGGAGCCCGAGTCTCTCGCCCGGGCCCTAGACGGCCGCGCGCCGGTCGACCTGCATGCCAATCCGCGCCACGGCGATCGCGACACACTGATCGACGAGCTCGCCGAGGCCGGCGTCGAGGCCTCCGCCATCACCGGACTGCCGCTGGGGGTCCGCCTGGCACGCCCGGCACGCCTCACCCGCCTGCCCGCCTTCGAGGCCGGGGGTTTCGAGGTTCAGGACGCCGGCAGCCAGTGGGTGGTGCGCGCGCTGGAGGCTCAGGCTGGCGATCGCGTGCTGGACCTCTGCGCCGGGGCCGGCGGCAAGAGCCTCGGCCTGCTCGACGAGACGCACGGTCAGTTACAGCTCAGCGCCTGCGACCTCCACCCCGAACGCCTCGACCGCTTGAGCGCCCGCGCCGAGCGACACGGCGACACGGATATCGAACGGCGCGCCGTGGATGCCACCCAGCCGCTGCCCGCGGATCTGGTCGGCTTCGATCGGGTGCTAATCGACGCCCCCTGCAGCGGGTCGGGCACCTGGCGCCGCCACCCGGAGCTGCGCTGGGCGGATATCGACTGGGACGCGCTCGCCGAGACACAGAGCCAGCTGCTCGAGCAAGGGGCACGCGCCACCCGACCCGGCGGGCGGCTGATCTACGCCACGTGCAGCCTCTGGCCGGTGGAAAACGAGGCGGTCATCGAAACGTTTCTTGCCGGCCACCCGGGCTGGAAAACGACCCGCCCGTCACTCGATGGCCTACCCGATGACGCCCTCACGCCGGAAGGCTGGATTCGGCTACGCCCGGACCGCCACGACTGCGACGGCTTCTTTATCGCCTGCCTGCAGGCATCCGAAGATTGACTGACACGAACGTCACAGCACGACCTCGAACCCCTCGAATTCCGGCGGCCCGAGATACATGTCTCGATGCTGACCGGCGTTGCGGTGCGCGGCCCGAAATGCCTCGGAGCGGGTCCAGTCCTCGAACGCCTGGCGAGATTCCCAGATGGTATGCGAGGCGTACAGCGTGTGGTCGTCCCGCTCCGGGCCGCGCAGGAGTTCGAACTGACGGAAACCGGGCACCTCCTCGAGGTGGGAGTCGCGATTCCGCCAGACGGCCTCGAAATCCTTCTCGTGACCGGGCTGGATACGGAATCGGTTCATCGCGATGTACATCGGCAAACTCCTCGTTGAAGATAACAAGCACCCCGAGTCTCGTTTCGGCCTGCAATACAATCAAGTCCGTTGAGCTCGATTCGATGGCCTGCGGAGGTTTGCCGTCGGACAGCTTGAGGCATACTGACGCCCCTAAAACGTACTGCTCGACCCGCCCCGGAGGTCTCATGCCGCGCTCGATCCTTGTTTTCCTGCTCACGGCAGTCTTCACGGCGACGCTGGCCGGTTGCGGGCAGAAGGGGCCGCTCTACCTGCCGGCCGACGAGCCAGACCAGACCGAAACCCCTGCGAACCCATCGAACTGACCCGGAGACGCCCGTGCCACAGACCGAGCTGCCCCCGTTCTTCACCCGCACCGCCGATGGCGACCTGCAGGTCGAGGGCATTCGCGCCGCCGAGCTGGCCGAACGCTTTGCCACCCCGACCTATGTCTACTCGCGCGCGGCGATCGAGTCGGCATACCAGGCCCTGAGCACCGCCTTCGGCGAGCGACCGCATCGCCTCTGCTACGCGGTCAAGGCCAACAGCAACATCGGCATTCTCAACGTGCTCGCGCGGCTGGGGGCCGGCTTCGACATCGTCTCTTACGGCGAGCTGGCTCGGGTGATGACGGCCGGTGGCGATCCGGATCGCTGCGTGTTCTCCGGGGTGGGCAAGTCCGCCGACGAGATCCGCGGGGCCCTCGAGGCCGGCATCGGCTGCCTGAATGTCGAATCCGAGGCGGAATTGCATCGCATTGCCGACATTGCCGCTGAAATGCAGCAGGTCGCGCCGGTCTCGCTGCGCGTCAATCCGGACGTGGATGCCCGTACGCACCCTTACATCTCCACCGGGCTCAAGGACAACAAGTTCGGCATCGCGATCGACGCGGCGCTGCCACTGTACGAGTGGGCACACGCACAACCGTCACTCGCCGTGACGGGCATCGACTGCCACATCGGCTCGCAACTGACCGACGTCAGCCCGTTTCGCGATGCCGCCAAGCGGGTGATGAAGCTCGCCCACCTGCTGGCCGAGCGGGGCATCGCGCTCGAGCACCTCGACCTTGGCGGCGGGCTCGGCATCCGCTATACCGACGAGACCCCGCCGGCGGCGGCCGAGTGGATCGAGGCGATCCGCTCGGTGGTCGACGCCGACCCGCTGGCGCGCGAGCTGCCGATCTGGATCGAGCCCGGTCGCTTCATCGCCGGACCAGCCGGTGCCCTACTCACGCGGGTCGAGTACCTCAAGCCCGGCGAGCACAAGTCGTTCGCCATCGTGGACGCCGCCATGAACGATCTGATGCGGCCCGCCCTCTACGGCAGCGACATGGCGATCGTCCCTGCCGGCAAGGGCGAGGGCGATCGTCAGTCAGGCACCTGGGAAATCGTCGGTCCGATCTGCGAGACCGGCGACTTCCTCGGCCACGAGCGCAGAGCGGATCTCGCCGAGGGCGATCTGCTTGCCGTAATGGGCGCCGGCGCCTATGGCTTTTCCATGGCCTCAAACTACAACACCCGCCCGCGCGCGGCCGAGGTACTGGTCGACGGTGACACGGTCCACGAAATCCGCCGCCGCGAACCGCTCGACTCCCTCTGGAGTCTGGAAAAACTCCCCAGCGACTGACCCCCGCCGTCGTCAGCCCCCCGACAAGGCCGGGCCAAAACGGGCCAAACCAGGCAAGGTCGGCATTTTCGATAGTTCCAAGCTATCGAAATGATCGGCAAATTCTATTTCCTTCGATCACGCCGCTCGACTAAAGTGAAATTAGTTCAGGGCCGTGCCGGCGGATCATGCCCCCGCAGCATGGTTCGCCGGCCGAGCGACGGCATTGCATTTGCCGGCATCCCCCCTATATTCCTGTATCGGGAAGGCAGCGCCAATCGCTACTGCCCCGACCTTTTTCTTGATCCCGTGTTTTTACTCTACGACCGATAGGAGATTTTCCATGCTTGAGAATCGCGAAGGCCAGAAGGTACCCAACGTCACCTTCCGTACCCGCCAGAATCATGACTGGGTCGACATGACCACCGACGAGATATTCAAGGGCAAGACCGTCGCGGTATTCTCGCTGCCGGGCGCGTTTACCCCGACCTGCTCCTCGAGCCACGTGCCGCGCTTCAACGAGCTTGCGCCGGTATTCAAGCAGCATGGCGTCGACGAGATCGTCTGCATCTCGGTCAACGATGCGTTCGTCATGAACGAGTGGGCCGAGGATCAGAACGCCGACCGCATCCGCTTTCTGCCGGATGGCAACGGCGACTTCACCGAGGGCATGGGCCTGCTGGTCGACAAAGACGACCTGGGCTTCGGCAAGCGTTCCTGGCGCTACTCCATGATCGTCAAGGACGGCACCATCGAGAAGATGTTCATCGAGCCGGAGAAGCCGGGCGACCCCTACGAGGTCTCGGATGCCGACACCATGCTCGACTGGCTTGCACCGAGCGCCAAGAAGCCACACTCGATCATGATGTTCTCGCGCAAGGGTTGCCCGTTCTGCACCCGCGCCAAGGGCATGCTGCACGACGCGGAATTGGAATTCGACGAGATCATCGTCGGTGATGACGTCAACCTGCGCGCCGTGCGTGCCGTCGCGGAGACCGAGACCGTCCCGCAGGTTTACATCGACGGGCAGCGCGTCGGCGGTAGCGAGGAAGTCCAGACTTGGCTCAAGCAGAACGGCTACTGATCACCGTCTGACTTGACACCGTGGCTGGCCCGGACGATCCGGGCCGGCTTTCGTCTGCTCTCGCCTTGGCAAGCCGGCCCGGCAGACGAAAGCCCAATTCACGACACGAGGAGCACCGGCCTGACCGCCGCGACGCTCACCTCCATTTCTCTCGACATCCCTCTTTTTCCCGACATCCCTTTCTGGAGACATCCATGAGTGGCAAGCATTTCGACATGATCGTCCTCGGCGGCGGCTCCGGCGGCCTCGCGGTCGCCGAGCGGGCCTCCCAACACGGCAAGCGCGTAGCCGTGGTCGAGCCGACCGCGCTCGGCGGCACCTGCGTCAACGTCGGCTGCGTGCCGAAGAAAGTGATGTGGTACGCCGCCAACCTCGCCCACGATCGGGCGGATGCCGTCGACTGGGGCTTCCCCGAGGCGCCGGGCGGGGTGGACTTCGCCACGCTGGTGAAAAAGCGTCGCGAGTTCATCGCCGGCATCACGAACTTCTGGGACGGCTATGCCAAGGACCTCAAGCTCGAGGTGATCGATGGCTACGGCCGCCTGACCGGCGGCAACCAAGTCGATATCGACGGCACCACCTACACCGCCGACCACATCGTGATCGCCACCGGCGGCCGCCCGCTGGTTCCGCCGGTACCCGGCGCCGAGCACGGCATCACCTCGGACGGCTTCTTTGAACTCGACGAGCTGCCGAAGAAGGCCGCCGTGATCGGCGGCGGCTACATCGGCGTGGAGCTGGCCGGCGTGCTGCGCTCGCTGGGCAGCGAGGTGACCCTGCTCGACATGCTCGACACCGTGCTCGCGCCGTTCGATCCGCTGATTCGCGAGACGGCCACGGAGAACCTCCACCAGATGGCCATCGAGACCCACCTGCCCTACAAGGTCTCCAGTCTCGAGAAGACCGACACGGGCACGGTCATCCACGGCGCGGACGGCGAGCAACTCGGCCCGTTCGACCAGGTGATCTGGGCGGTCGGCCGCAAGCCGAACACCAACGACATCGGCCTGGATCAGGCTGGCGTGGCAGTGGAAAAGAACGGCATGATCCCGGTCGATGCCTACCAGAACACCAATGTCGAGGGTATCTACGCCATCGGCGACGTCATCGGCAAGTACCCACTCACCCCGGTGGCAATCGCTGCCGGCCGGCGTTTGTCCGATCGGCTGTTCGACGGCCAGAACGACGCGCACCTCGAGTACGAGACCATCCCGACGGTGGTCTTCGCCCACCCGGCGCTGGGCACGGTCGGCCTGACCGAGCCGCAGGCGATCGAGCGCTTTGGCAAGAAGCAGGTGACCGTCTACGAGACCACCTTCACGCCGATGCGCTACGCACTCTCCTCGCACGGTTTCAAGACGGCCATGAAGCTGGTCTGCATCGGCAAGGAGGAACGCGTCGCCGGGCTGCACCTGGTCGGCGACGGCGCCGACGAGATGCTGCAGGGCTTCGCCGTGGCGGTGAAAGCCGGTCTGACCAAGGGCCAGTTCGACGACACCGTCGCCCTGCACCCGACCTCCGCCGAGGAACTGGTCACCCTCAAGACGCCCCGCGCAGACTAAAGCCCGC
Source organism: Guyparkeria sp. (assembly GCA_046261775.1). Classification (GTDB taxonomy): domain Bacteria; phylum Pseudomonadota; class Gammaproteobacteria; order Halothiobacillales; family Halothiobacillaceae; genus Guyparkeria. The sequence continues at coordinate 5,480 of JBHEOB010000032.1, forward strand.
CCATCGGGCGAGGGCCGACGGCCGGTTCGGGGTGACCCGGCCGGCCGTTTTTCATCGAGGATTTTTCATGTTCCTGGAACTGCGCCACCTCAAGACCATCCGCGCGATCGAGCAGACCGGCTCGCTGGCGGCGGCCGCCGAGCGCCTGCACCTGACGCAGTCGGCGCTGTCGCACCAGATCCGTGCGCTTGAGTCCTACTACGAGACGCCGCTGTTCTCGCGCAGTTCGCGTCCCATGCGGCCGACCGAGGCCGGCCGGCGCCTGCTGGCCGCCGCGGACACGGTGCTGCCGGAGGTCGACCGGCTCGACCGCGACCTGCGCCAGATCGCCGGCGGGGCGACCGGCCGCCTGTTCCTGGCGCTGGAGTGCCACTCCTGCTTCACCTGGCTGATCCCAACGCTCGAGCAGTACCGCGCGCAGTGGCCCTCGATCGAGACCGACCTGTCGATGTCGTTCAGCTTCGATGCCATCGACGCGCTGCGCCGCGGCCGGCTCGACGGGGTGATCAGCTCCGATCCGGTCGACGACCCGGAGCTGCACTTCGAGCCGCTGTTCCATTATCCGGTGGTGCTGGTACTCGATCCTGGTCACCCGCTGGCCGCGGAGACCCGCATCACGCCGGAGATGCTGGCCGACCAGACGGTGATCGGCTACCCGGTCGAGCGCGAACGACTCGACATCTACCGCCGCTTCCTCGACCCGGCCGGGGTCGAACCGGCCGGGTCGCGCCGCTCGGAACTGACCGCCATGATCGCCCAGTGGGTCGCCAGCGGTCACGGCGTCGCGGCGCTGCCGAAGTGGGCCATCAGCGACGAACTCACCCGGGGCATCGTCACGGCCCGCCCGCTGGGCGATGGCCTGTCGGCGACCATGCACCTGGCGGTGCGCCGTGACGAGCACCGTCTGGCCTACATGAGCGCTTTTCTGCAACTGGCACGCGAGCAGGCCGGCCAGCGACTGGGTGACATCACGCTCGCCCGCCCCAGCCGCTGATCGCCGCCGAGAGCGAAATCTGCACCTCGGGCGGGACCAGCTCCTCCCGCCCGAAGCGATAGCCCTGCATCAGGTCGATCGCGAGATCGCGAGCCATTTCCACCTGCGCGTCGGTCTCGACGTTGTGCGCGACCACGCTCACACCCAGCGTCTCGGCAATGGCCAGCAGGCCATCGATGAAAGCGCGGTCACGGCGGCTGACCTTGCGGTCACACAGCCAGTCGGCCTCGATCTTGACGTAGTCGACATCGAAACGGCGCAGGTAGCTCAAGGTCTCGCGCCCGGAGCCGGCATGATCGATCGCCAGCCCCACCCCGGCGGCGCGAAGCCCGGCCAACGGCCGCGACAGCGCTCCGACATCTCCTGCCAGCGGGCTTTCACTTATCTCGATCACCACCTGCTCGGCCGCCAGCGGCGAGCGCTCGACCGCGTTGAGCAGGAACGCGACAAAGCGGGCCTCCATCAAGCTGGTCGGAGCGATATTGAAGAACAGCCGGCCGGCGTATCCCGCCAATGCAGCATCACCCAGCACGCGATCGATCACCTGCCGATCGACACCATCGACCAGCTGATCCCGCCCCAGGGCGCGCACGAACTCGGCCGCCGGCAGCAATCGCCCGCCAACACGAGCGCGGGCGAACACCTCGGCGCCGATCACTTCGCCGTCGGACCGCCGGATCGCTTGATAGACCACCGACACCGTCGCCGGATCGATGGTGGTGATCGCGGTCGGCGTCGAAACATCGTCCTGCTCGATCGCACGGACCTCGTCGCGATTGGCCACCGCCAGCCGATTCTTGCCGGCCGCCTTGGCGCGGTACATGGCCTGGTCGGCCAGCGAGAACAGCGCCTGGGCCGAGGCCGGGTCCACCGCGTCCACCGGCCCCACCGCGAGGCCAATCGACAATGACAGGATCAGGGATTCCCCGTCCGGGGCCGCAACCGCGGCCTGATGGGCCCGGGCGAGCAGCCTCTCGGCCACCTGCTCGGCGGTCGCATCGTCGGCATCGGGCAGGATGGCGACGAACTCGTCGCCGCCATACCGGGCCACGATATCGCCTTCGCGCAGGCCATCATGGAGCAGCTCGGCGACACGGCACAGGTAGTCGTCGCCGAAACCATGACCGAAGCGGTCGTTGACCCGCTTGAAGTCGTCGAGATCGATCACCATCAGACCGAAACGGTAGTCGTGACGCTGGGCTCGGCCGATCTCGTAGTCGAGCAGCGACCAGAACATCCGCTGGTTGTACAGGCGGGTGAGCGGGTCGCGGGTGGCAAAGTATTCCAGGTCCTCGGTGTGGCGCTCGATCGCGCGAACCGAGCCGACCACGTTGATCAGCGTCGAGAGGATCGACTCGATCACCAGTTTCTTCACCGGCACGCGCGCCTCGCCGGTCGGCACGATCAGACCGACCATGCCGCGCATCGGCGGCAGATCCATGCTGAGGGTCTTGGTGTGCAGGTCGAGGCGGCCGGCATCGGTCACCGGCGGACCATCCCGACCGGCATGCTGGCGAGGCGTCACCGAACGGGCCTGGCCGCCGAAACCCTCGCTCACCCGGCGGCCGACCTCCTGGTCGAGCCGGGCGGCGACCACCTCGTCGACTTCGCCGTGCCAGAACACATCAACGCCGATGGGCCGATCACCCATCGAGAAGGCCGTGAACACGCCGTGGACGGTGAACTGCTCGTTGATTTCGTCGAGCAGGTCGCGCACGTAACGGCGCCAATCACGCACCACGTCCGAGGTGATGACGAAATGCTCCAGCAGGCCGATCTCGAACTCGAGCAGGTTGCGGTCGATCGCCACGTGACGAACCTTGTCGGTAAGCGCATCGACCCGCGAGAGCACCTCGTCGAACTCGGTAAAGCCGGTCGACGCCCCCGCAAAGCGCAGGTCGGCGAGGTCCTCAACCCGGTTGACCTGTCCGATCGAGCGGTTGAGTTGCTTGACCGATCGTCCCAGTCGCCAGCTTAGCAACCCCGCAATCAGCAGGGCCGCCAGCAGTGGCGCCGGGACGATCAGCATCAGTCGATCGACCAGGTCGTCATGCGCCTGTTCGATCATGGGCCCGATGGGCTGGCGGATCGATAACACGCCGAGCACATCGCCGGCCTGCGCGTTGACGTGGCACTGCAGGCATTCGGCGTTGGCGATCAGCGGGCGGTCATAGCGCACCATTTCCGCGCCGGTATCGACATGGGTGCGACGCGTCTCGAAGGCAGCCATCGCGTTGGGGCCAGGGGCAGGCTGCTCGAGTCGCCCGAACAGCTCGTTGACCCGCGCGCCCCGGTAGACGTTGATCACCACGCCCGGATCGGCGCGCTGGTTCAGGGAGTCGAGAAACTCGTTGAGCTGATCACGCGTCCAGCCCTGGCGCATGATCTGGTACATGGCATTGAAGGTGCCGTCGGCCAGCACCCGCGCGTTCTGTACGCTGGCGCGCTGCACCGCCTGGGTGAAGACCGCCTCGGTGGCCAGATAAACCGCCGCGGTGACCAGCACCGACACCACGAGTGCCACGATCACCATCAGCGCGCGCAGCGAGCGAAACCAGCGCCGCACTCGCTCGACCGGGCCGGTTACCCCCTTGCCTCTCGCTAAACTACCACCTTCTTGCATTGGCCTTGCCCCATCCCTGGTCTGGAAAGCCGTTGGATTACTCGGCTATTTTTGGCACAGCCGGAAACAAGCCACCAGTGTGATTCCATAATCCGTTCGTGGCTATTGCGACGGCAGGAGGGTAGCGCTCCCCCCTGCCACCGCAAAATCAGAAAGAAGACGCGCATTATCAAATATTTGAATATTCTGTTTCCAATAACGAAATTCAGCGTCGGCGCAGCGCGCGGCGAGCCCACTCACCCGCATCCAAACCTTTCCTGCCGACGCGGCGAGGACTATGGTCAGACTGGGGAATCACTTCGTCTGGAGCGACCGCCATGACCGAAACCCGCTCGTCGAGACGACGACTACTGCAGCTGGCTGCCGGCCTTGGTGCCGGCCTGACCACCGGCTGGCTGCCCGCCGCGCTTGGCCGAGAGGCCCAAGAACGCCCGAGAATAACGCGACGCTTGTCGGATGGCAGCGATCTGCCGGCCATCGGCATGGGCACGTGGATCACCTTCAACGTCGGGTCCGATCCCGAGGCGCGGGCCCAACGCACGGATGTCCTGCGCACCTTTTTCGAGGCCGGTGGCGAGATGATCGACTCCTCGCCCATGTACGGCTCGTCCGAAGCGGTGGTCGGTCACGCACTCGACGAAATCGGCGCGCCGCCGCCCCTGTTCGCCGCCTCCAAGGTCTGGACCCCCGAGGGGGATGCCACCGACAAGCAGGTCGCCCAGTCGGAGCGTCGCTGGGGCATCGACAGGATGGACCTGATGCAGGTACACAACCTGGTCGCCTGGGAGCCCCACCTGGAGCACCTACTCGAGATGCGCGAGGCCGGGCGCATCCGTTTTGTCGGCATCACCACCTCGCATGGCCGTCGGCACGCCGAGATCGAGCGGATCATGCGCGACTGGCCGATCGATTTCATCCAGGCCAGCTACAGCCTGGCCAACCGCGAGGCGGAACATCGACTGCTGCCACTGGCCGAGGAACGCGGCATCGGCTTTATCGCCAACCGTCCCTTCCAGGGCGGGCGCCTGATCGACCGGGTCAAGCGCCAGCCATTCCCCGACTGGGCCGCCGCGGCCGGCCTCGCCAACTGGGCCGACTTCCTGCTCAAGTTCCTGATCGCCCACCCGGCGGTCACCTGCGTGATCCCGGCTACCAGCCGGGTCGAGCACATGCAGGAGAACATGACCGCCCTGCGAGGGCCACTGCCCGACGAGGCCATGCGCCGTCGCATGATCGCGTACGTCCAGGGGCTCTGACGTCACCGATGGAGACTTGGCTTAGCTACCGTCTCGCCGATCTGCTGATGTTCTCGCCAGGAATCTACGCCCGGCTGTTCGAACGGGTGAACGAGGCCATCTGGCCCGGCCACCTGCTGCTCGCCAGCCTAACCGTGGTGCTGCTGGTGCTGGCCGGAACACGCAGCTTGTTCGCTCACCGGCTAGCGGCAATACTCCTGGCGGCCGCCTGGGGCTGGGTGGCATGGTGTTTTTTCGGCCTGTACGCCGAGATCAACCTGGCCGCGCCCTGGTTCGCCGCCTTGTTCTTGGCCCAAACCGGTATGCTGCTGATTCTGGCCGCCATCGGACCGGGACTCGCCCTAGGATGCCTCCGCCGGATACGTCACTGGCTGGGTCTGGGACTTGCCCTCTGGGGGCTGGTGCTTCACCCGATCGCCTGGCTGGCAGGTGGGCGTCCATTGGCGGGGGCGGAACTCTTTGCCGTCGCACCTGACCCCACGGCCATCGCCACGGTGGGGCTGTTGCTGATGGCACGCCTGTCCGGGCGGGGCCGACTCGCCCTGCTGACCATTCCCTCGGCCTGGCTCTCGATCTCGGCACTGACCTGGTGGGCGCTGCTGACCTGAAAATGACGGCGGCCGCCGGGCGACTCGAGCCGCTTGAACTACGCTCTAACCCCACACCCGCACCGGAGGCGCGAACGCCTGCATGATGACCAGCGATAGCAACGACGATACGGCTTCAGCACCGGAGGGCTTCTGGCGTACCGGCCAGGCCGATCGGCTGGGCCTGGTGGTCGACGGTGAGCACTGGTTCCCCGCGTTCGCCGACATGCTGTCGCAGGCGCGCCACCAGGCCATCATTCTCTGCTGGGACGTCGACAGTCGCGTCGAGATGCAGCGCCCCTGCGAGGCGGAGCAGGCCCCGTGCCACCTGACCGCGGTGCTGCACCAGGCACTGGCGAACAACCCGGGGCTCAGGATCTACTTGCTCCCCTGGGACTTCGCCATGATCTACGCCTTCGAGCGGGAATGGCTGCCACTGTTCTCCCGCCCGATGGCGCGCCACCCGCGTCTCCAGGTACGGTTCGACGGCGAACATCCGCTGGGGGCCTCACAGCACCAGAAGATGCTGATGATCGACGACCAGGCGGCGCTGGTCGGCGGCTTCGACCCGTCCAGGTGGCGCTGGGACCGGCGCGCCCACGCCGCCGACGAACCGCTGCGCCGCGACCCGGACGGCAATGCCTACCCGCCCTTCCACGACCTGGCCTTCGCCCTGACCGGCCCGATCTGCCGGGATCTCGGCGATCTGGCGCGCGAGCGCTGGCAGCGGGCCACCGGCAAACACCTCGCAGCGCCTCAGCAAACCGACGCACCCGCTCCTTGGCCGGCGCAGCACGTCGCCGTCACCCTCGATCAGGCCAGGGTCGGCATCACCCGCACGCTGCCGGCCTTCCGCGATCAATCGGAGGTGCGCGAGATCGAGACCCGGCTGTGCCGACTGATCGAGGAGGCGCAGGATTGCATCTACATCGAAAACCAGTACTTCACCAGCCACCGCATCGGCGAGGCGCTGATCGACCGCCTGGGTGACGAAAACGGTCCCGAGGTGATCCTGCTGCTCCCAAGGGAGAAGGACGGTTGGCTCGAACGCCTGACCATGGACGTGTTGCGCGCCCGGCTGATCGAACGGCTGCGGGCCGCCGATCGCTATGACCGCCTGCGGATCTATTATCCGGCCGTGGCCGGGCTGGAGCCCGGCATGGTGAGCCTGCATTCCAAGCTGGTCATCGGCGACGATCGCGAGATCAACCTCGGCTCGGCCAACACCTCGAATCGCTCAATGGGTTTTGACAGCGAACTTAATCTCTCCCTGCTCGGTGATCGCGAGGAAAGCCGCGCGGCGATCGCCGCCATGCGTCGCGAGCTGTTGGCCGAACACCTCGGCGCCACGCCAGCCGCGGTTGCGACGGCCGAAGAGGAGCAGGGATCGGTGGCCGGCGCGATCGACGCGCTCAACCGCCCGAGCGGCGACCGCTGGCTCGAACCGTTGACCATCACGCTCGACCCGGCGATCGACCGCCAGGTGCCCGATGCGGCCGTGATCGACCCCGAACGTGCCCGTCCGCCGGAGGAACTGATCGACATGTTCATCGAGAGGAAATCACGCCGCCCGGTGCGACGCAAGGCGACCGGCTTTGCCCTGCTGATCGCGCTATTCGTCGTGATCGCCGGGCTGCTCAAGTTCACCCCGCTGGGCGAGGCCGTGGCCCCGCGCGAACTGCTCGACCACCTGGGCGAGCTGCGCGACACACCGGGCGGCACCTGGGCGTTTCTCGCCCTGGTGATCGTCGCGCTGCTGCTGGGCGTGCCGGCCACACCGGTGGTGGTGGTCGCCGGTTTGCTGTTCGGCGCCTGGGCCGGTTTTGGCCTGGCCTACGGCGCGCTGGTGGTCGCCGCACTGGCCGGCTTTCTCGCGGGCCAGTTCCTGGGCGCCGAGGCGCTACGCCGGCTGGCGGGCAAGCGCCTGGACGAATTATCCCGACGGCTGGCCCGCCGCGGCATCCTGACCGTGTTCTCGTTGCGGCTGGTGCCATTCGCTCCTTTCGCGGTGGTCAACCTGGTCGCCGGCGCCACCCATATCCGCTTTCGCGATTTCCTGGTCGGCAGTCTCGCCGGTTTTGCCCCAGGCACCGTGGCTCTGACCATCTTCTCCGACCAACTGCTGCGCACCCTGCTCGACCCATCTCCGGCCGCGATCGGTCTGCTGGCATTGATCACGGCCATCTTTATCGGCATCGGCTGGGGATTGTCTCGCTGGCTGGCCCTGCGCGAGCAGGCCTCGGGGGCTTCATGACGGACACCCGGCGCCCGCTGCGTGTCGTGACCTGGAACATCCACAGCTGCATCGACCACCGCGGGCGCTACACCCCCGAGCGCACCGCGCGAGTGCTGCGCCTACTTTCCCCTGACGTGGTCGCGCTCCAGGAGGCCAATCTCGCCGCCGAGCCGGCCGGCGACCGTCTGCTCCAGGCGCTGGCGCCGTTTCTGCCCCACTGGCTGTTCGCGGCAACCCACGAGCGCGGCTGCCTGCGCCGACCCGGCGAGGTGACCGGGTTCGGCAACCTGATCGCCTCGCGCTGGCCGATCCAACCGGAAACCCCGCTGGATCTCTCGCATGTCGACCGCGAGCCACGCCAGGCCCTGCGTGCACGCATCGACTTGCCCGAAAGGACACTGCACTGCTGGGTGGTGCACCTGGGGCTAGGGCTGAGCGAACGGCGCGAGCAGGGGCGACGACTGGCCGAGGCGCTGGCCGAAATGCCAAGCGACGAGCCGCTACTGGTCGCCGGTGACTTCAACGAATGGCTGCCGAGGGCGCGCAGCCTGCGGTTGCTGCACCGTGAACTGACCCGCCTGCCGGTCCGACGCACCTTTCCGGCCGGGCGGCCACTGCTGCCGCTCGACCAGATCTGGCTGCGCGGGCCGCTGCATGTCCACGCCCTCAAGGCGATCCGCGACCCGATCGTGCCGCGCATCTCGGACCACCTGCCGCTGATGGCCGATCTCAGCGTCGACGAGATCCGCTGACCCCGATCCTTACCGCCTCAGTCCGGGGCGCGATCGAGCCACTCGCTGACCACGTCGCGCACCTCGCGCACGTGGGTGCCCTTGGTGCCGGAGAAGGCCATCCACTGACCGTCGGGCAGGGGATGCTCGCGTGCCAGCCGGGCGACGGTCTGCTTGACCTGGCCGAAGCTGAGCTTGTCCGCCTTGGTCAGCAGGGCGAGCACCGGCAGGCCGCGCGCCTCCGCGTAATCGAGCATCTGCTGGTCGAGCGCCTTGAGCGGATGGCGAATGTCCATGATCACCACCACGCCGACCAGCGATTGGCGCTCGGCAAAATACTGCGCCATTGCCTCGCCCCAAGCGCGCCGCACCCGCTCGGGCACCTTGGCATAGCCGTAGCCGGGCAGGTCGACCAGCCGCCGCCGGGCCCCTTCCGTCTCACCGCCCAGGCCGAAGAGATTGATCATCTGGGTGCGTCCCGGCGTGCGCGAGGTGCGTGCCAGCGCCTTCTGGCCCACCAGGGCATTGAGCGCGGTGGACTTCCCGGCGTTCGAGCGACCGGCAAAGGCGACCTCGGCACCGATGTCTTCGCCGATATCGGCCAGGCGCGGAGCACTCTTGATGAACGAGGCCGCATCGAACAGGCGGCGTTGGTGTTGATTGGCGTCGTCGGTCATGCGGTTCAACCCGGCATTAAATAGGGGAAAGGGGGAGCGCCGCGGACCCAAGTCCGCGTGTCGGCATCCTGCCACGCCGCAAGGTTGCAAGCGAGTGACTTATGCGGTTTGATTACGGGCCGTTTTTTTGGCCCTGGTCTCGATTCGGCAATGCCGCAGTGAAATACTCGGCCAATTCCCTATAATCGATGCACCAAAAAACACTGAATGGCCAGGGTCGGCCCAACCCGAACCACTACGAGATTGTTAGCGATGATGACAGCAGTTCACCCGATGCCGCGTCGCGGCCGACTCGCCGCCGGCATGTTTCTGGGGCTTTCTCTTCTTGCCGGGAGCGCCCAGGCCAGTGATGGCGGCTCGATCAAGGCCGGCCGCGAAGCATCCCAGTCCTGCGCCGCTTGCCACGGCGACAAGGGCAACAGCAACAACCCCGACTTCCCGTCGCTCGCCGGCCAGTCGGCGAAATACATCGCCGCCCAGCTGACAGCCTACCGTGACGGCAAGCGCGAGAACGCCATCATGGCGGGTCAGGCCGCGAACCTCAGCGACCAGCAGATCCGCGACATAGCCGCCTACTACGCCGCCCAGGAGCGCAAGGTCGCCGGCTCGGCCGCGGAGGGCTCCGAGCTGGGCGCGGACCTGTACCACCAAGGCCGCGAGAATGTCGCCGCCTGCGCGGCCTGCCACCACAGCGAGGGGCACGGCAACCAGCCGGGTGGCTTCCCGGCACTGCGCGGCCTGACCGCCGCCTACGTCGCCCAATCGCTCAAGGACTATCGCAGCGGCGCTCGCGCCTTTGGGCAGGCCGCGCTGATGACACCGCTGGCCGCCGAGCTCTCCGACGAGGAGATCGACGCACTCGCCGCGCACATCGCCAGCCTCGACTGATCGGCACGCCCAACGTGACGCCCCGGATCTCCGCCCATCGGGGAACCTCGGGCCCTTCCGGGCGTCTGAACGTGCTGGCAATGGCATGACGACGCCCACTCGCCCCGAACTTACTCCACCCCGCCAAGGCTAGCCGATGACCGCACAGGCCCAAACAGCCCGCAAACGCCGCCGCAGCTTGACCTCACGCCTTTACACCTGGCTGACGTCGATGAATCTCGCGATCGCGCTGCTATCCATCCTTGCGATCGCCTCGGTGCTCGGCACCGTGCTGCAGCAGAACCAGCCGTTCAATGACTACCTGATCGAGTTCGGCCCGTTCTGGTTCGAGGTCTTCACGACGCTGAAGCTCAACGACGTCTACTCGGCCGGCTGGTTCGTCGTCATCCTGCTTTTCCTGCTCGTATCTACCAGCGCCTGCCTGATCCGCAATACGCCGGGATTCCTGCGCGACATCAGGAGCTTCAAGCTCCACGCGCAGGACAAGTCATTGCGCGCCTTCGCCCACTCCCGTCAGTACGAGAGTGACCTGCCTAGCGCAACCATCGTCGAGCGCACCCAGAGCCTGTTGAAGTACCTGGGCTACACGGCCCGGGTCAAGGAACGTGACGGCGAAACCCTGGTGGCCGCGCGCAAGGGCGGCATGAATCGGATCGGTTACATCCTTACCCACGTGGGGATGGTTGTGATCCTGGTCGGCGGGCTGCTCGACAGCAAGATGTACCTCAAGACGCTCAACATGCTGGGCGTGGTCGAGGTCGAGACGCGTGACCTGCCCGTAAGTCAGGTTCCGGACGAGTCGCACCTGCCGCCCGGCGCACTGGCGGGCTTTCGCGGCTCGGTGAACATCCCCGAGGGCAAGTGGGGTGACGTAACGTTCATCAGCCTAAAGGATGGCTATGTGGTGCAGAACCTGCCGTTCAAGATCGAGGTGGAGGACTTCCACATCGATTACTACGACACCGGCATGCCCAAGTCCTTCAACTCCGATCTCAAGGTGACCGACAAGGAAACCGGCGAGGTGATCGAAGAGACCATCCGGGTCAATCACCCATTAAGATACAAGGGCTACAACATCTTCCAGTCGAGCTTCGGCGATGGCGGCACCGAGCTGGATTTCGACGCCTGGCAGCTGTTCGGCAAGGCGGGGACGAAGCAGGAACTCGAAGGCAAGGTCAACCAGGAGCGCACCTTCGAATTCAATGACGAGAAATACACCCTCGAGTTCCGTGATTTCTCGCTGTTCAACGTCAACCCCACCGAGGGGCCGGACGGCAGCCGCGAGAACACCAACTTCGGCCCGTCGGTCACCTTCCGCCTGCGCGATGCTGCCGGCCAGGCCGTCGAGTACGAGAACTATTTCCAACCGGTCGACTTCGACGGCACCAAGTACTTCCTCAGCGGCGTGACGCCCGAAGTCGGTGCCCAGCAGCAATTCCTGTTCATTCCGGCGGATCGCGACAATTCGCTGGAGACCTTCATGACGTTCTATGCCACGCTGAAGGATAACGACGAGATCACCCGTATCGCCGCGGACCTGGTCGGCCAGACCGCCCAGGGTCAGCAGGGTGGTGCCGCACAGAGCTCGGCGGCCCGTTCTATCGCCGACATGGTCGAGACCTTCGTCGAGCAGGGCTTCACCGCGCTGGGCGAACAGGTCGACCAGCAGCTGGCCCAACGCGACATGCCGCCCGAGATGGCCGAGCAGGCCCGCGAATCCTCGTTCCGCGTGGTCCAGTCGGTGCTGATGCGCGCCTACATGGAGACTTTGCAGGCGCAGGGCGTGGAAGAGTTC
>JBHEOB010000033.1:0-232 GCA_046261775.1 Guyparkeria sp.
CGGGTGCGTCGCCGTGACGTGATCGACCTGTTCCTGGGCACGGGCGTGGGGGCGCGCTCCTACTCGGTGATCGAGCAGGGACAGGTCAACCGCATCGTCGACGCCAAGCCCGAAGAGCTGCGCGGCTACCTCGAGGAGGCAGCCGGCATCTCGGTCTACCGCGAGCGCCGCCGCGAGACGGCCAACCGCATCGGCCACACCGAGGAAAACCTCTCCCGCCTGTCCGACATCG
>JBHEOB010000033.1:242-17098 GCA_046261775.1 Guyparkeria sp.
CGCTGGCCCGCCAGGCCCGTGCCGCGCGTCGTTACCGTGAGCTATCGAGCGTGCGACGTCATCGCCAGGTCGAGGCGGCTGCCGTCGCCCTGATCCAGGCCCGCGCGGAGCGCCAGCGTCTCGACCGGATCGTCGACGACACCGGTGAGGTCGAGGCCGCTGGCGAAGAGCGGCTGGTCGCCGCCGAGGCGGCACAGGACCAGGCCGAGCACGGCCTGCAGGCCGCCGGCGAGCGACTCAGCGATCTCTCGGCCGAGAAATACCGGCTGGCCAACGAGCTGAATGCCGTGACCACTCGCCAGGCGGAGCTGGACGCCCGCCTCGAGGGGATCGACCGGCAGGCCCACCACGACCGGGAGACCGCCGCACGCCGAGAGGGCGAACGCCGCGAGGCCGAGTCCCGGCGCGAGCGCCTGGTTGCCGAGCAGCGCGACACCCGGGCCTCGCTCGACGATCTTGCCGCCGCCCACGAGCGTGCCCGCGATGGCCGTGCGAGTGCCGAGGCCGAACTCGACTCGCTGCGCCGCGAGGCGATGGCCGCCACCGAGGCGCGCATCGGCCCGCAGCGCGAACAGGCCCGCCTGGGTGAGCGGCTGGATGCCATGGCCCGCGAGTGCCGCCGACTCGAGTCCGCCCCGGCCGCCGCCGAACTGGCCCGCGTGCGCGAGGAGCGTGCCGAGCTCGAGCGTGAACGCCGGCAGCGGGTCGAGGACGTGGCCGCCGCCGAGGCGGCCGTCACGGCAACCGAGCAAGCGCATGCCGAGGCAATCGCGGCGAACGAGGCCAGCGAGGCCGCCCTGCAGGAACGCGAGGAGGCCCGGCGCCACGCCCGCCACGCGCACGACGCGCTCACCGCCGAGACCCAGGCCCTCGAGCGACTGATCGCCGCGCACGCCCCGCCGGATGCGGACGCGGCCATGGGACCGCGACTGGTCGACCGGCTGGTCGAGGCCGATATCCGCGAACCCTGGGTCGGTCATGCGCTGGGCGAGGCGCTCGAGGCCGAGCTGGTCGATGATCTCGATGCGCTGGTGGCCGCCGAGGCCGAGCGGTTCGATGACGTCGAAGGCGATGGTGGCTGGTGGCTGGAGGCGTCGGCGGATGCGGAGGCCGACTGGCTGGTCGACCGCTTACACGATTTTTCCGTCCGGCCGAGCGACGACCTGCAAACCGCGTTGAGTCGCCGTCCGTCGCTGGCAACGGGCGAATTCCTGATCACCCCCGCTGGCTGGTGGGTCGGTCGGCACTGGGTCGGCCGCCGTGGCAATGCCGGCGCGGCGACGCACCTGGCCCACCTGGCGCGTCGCCGGGAACTCCAGGCCGCGATTGCGCAGGCCGAGGCGGATCTCAGGCAGGCCGAGGCGGCGCTGGGCGAGAGCCGGGCGCGCTTCGATGCCGATCGCCAGGCGGTGGAGGCGGCGCGTCACAAGCGCGACCAGACGAGCCGGGCACTCGACTCGGCGCGGCTGGCGGACCGGCATCTCGGCGAGCGTCTCGAGCGCCTCGAACAGATCCTCGAGTCGCTCGAGACCCGCGCGGCGGCCGAATCCGAGGAACTGGATGCCGCGCGTCGGGAGCGGTCACGCCTGGAGGCCGAGCGCGACGCGGCGGCCCGGGCGGTCACCGAGGCCGATCAACGCCGCAACCAGGCCGTCGAACGACAGGAGACCGCTCGCGCGGCGCTCGAGATGGCCCGGGAGACCGCCCGCGCGGCCGCCGACCGCTTTCACCGCGCCCGCCGCGAGATCGAGCAGCGCGACGAGAGCATCGCGCGGCTGGCCGACGAGGTCCGACGACTGGATCACGAGCGTGAAGCGCTCGCTCGCCGCCTCGACGAGCAGGCGCGAGAGCGCGGCCGGGCCGGCGAGGAACGCAAGATCCTGATGACCGAGCGTCGCCGTCAGGAGGAGCAACTCGCCGAGGCGGAGACCGCCGAGGGCCGGGCGCGCGAGGATCAGCGGGTTGCCGCCGAGGCCCAGGCTGACGCGCGTCAGGCCGTGGCCGAGGCCCGTGCCGAGCGCGATGCGGCCCGGGCGAAGAGCGAACAGGCCCGCATCGAGCGCGCCCAGGGCGAGACCCGCGAGCAGCACGCCCGCGCCCGCCTCGAGGAGGCTCGCGAGCAGCTGGCCGAAGACGAGGAAGAGCCCGAGGCCGAGGCGATCGAGCAACTGGCCGGCGAGCCGGGCGTCGCCGATCGCCTGGCCGGCGAATTGGCCGATCTCGACGCCCAGATCCGGCGGCTGGGGGCGGTCAATCTGTCGGCGATCGAGGATCACCGCGAGGTCGAGGCCCGTCGCGAGGAGCTGGCTGGCCAGATAGAGGATGTCGAGTCGGCCTTGGCGCAACTGGCCGAGGCGATCGAGACCATGGACCGGCAGACCCGCGAGCGCTTTCGCGAGACCTATCACGCGGTCAACCAGCGACTGGGGCCGCGCTTTGAATCGTTGTTCGGCGGCGGCGAGGCCCGCCTGGAGCTGACCGGCGACGACCCGCTGGACGCCGGGGTGGCCCTGATGGCGCGTCCGCCGGGCAAACGCATCAGTCATCTGTCGCTGTTGTCGGGGGGCGAACGGGCGCTCACGGCCACCGCCCTGATCTTCGCCATCTTCGAGCTCAACCCCGCGCCGTTCTGCATTCTCGACGAGGTCGACGCCCCGTTGGACGAGGCTAACGTGGGGCGCTTCTGTGCTATGGTTTCGGCCATGTCCGACCGGGTGCAATTCATGTACATCACCCACAACAAGACCACCATGGCAAGCGCCTCGGCGCTGGTCGGCGTGACCATGCGCGAGGCGGGTGTCTCGCGCATCGTTTCCGTCGACATCGACGCCGCGGTGGGCCTGATCGAGACCTGATCCGGATGTTCCCAGTTATTGCCGCTATTTCCGCTCGCGCCCCGATCCGCGTGAGCCAACAGACGTATCGAACCGATGCCGCCGTCATGAGTCCCTGTGCGACGGGCGGCGACGCATCGGTTTTCGGGGGTAGACGATAATGGAATGGTTGCGCTGGATTGTCCTGCTGGTGGGGCTACTGGTGATCGGTGGCATCATCTGGATGTACCGCAGACACCGCAGCGAGCAGGCCGTCGACCTCGGCGGCGGGCAACCGCATCGCGGTGATTACCACGACCCGATCGACGCCAGCGTCGGTGCGCGTGTCGATGTCGAGGACGCGGAGAATGCGAAGGGCGAACGCCGCGAGCCGCAACTTGAGCTGGGCGGTGACCAGGGCGATGGCCGGGGCGACGATGCCTGGTCACGCCCCGATGCCGACGGCTTTATCGATGGCGCCTCCGCCGGCCGCGTGGTCTGGCGTGCGCCGGACGCCGACGACGAGCCGGAGCGCCCGTCCCCGGCGAGCTCGCGACAGGAGCCATCCCTTGACGCCGAGCCGGCCCGCGCGGCCGAAGCGAGCCGAAGCGATCCGGTGGCCGATCCGGTGGCCGAGCAACCGGTCAGCGAGCAACCGCCGATGGAAGAGGCGCCCCCCGCCAGGAACGAATCCTCGGCGCGTCCGAAACCCGGTTTCTCCAGCCTGTTTACCCGCCAGGGGCAGACGAGCCAAGGACAAATGAGCGAGGGTCAGACGACCCAGGGACGGACGAATCGGGGCGACGAGCCACAGACGGCCGTCGATGAACCCGCCCAATCGCCTGCCGGCAATCCCCCGGGCGATGCCAAGACCGTGCCCGAGAAGGAGTCGGTGGATACGGATGCGCCGGCCGGCGGGGCAGTCATCTCGATGATGATCGTCGACCGCGAGCAGGCGGCCATGCTCCCCGAACGAGTGCGTCGTGCCATCGAGGAGTCCGGCTTCGAGTTCGGCGAGTTCTCGATCTACCACTTTCAGGATCTCGACGGCGCCGACTGGTTTTCGCTGATGAATGCCGTCTCGCCGGGCCAGTTCAACCCCGATGATCTGTCCTCCTACGAGACCCCGGCGCTGGCGCTGTTCATGCAACTGCCGGTGCGTGGCGGCGCCGACCCGTCGTTGGTGTTCGAGCGCATGCACCAAGTGGCTACCTCGCTGGCCGACTCGCTCGACGCCATGCTGATCGACGATCGGCGTGAGCCGCTGGATAGCGAGTCGATCGATCGGTATCGAGAGCTGATCGACCAGCACGGATGAGCGCGCCTCGAATAACCTGTTGCGCCGCTCGATTGTGGCGTCGCGTGCTCGCTCGATCCTCACCTATCTCGATGATATGTCTCGTCACTTGCTCCGCGGCTCCTTGCACTCGAGCGGCTCACGACGGTTCTTCGAGGCGCTTTTATGGCTGAGAGTGACGACCGCAAGCGCTTGGCATCCCTGCGCGCCGAGGTCAACCAGCACAACTTCCGTTACTACGTGCTTGACCGGCCCAGCGTGCCGGATGCCGAGTACGACGCGCTGATGCGGGAGCTCGAGTCGATCGAGAAAAAACACCCCGACTGGATCACCCCCGACTCGCCCACCCAGACGGTGGGCGCCCCGCCGAGTCATGCCTTCGAGACGGTCGAGCATCGCGTGCCGATGCTCTCGCTCGATAACGCCTTCGATGCCGACGAGTTCGCCGCCTTCGATCGGCGCGTGCGCGAGCGGCTCGGGCGCGAGCAGCCGGTGTGCTATCTGGCCGAGCCCAAGTTCGACGGCCTGGCCATCAGCTTGACCTACGAGGGTGGCGTGCTCGCCCGGGCCGCCACCCGCGGCGATGGCCGGCGCGGCGAGGACGTCACCGACAACGTCCGAACCATCGAGAGCGTGCCCTTTCGGGTCGACCTGCCCGGCAATAGCCGGATCGAGATCCGCGGCGAGGTGGTGATGACCCACGAGTCGTTTGCCGAGCTCAACCGCCGTGCCGAGCGGCGCGGCGAGAAGGCGTTCGCCAACCCGCGTAACGCCGCGGCCGGCTCGCTGCGCCAGAAGGACCCGAAGGTCACCGCCGGCCGCCCCCTGCACTTTTTCGCCTACGGCATCGGCGCGAGTGAGGAAATCGAGGCGCCCGAAACCCAGTCTGGCTGGCTCGACTGGCTGGAGCGGCTGGGCTTTTCGGTCGCCGAGCATCGCGACCGGGTCGAGGGGCTGGACGCCGCGCAGGCCTTCCACGAGTCGCTGGGCGACAAGCGCGCGGGGCTGGCCTTCGACATCGACGGCGTGGTCTACAAGGTCGATTCGCTGGCCGACCAGCGGCGGCTCGGGTTCGTCGCCCGTGCCCCGCGCTGGGCGATCGCTTGGAAGTTCCCCGCCGAGGAGAAGATCACGCAGGTCTGCGACGTGGAGTTCCAGGTGGGGCGCACCGGTGCGCTCACCCCGGTGGCCCGGGTCGAGCCGGTCGCCGTCGGCGGGGTGACCGTCGCCAACATTACCCTGCACAACATGGACGAGATCGAGCGCAAGGACGTGCGCATCGGCGACTGGGTGCGCGTGCGCCGCGCCGGCGACGTGATCCCCGAGATCATCGAGGTGCTGCCGGAAAAGCGCCCCGACGATGCGCGCAGGATCGAGCTGCCCGCGAACTGCCCGGAATGCGGCTCCGAGGTGCTGCGCGACGAGGAGCAGGCGGTCGCCCGCTGTACCGGCGGGCTGTACTGCCCCGCGCAGCGCCGTGAGGCGATCCGTCACTTCGCCAGTCGCAAGGCGATGGACATCGACGGGCTGGGCGAGAAATGGATCAGCCTGTTCCTCGAGCGCGAGATGGTCGAGCACGTCGACGACCTGTTTCGCCTGGAGCGTGATGACCTGGTCGCCCTGCCGCGCATGGGGGCGAAATCCGCGGACAATCTGCTCGACTCGCTGGAGAAGGCCAAGGAGACCACGCTGGGTCGGTTCCTGTTGGCGCTGGGCGTCCCGCTGGTCGGCAGCGAGACCGCGGATGAGCTGGCGAAACACTTCCGTGATCTCAAGCCGCTGCGCCAGGCGACCTTCGAGGATTTCATCCAGCAGAAGGGTGTGACCGGTATCGGTCCCAAGCGGGCCGAGTCGCTGCGCGACTGGCTGGCGGAGCAGCCGTCGGATCGGTCCACCGCGATTGCCGCGGCGTTCGCCAGGCACAAGCCGGCGGGGGTGGATGACAAGACCCTCGCACGCCTGCAGGAGGCGTTCCCCACGCTGGCCGACATGGATCGCGCCGCCGAGCATGGCCAGTTGCAGAACGAGACTGTCAGTAGGGTGCCGGGCATCGGGCCGGAGATCGCGAAATCGATCGAGGCGTTCTTCAAGCAGGATCACAACAACGAGGTGATCGACGGCCTGCTCGACGCCGGCATCCACTGGCCGACGCCCGAAGCACTCGCCGAGGACGCGCCGCTCACGGACAGGACCTTCGTGATCACCGGTACCCTGCCGGACATGACCCGCGACGAGGCAGCGGATCGTCTCACCGCGCTGGGTGCCAACGTCACCAGTTCGGTCTCGAAGAAGACCACCGCCCTGATCGCGGGCGAGGCCGGCGGCAGCAAGCTTGCCAAGGCGGAAAGGCTCGGCGTCCCCGTGCTCGACGCCGAGGCCTTCGCCCGCCTGCTGAACGACCCGTCGAAAATCGCCTCTGACCTCTGACTTGCCCTTGTCGCCAAATCGTCAACGCGGCGACACACCTCTGTCATCCATTGCGCCTAGCGTCCTGACGTACGGGTCAATGTCGTCCCGTAAAGACGCCGAGGTGCCGATTGGATATCCAGCTGGTCACGGAAACCTTCCCACCCGACATCAATGGTGTCGCCACGACGCTGGGTTGCCTGGTGGATGGGCTGCGTGCCCGGGGCCATCGGGTGGTGGTCACCTGCCCCAGCGGGGGTGCGCCCCGTGATCTTGGCGACGGTCTCGAGGTGCGCGGGCTGGCCTTGCCTTTCTATTCCGAGGTGCGTTTCGGCCTGCCACGGCGGCGTGCCTTCCTCGAGGAATGGCGCGAGGATCCGCCGGATGTGGTGCATATCGCCACCGAAGGCCCGTTGGGCAACTCGGCGCTGGCCGCGGCGCGCACGCTCGGTGTGCCGATCACCACGTCGCTGCACACCAATTTCCACGCCTACGCGCGGGCCTACCGGCTCGGCTGGTTGGCCAGCCCGGTGATGGGTTACCTGCGGCGATTCCACAATCGCTCGGCGAGCACGTTCATTCCCACGCAAAAACAGGCCGATGAGCTCGCGGCAAGCGGTTTCGAGCGCCTGGTGGTGCTGGGTCGGGGTGTGGATACCAGGCTGTTCACGCCGGATCGGCGCGATCCGGCCTTGCGTGCTGCCTGGGGCGCCGATGACGACACGCCGGTGCTGTTGCACGTCGGACGGCTGGCCGCCGAGAAAAATCTCGACCTGTTGCCGCGTGCCTGGTCCGAGGCCCGCGCTCGTGATGCCGGGGTGCGGATGGTGGTCGTCGGTGACGGCCCCGAGCGCGCGCGGCTGGAGCGGCAACTGCCGGGCGCCATCTTTACCGGCGCGCTGCGGGGCGAAGAGCTGGCCCGTCACTATGCCTCGGCGGATGCCTTCCTGTTCCCGAGCCTGACCGAGACCTTTGGCATCGTGGTCCTGGAGGCGATGGCCAGCGGGCTCGATTGCCTGGCCTTCGACTACGCCGCCGGACGCCAGCTGATCGAGTCGGGCGTCAATGGGCTGTTGGTCCCGGTGGGCGATTCGACACGGTTTCTCGACCGGGTGCCCGACTTGCTGGCCGAGGGGGCGGGCGCGCGTGGCGAGCGGGCCCACGAGGCCGTGCGGCAGCATGGGTGGTCGGCGGTCGTCGATGGCTTCGAGCAAAACCTGGTCGAGGTGGCCGAGTGCGCGCAACCCGGCGCGCTCTCGCGGGAGGAGTGCACATGAGCCTGCTGCGTCCCGATTTGCCCGGCGTCGCGCGTTGCTCGCGGCTGCTGGAGGGCTATCTCGCCTGGGAAGCGCTGGTCACCGAGCGATGCAACCGCGCCCATCGAGTGGCATGGCTGCGGAGGGTCTTCGCGACGGCCTCGAGACTGGGTGACGGGATCGGCTGGTATGTGCTGGCGTTGCTGATGCTCGTGCTCCACGGGCCCGAGGCGTTGTGGCCGATGGCCTGGATGCTCGTTTCCGGCGGCTTGGGCGTGGTGATCTATCTCTCGATCAAGCGTTGCACGGCCCGCCTGCGTCCCCTGAACCGCAATCAGCGGCTCGAGATCAGCGTCGCGCCGCTCGACCAGTACAGCTTTCCCTCCGGGCACACCCTGCATGCGGTCAACTTCGGCCTGCAACTGGTGGCCTTCCAGCCCATGCTTTTGTGGGTTGTCCTGCCGTTCGCTTTGCTGGTGGCCAGTTCACGCATGGTGCTAGGGCTCCACTACCTCTCAGACGTGCTGGTGGGCGCGGCGATCGGCGCGTCGCTCGCACTGCTGACGCTTTCCCTGCTCTGATCCCGTCTTTAATGCCAGTCTGCCGGCCGATGCCTCCCGGTCGTCCTGTGGCGTGCCTGTGTACAGCCCCCGGAAAAGCCTGCCCGAATATCGCAAAAACAATAAGGGGCGAGGTCAGTTTTCGTTTTCCTCATATTCATGCCTTTATTTAGGCATAGAAAGATCAAATAATATCGCAACCACCTGATAAGAATGGAAGGTTGCCATCGAGGAGCCGAATCCTACCAATACCCCAACAAGGGTCGTTTATATAAGCGTTGCAAAGGGCAAAAGTCCGAGGGTATGGTTGCAGCGCCTGGACGGGGACGGTGAGTGCTTGTCCGGACGCAAGACACACTTAGGAGGAGTAGGGATGTCACACAATCGAGAAGCGGCCACGAGCCGCCGGCTGCCCGCCAGAACCTTCGCGGCTGTGGGGCTGGGGATCGCGCTGTGTGCCGGTGTTGCGACAGCAGACGACCACGGTGGGGCGATGGAGATGAGTAACGGATCGATCATCGGTTCCACCTGTATGGGCTGTCACGGCTTCGAAGGCAAAGGTGCGGGGAACATTCCGCGCCTGGCCGGCCTGCCGGAGGCAGTGATCGCCGGGAAGATGCTGGCGTACAAGTCGGATGGCCAGGAAGGCACGGTCATGAACCGTATCGCCAAGGGGTATTCAGACGAGGAGATTCAGGCCGTGTCTGAATTCTTCGCCAACCAATAACTCGCCCCCGCAGGCACAAGGAACACGAGAGGTAACCGCAATGAGTCTTTCCCGACGCGGATTTCTGAAAATGAGCATGGCGATGGCCGGTGTGGGCGTGGCGACCGGCTTGGCCGGTTGTCAGTCCACCGGCGGCATGGGTGGCGGCAAGCGCGTGGTCGTGATCGGCGGCGGCTTTGGCGGCGCGACCGCGGCCAAGTACGTCAAGCTGTTCGACCCGTCCGTCGACGTCACCATGATCGACGGCAAGTCCAGCCACACCACCTGCCCGTTCTCCAACCTCGTCATCGGCGGTCTCAAGGACATCGACGAGATCACCCACGACTTCACCGCACTGGAAAAGCGCGGCGTGAACGTGGTCAAAGGCTGGGTCACTGGCATCGATGCCGGCGCGCGCATGGTGACGCTCAAGGACGGACGAACCTTCGACTACGATCGGCTGGTCGTCTCGCCGGGCATCGACTTCCAGTACGACGCCATCGAGGGCTACTCGGAGGAAGTCGCCAACACCAAGATGCCGCACGCCTGGCAGGCGGGTGAGCAGACCCTGCTGTTGAGAAAGCAGCTCGAGGAGATGGAGGATGGCGGGCGATTCATCATGGCCGCGCCGCCAAACCCGTTCCGTTGCCCGCCGGGGCCGTACGAGCGCGCTGCGCTGATCGCCAACTACTTCAAGAACCACAAGCCGAACTCGAGGATCCTGATCCTCGATCCGAAAACCGGTTTTTCCAAGGAATCGTTGTTCCGCGAGGGCTGGACGGCCAACTACGGCAACATGATCGAGTGGATCGGCGCCGACTTCGGCGGTGGTGTCGAGAAGGTCGATGCCGATCGCATGGTGGTCACGGCCGGTGGTACCGAGTACGAAGGCGACGTCATCAACGTCATCCCGCCGCAGAAGGCAGGTTGGATTGCGCACAAGGCTGGTCTGGCCGACGATTCCGGCTGGTGTCCGATCAAGACCGGCACCTACGAGTCGACCATGAAGGCGGGCATTCACGTGATCGGCGATGCCTGTATCGGTTCGCCGATGCCCAAATCGGGCTTTGCAGCAAACTCGCAGGCGAAGAACTGCGCAGCGGCGATCGTGGCGACGTTTCACAACGAGAACCCGCCCGAACCGAGCTGGGTGAACACCTGCTACAGCCTGATCGCGCCGGATTACGGCATTTCCGTCGCCGCGGTCTACGCGGTCGAGGACGGCAAGACCGTGTCGGTAGAAGGCGCCGGCGGTGTTTCGCCGCTGGGTGGCAAGAACGCCGAGAAGGAATCCGGCTACGCCCGCGATTGGTACGCCTCGATCGTCGAGGATATCTGGGGTAGCTGATCCCCATCGCACCGCCCGACTGGGGCAGCAGAGCCGGCAAAGGCCCGCCATCGAGAGATAGTGGGCCTTTGCTTTTTAGCGATGGCCAAATTCAACGGCCGACGTCTTTATGGTGGGTTGGGCTTCAGCCCCACGTTGCCCGAAAAACCGACGGTTTGAACCTGGGGCCAATGTCGGCAGCCTCTTCCAGCTTCCGGCTCAGCCCTCAGCTCTGACCTCTTCCATCCAATCCTCTAGCAACCCCACATGCGTCGCCGCCACCGCCGAGCGCGGCAAGGGCTGCAGTGGCCGGTCGAGGTAATCGATCTCGCCGTCCAGATCGGCCGATGCCCCGCCTGCCTCATGCAGGATCAACTGGCCCGCGGCGTAATCCCAAAGCTTCTGCTTGCCATGTACGTACACCTGCACCCGGTGCGCGGCCAACCAGCACCAGTCGAGCGCCACCGAGCCGATCGAGCGCTGCGAGGCGTAGGGCGGATCACAGGCCAGATGCGCGGCGACCGGCTTGGGCAGGCGTTTGAAGTCGACCGTCGCCAGGCAGCTGTCGAGCGACTGTTGAGGTTCGCCCTGCAGGGACAGCAGCTCGCCGTTCAGCCAGGCGCCGGTGCCGCGACCGGCGTGGAAGCACTCGTCGCGACAGGGATCGAAGACCACACCGAAGACCGTCTGGCCACCCACCAGTAGTGCGACGGTAACCGAGTAGACCGGGAACCCGACGCGGAAGTTGCTGGTGCCGTCGAGCGGATCGACCACCCAGGTCGGACGGCCGTCGAGACATTCGCGCCAGGCGTCTTCCTGTTCGGCGACAGTCATCTCCTCGCCGAGAAAGCCGTGCGACGGGAATCGGTCGGCAAGTCCATCCTGCAGTGTGGTTTGCATGCCCTTGTCAGCGGCGGTGAGCCAGCTGCCATCGGCCTTGCGATCGGCGGGCTGGGTGCCATCGATGGCCAAGTGCTCGGCGGCAGCGCGCCGGACCAGGCCTATCGCTGCCTGCTTTTCGGTCGCGGAGAGTGTGGGATCCTGTGTCATATAGGGGCTCGCAGTGGGATTGACTGGCCCGATTCTACGTCACCGATGTCGGATCAACCGATCGTCGGCGGAAACCGTCCTTTCGGTTGCTATGAGGTGCACAGGTTGTGCTTGAGCACTGATGTTCGTGCAACACAAGTTCCAAGAGTGGCAGTTGTTCTGGATGTCAGTTGCCCCTGCATGGTGAACCCGCGCGCGAGCTTGCCTGTTACAATCAGCACCTTGCAGTCTTCCGGCGAACTGAACCGACGTGGCCCCAACCGTGACCGATTACAAATCGACGCTCAACCTCCCCAAGACCGACTTTCCGATGCGTGGCAACCTGCCCAAGCGCGAGCCCGAGCGGCTGGCGCAGTGGCAGGAGCGTGATCTGTATAAAGCCGTGCGCGAACACGCCGCCGGACGGCCCAAGTTCGTGCTGCACGATGGGCCGCCGTATGCCAACGGCGATATCCACATCGGGCATGCGGTCAACAAGATCCTCAAGGACGTCATCAACAAGACGCGTCTTATGGAAGGCTTCGATACCCCCTACGTGCCGGGCTGGGACTGCCACGGCCTGCCAATCGAGCTGGTGGTCGAGCGTGAGCATGGCAAGCCGGGCGTCAAGCTCGACGAATCTGCCTTCCGCCAGGCCTGCCGGGACTACGCGGCCAGCCAGATCGAGCGACAGAAGGAAGACTTCATCCGCCTGGGCGTCCTGGGTGACTGGGACAACCCCTACCGCTCGATGGACTTCGCCTTCGAGGCGGACACGCTGCGTGCGCTGGCGGGCATCATCGAGCGCGGCCACCTGCACCGCGGCGAAAAGCCGGTGCACTGGTGCGTGGATTGCGGCTCGGCGCTGGCCGAGGCCGAGGTGGAGTACCAGGACAAGACCAGTGACCAGATCGATGTCGCCTTAGCCGCCACCGATCCGGCGGCGGTCAATCGTGCCTTCGGCGTGGAGGACGATGCCCCGGTGGATCTGATCATCTGGACCACCACCCCCTGGACGCTGCCGGCCAACCAGGCGGTGGCAGTGCATGCCGAGCTGACCTATCAGCTGATCGAGATCGACGGCCGGCGCATCGTGCTGGCCGAGGGGCTCGCCGAGGACGCGCTGGCCCGCATGGGTGCCGAGTCACAGCGCGTGCTGGGCGAATGTGCCGGTGCCGCGCTGGAAGGCCGGGAACTGGCACACCCGTTCCTCGAGCGGCGCGTGCCGGTAATCGTCGGCGAACACGTCACGCTGGATGCCGGCACGGGGCTCGTGCACACCGCCCCGGCCCACGGCGAGGAAGACTTCGCGGTCGGCCAGCGCTATCACCTGCCCGTGGACAACCCGGTCGACGGCGAGGGGCGCTTCTTCGCCGACACGTCGCTGGTGGGCGGCATGAATCTCAAGGCCGGCGGCAAGGCCATCCTCGAGCGCATGAGCGCCGATGGCCGCCTGCTGGCGCACTCGAAGTTCAAGCACAGCTACCCGCACTGCTGGCGGCACAAGACGCCGCTGATCTTCCGCGCCACGCACCAGTGGTTCATCTCGATGACCCAGCAGCACCTGCGCCGTGATGCGATCAAGGCGCTGGAAACGGTCGAGTTCACCCCCGACTGGGGTCGCGCGCGCATCGAGGGCATGGTGGAAAACCGCCCGGACTGGTGCATCTCGCGCCAGCGCTTCTGGGGCGTGCCGATCGCGCTGTTCGCCCACAAGCAGAGCGGGCACGCCCACCCGGATTCCGCCGAGCTGATGCGCAAGGTCGCCGAGCAGGTCGAAGCCCACGGCGTGGACTGGTGGTTCGACCTGGACGCCGCCGAGCTGATCGGCGCGGATACGGCCGAGTACGAGAAGGTCACGGATACGCTCGACGTCTGGTTCGATTCGGGAGTGACCCACTGGGCCGTGCTTGACCGCCGCGAGGAACTCACCTGGCCGGCGGACCTGTACCTGGAGGGCTCCGACCAGCATCGCGGCTGGTTCCAGTCATCCCTGCTGACGGCCACCGCCCTGCGCGAGCAGGCGCCCTACCGCGGCGTGCTCACCCATGGCTTCACCGTGGATGCCAAGGGCCGCAAGATGTCGAAATCGCTGGGCAACGTGATTGCTCCGCAGAAGGTCATCGACAAGATGGGCGCCGACCCGCTGCGCCTGTGGGTGGCCTCCACGGATTATTCCGGCGAGATGACCGTCAGCGACGAGATCCTGCAGCGCACCGCCGATGCCTATCGCCGCATCCGCAATACCGCGCGCTTCCTGCTCTCGAACATCGATGGCTTCGACCCGAGCCGGGACGCCGTCGCCGATGACGAACTGCTGGCGCTGGACGCGTGGCTGGTCGACCGGGCCGCGCAACTCAACCGCGAGGTGCGCGCCGGCTTTACGGCCTACCAGTTCCACCCGACGATCGCGCGCATCCACCACTTCTGCTCGATCGAGCTGGGCGCGTTCTACCTCGACATCGTCAAGGATCGTATCTACACCGGCCAGACCGATGCGGCGATGCGCCGCTCGGCACAGACCGCCATGTGGCGCACGGTCGAGGCACTGACCCGCTGGATTGCCCCGGTGCTGTCATTCACGGCCGAGGAGCTCTGGGAGCACCTGCCGGCGCTTGACGCTGGCCGGGAAGAGAGCATCTTCATGGCCACGCACGTGGACGACCTGCAGCCCCTGCTGTCCGACGGCCGCGACGGGGTGGGCCAGCGCGGTTTCTGGGGCGACGTGATCGCCATCCGCGATGCCGTCAACCGCCATGCCGAGGCGGCGCGCAACGACAAGCGCATCAAGGCGAACCTCTCGGCCAACGTCGAGATCTGGGCCGACCAGGCTGTCGCCGTCCGCCTGGCGGCGCTGGGCGACGAGCTGCGCTTTTTGCTGATCGTCTCCGAGGCCAGCGTCCGTTCGCTGGAGGAAAAGCCGGCGGACGTCGAGGCCGAGACCATCGAGGGCGTGGGCGAGATCGCCGTGCGCATCGCCCCGGCCGAGGCCGAGAAGTGCGAGCGCTGCTGGCACTTCCGCCCGGATGTGGGCACGCACGCCGCGCACCCCACGCTCTGCGGGCGCTGCATCGAGAACATCGAGGGCGACGGGGAAGCCCGCCGGTTTGTCTGAACAGGCCATGAGCATCCCCTCACCCGAAAACCTCGTTGTAGGAGCGGCTTTAGCCGCGATGCCTGAAGGGTGCCACGTCCGCGTTTCGCGCCTGAAGGCGCTCCTAAGGTTGGCGGCGGATGCTGTGGGAACTTGCCCTGCAAGCGAAACGCGCCGGGAGGCGCGTGTCCCCGCTCAGGTCTCGTGTGGCGATCGAGCCGGCACGGCGGCTGATGCCGCCTTCGCGAGCAAGGCTCGCTCCCACGGGGGTGCGTCATGAGCATCGACACGTCGAACCTGCGCTGGCTGTGGCTGTCTCTTGGGGTGCTGGTGGTCGACCAGCTGACCAAGTGGGCGGCGCTGGCGGGGTTGGCGTACGCCCGCCCGGTGGAGGTGCTGCCGTTCTTCGACCTGACCCTGCTGTACAACACCGGCGCGGCGTTTTCGTTCCTTGCCGACCATGATGGTTGGCAGCGTTGGTTCTTCGTTTTGCTGGCGGTGGTGATCGTCGCCGCGCTGCTTGTCTGGCTGGCCTTCGTCGCCATCCGCGACGCGCGCATCAAGGCGGGCATCACGTTGCTGATCGGCGGGGCGCTGGGCAACGTGATCGACCGGGTGCTCTACGGTCACGTGGTCGACTTCCTCGATTTCCATGTCGCCGGCTGGCACTGGCCGGCCTTCAATATCGCCGATGCGGCCATTACCATCGGCGTGGCACTGATCATCTGGGCCGAGCTACGGCCTGCCGACCGAGAGACTCCATCTGATGAGTGACACCGACACGTCCAACCTGCCGACCATCGGCAAGGACTCCGAGGTGACGATCCACTACGAGATCCGCCTGTCGGACGACCGGGTGGTGGACAGCAGCTTCGATGACGAGCCACTGACCGTCACGCTGGGCAGCGGGGCCTTCGAGCCGCGCCTGGAGGAGTCGCTGGTGGGGCTGCCGCTGGGCGAGTACACCCGCATCCTGCTCACGCCGCAGTACGCCTTCGGCCAGCCGGACCCGGGCAACGTGCATACCATGCCGCGCGGCCGGTTCCCGGAGGACATGAATCTCGAACCGCAGTTGGTGATCGAGTTCGACCTGCCCAATGGCGAGTCGGTGCCGGGCACGATAAGGGCCCTCACCGAGGATGCCGTGACGGTGGACTTCAACCATCCGCTCGCCGGGCAGAACATCCAGTTGATCGTCCAGGTGCTGGCCGTCGACGGGCAGGAGGCCCCGGCCGACTCGCCGGCCCGCAAGGGGGATACGCCGTGAAGATCCAGCTCGCCAACCCGCGCGGTTTCTGCGCCGGCGTCGACCGGGCGGTGGAGATCGTCGACCGGGCGCTCGATTCCTTCGGCGCGCCCATCTACGTGCGCCACGAGATCGTGCACAATCGCTACATCGTCGACAACCTGCGCGACAAGGGTGCGATCTTCATCGAGGACCTGGCCGACGTGCCGGACGGCGCGACCCTGATCTTCTCCGCCCACGGCGTCTCGAAGGCCATCCAGGACACGGCCGCCGAGCGCGGCCTGACCGTGTTCGATGCCACCTGCCCGCTGGTGACCAAGGTGCACATGGAGGTGGCGCGCCACGCACGCGCCGGGCGCGACGTGGTGCTGATCGGCCACGAGGGCCATCCCGAGGTCGAGGGCACGATGGGGCATTTCGACCCGAGCTTCGGTGGACGGATCCACCTGGTCGAGAAGATCGCCGACGTGGCGAACCTGGACGTCGACAACCCCAACGGGCTGGCCTGGGCGACCCAGACCACGCTGTCGGTCGACGAGACCCGCGCGATCATCGGCGCACTGCAGGAGCGCTTCCCGCAGATCGAGGGACCGCGCAAGGACGATATCTGCTATGCCACGCAGAACCGCCAGGATGCCGTGCGCGAGTTGGCCGAAAGCTGCGACATGGTGCTGGTGGTCGGTTCGAAGACCAGCTCGAACTCCAATCGCCTGCGTGAGCTCGCCGAGCAGGCCGGCACGCCCGCCCACCTGATCGACGCGGCGGCCGACATCGACACGGACTGGTTCGACGATTGCAGCCGGGTGGGCGTGACCGCTGGCGCCTCGGCCCCCGAGATCCTGGTCCAGCAGGTGATCGAGCGCCTCAAGCTCGAATGCAAGGCCACGCTCGAGGAGCGCGAGCCCGCGGTGGTCGAGAACATGGTCTTCCCGATTCCGGTCGAACTGCGTTCGTCCTGATCGCTCCGCGAACAACGCGAAAAGCCGGATCGAGGTTATCCCGATCCGGCTTTTTTAATGGGTCTTTCAACTCGCAGGCGGTCAGCCTCGCTCGTGGATGCGACGCTTGACCAGGTGATGCGAGAACAGGCCGCCGAAGGGGATGAGCGCGGCGACCGCGACC
>JBHEOB010000034.1:0-16790 GCA_046261775.1 Guyparkeria sp.
GAGGCGAGCGCCAGCGTGAGCTGCTGCTGATCGGCCACGTCAATCTCGTCGGAGAGCAGGGCGGTCTCCAGCTCGCGAACGGCGGCGTCCGGCTGGTCCAGATCAACTCGTGCCCCGGCCAGCAGCACCTGCGCGTTGGCAAAATGCTCGCTTCGCGGAGTCACCTGCGATAGCGCCGATTCCGCGCCATTCAAGTCAGCCTCCAGCAAGGCAACGCGGCCCCGGATCAGGTGGACCACGTCCGACTGTCCCGGGAGCTGTTCGAGACGATCGAGTGCCCGTTCGGCCAGGTCGGGGCGCTCCATGCGAAACGCGAAAAGCGACAGATTGCGGAGCAACTCGGCATCGTCCGGGCGCTTCTCGAGTTGGCGTTCGAGCAGCGCTAGGGCGGCTTCCTGCCTACCTGCGGCAAGTCGCGCTTCTATCAACCCGCTTGCGTAGCGTCCCTTCTCGGGAAAGCGGTTGTACGCCTTTTCGAGAACACGAATGGCCTCATCTACGTCGCCTTCGCGGTTGGCGATGATCATCGCCACGTCATAGGCCATGGTCTCGTCGGGTCGCAACGACATGGCCCGGTCGGCGGCTTGATGGGCGAGCGACAGGTCACCGAAGGAGAGCGCAAGCTTCGCGATCACCACTTGTGCTTCATATTGCTGGGGGAAGCGGTCGGCAAGATGGCGCGTGTAGGTCAGAGCGCTGTCACGGTCGAGGCTCTTTTGCAGGTACTGTCCGATCTCGTTGAATATCTTCTCGACATTGCCCGAATCGGATTCCAGCCACTGGTTGAGTGCCCGATCGGCCTGCTCGGTTTCACCCAGTTCCAACGAGGCGATCATCATGACTGCCGCAGCGCGAGCGTTGCCCGGGGAGATTTCACGCAATCGTTCGGCCAGTGACTGGGCGAGGTCGAATCGATCGGCAAAAATGGCTGCCTGGATGGCGCGTTCCAGCAATGCCTCGTTCTCGCTCTGATCGGCGACTTCCGCATAATGCGCTGCGGCCCGGTCGTAGTTCTTCTGCCGACCGTAGAATTCGGCGGCGAGCACATGGAAGATCGGGCCTTGATCGAAGCCCTCAAGTTCACGTGAGGGTGATCCGGGTCCCGTGGACTCGGTGGCTGTCTGAGCCGACGGCTCGTCGGCCGGGCTGATCGAGCAGCCAGAGCCGATCGAAGCCAGACTTATTCCCAGAAACAGTGCAGCGGACGAGATGGGTCGCATGGCGGGCCTGTCAAAACGTTGAATGCTTCCGGCCCGGAATGTGTCCTGGGCCGCATGCGCCCATTGTAGTGCAAGAGCTAGCGAAGCACGGCCGCTCCCTGTGACGAATTCGAACCGCAACAAGACTTGGCGCCCAAGTGGGCCATGTTTTTCCTCTAAAGCAACTTCGTAGAATATATATTATGTTAAATACAGTTGATACTTCGTTACATCTCGCCGAAATCAATTTGCTCCTGACTTTGGGCCTCCAGTGCGACCCCCTGCCAACCCAGAGGCCGTGATTCACGGTAACCATTCCCTACCAACGATACTTGCCCCACAGCTCCGGATTCGCCCAGTGGCGGGCGTTTAGCCAGTCCGGTGTCTGCTTGTAGGTTTCGATATCGAATAGGTACATCGGCTCAGCTGCAGTCTGACGGGTAAAACCCAGGGAGACCATGCGCTGATCCACGCTGCCACCGATTGGATGCCCCTCACCGAAATGGACCATGACCGGTCGATTCAACCGATCACGAAGCGTCGCCAACAGCGGCGACAACGCCTCGTCCCATTGGTCGATCATCACGATAAGTTCGATCACCGTGTCCTCGACATCCGCCCGTGCGATCAGGTCGTCGGTATCGATCACCGACGTGTCTGCATCTGGCCCCAAGGCGATCATCGAATCCTCGGGACCAAGAAACGCGGTCACACGCGGGTGGTCTGAGTACGGCTTTGCGCACGCAATCAATCGCTTGTCCGTGCCGGCCAATGCCTGGCGTGCTTCCGGTTCGACGGCACGCAACACCATTGTCGGCGTTTTTTTTGCATTCACGGTTGACAGTCCCCTCCAGGATTCCTACTATGCGCCGCGTTGCCCAGGTGGCGGAACTGGTAGACGCGCTAGTTTCAGGTACTAGTGGAGAGATCCGTGGAGGTTCGAGTCCTCTCCTGGGCACCAAATTCTTAGATTGTTGCAAGGCCGGTGGCTCCGAGAGTCTCCGGCCTTTTTCGTGTCTCACCACCAGACCGTGACGCATTGTCACAGGCCGCATGATTCGTTGGACGATAGCAAGGTGAAGACGTCTCTGCACGCTATTCTGGGCTTCGAACGACTTGCTCTTGATAGCCTCCGGACCCGATGAGTCCCGTGCCCAATAGACAGCAAGCTCCCAATACACATAAATAAGGGCCCATCGCGCACGATGGGCCCCTTCGGTTCGCGACCAGCCGTCTTCGTGGATCAGCCCTGATAACGCTTCTTCAGTTCCTCTAGTCGCTCCAGGGCGCCGGTGGCACCCTCTTCCCTCAGCTCCGCCTCAATCATGTCGAAGCTTTCGCTGTCGCCTACGTCGAGAAAGGCTTCGGCCAGTCCAACGCGCGTGTCGATATCGGCATCCGCGTCAGCGGACACCTCCTCTGGCGCATCAGCTGGAGTCGGCTCTTGGGTTTGGGGAGTCTCGCCCAGATCCAGATCCATGCCGCGGTCCTCATCGACCGCCGGATCAGGCTCTGCCGTTTCTGTCCCGGCCGGCTCGTAACCGGTGAGATCTAGGTCGAGTGACTCGGGTTCGCCGCGTTCGCTGTCCTTCGACGAGGAAACGACGCTAGCCGGCGGCGTCTCGTTATCCGGCAGGTCGAGATCGCCGGCCTCGTGTCGAGTGGACGAGTCGATTTCGTCGGCTGATCCGCCGTTCGCCGGTGTCTCCAAGGCAAACGAATCATCCAGGTCCGCTGTTCGCTCGTCGTCGACCGGCCCCGGCTCGGAATCCGAAGTGGCAAGCATGTCGTCCGGATCATCCCAGCTGCCCAGCTGCGTCTTGTCATTCTGCTCGTCGGACGACTCGGGGGGCTCGTCGACGGCAGGCGTCGCGGCAGATGGTTCGGGTTGAGATTCGCCCGAGGTATCGCGGGTCTCGTCCGTTAGCTCGGCTTCATTTGTCTGCGGGCTTACCGCCGGCGCTTGCGATTCGGCTGCCGGGGCATCGCCCTCGATCCCCTTAAGGCGATTCAGTGCCGCCTGAAGACCGGTGTCGCCGGGATGCTCGGTAAGGCTGTCCTGCAACAATTCCACCGCCTGGTGGGTCAAGTTAAAGGATTCGAGTACCCGAGCCTCTTCTAGCGCCATCTCCGGATTCATCGGGTCATCCATGCGTGTGGAAGTACCCACCATGTCCTCGCCCGAGTCCGATGACAATTCGCCTGACTCGCGGTCGCGAGTTGTCGCGGCCCCGCCGACTGCTGCCGTGCCCGCCGCCATGGTGGTTCCGGCCGCGGTTGCCGTGTCGATAGCCGGGTCGCGCTCCGCAACACGCTGGCGCGATGTATCGGCGGTGGTCGGCATTGGCACGCCGGGCTCATCGTCGCGACGGTTGCGTCTAAGGGCCAGGGCGATGATAAGTGCGATGATCACCAAACCCAATGCGCCGGTCAGATACTTGCCCCACTGGACCCAGAATTCACCGGCCGACTGTTCGACACCCTGCAGTTCGGCACGAGACTGTTGCACGGCCGCCTGGAGCTCCGCTATCTGGGCGTCACGTTCGTCGACGGCCATGCTGACTGAATCGATCTGATCCTTGAGGGCGCGCAGTTGTTCGGTGAGGGCCTCGTTCTCGGCGCGGACCGACTCGACTTCTTCCTGGTCCAGCGCCGCCTCGCGGTCACCTGGCGCACCGGACCCTTCCGCCGTGCCATCGACGATGGCTGCCAACGGCTGCTCACGAGACAAGTCACCGAATCCGCCAAGATCCGCCGGAGCGGCGGGTTCAGATTCCGCACCCTCTTCTTCCGGGCCCAGCAACTGCAGAGCTGGAAGTTTCCCGGTCTCTGACGAGGCCTCTCTATCCTCTCCAGGGGCTCCCTCCTCACCGTTCCCGACTTCTTGGTCAGCATCCGAATCCGATGCCCCTTTCCCCGGCACCCTGAGGCTTGCACCGGCCAAAAGAGCGTTGCCGTTGCCGTTGGTAAAGGCGCTCGGGTTGGCGTCGATGATCGCCTGCATCATCGGTCGAATGTCATTGCCGTCCGTAACGAATTCGCGGGCGATCTCGTAAAGCGTATCGCCACGTTCGACCTCTCGGTTCGAGTCGAACGACACGTTTTCGGCCGGATCAACACGCTGCCAACCCGTGGCGACCGCCGATGTACGCCTAGATGATGAGGTGGACTCGGGGCCGGTGGAAGCGCCCTGGGCGGGCCGGCGCTCCTTGCTGCCACCTACCGATGGCGGGTCGAGCAGCAGGTTGTACTCGCGGATCATCCGCCCCTGCGGCGAACCGACCTCGAGCAGAATGCGCAGGATGGGATCGCGGATCGGGCGTTTGGAGCCGATCAGGACGTACTCACGCCCACCATCCGTCTGGATATTGAACGTGAGGTTGCCCGTGATGTTTTCCAGCGGGACGCCAGCCTCTCGGTAGAACGAGGGCGGAGCCAACTTGACCGTGATTTCGTCGAGTGGCTCGTCACTCGACCGCGACAGCGGCACTCTCACATCGAGGGGTTCACTCAAGAACGACTGCACCCGGGCTTCGCCCAGGGTGGCGGCCTGGCTGATCAACGGGGTCCCGGCACCCAGAACCCCCGCCATCACCAAACTCAACTTCCGCATGTCACTGACTCCTTGCTCGCGCCGGTGGCGCGGGCCTCATTGCCCGACTGCCGCTCCGGCTCCATCCTTTGACCCATTGCGCTCGATTGTGCCACAGATCAAAGGTAGTCGCGCACCACACACTCGGCGATCTGAACACTGTTGAGTGCCGCACCCTTGCGGACGTTGTCGGCGACGACCCAGAGATTCAGGCCATGCTCGTGCGTGATGTCCTCGCGGATGCGTCCCACGTAGACCGGGTCGTGCCCCGCCCCATCCGTGACCGCCGTGGGGTAACCGCCGTCACGCCGCGAGTCGATAACCTCGATGCCCTCGGCGTTCTTAAACAGATCCCAGGCCTGCTGGGCGGTGATCTTGTCGCGGGTCTCAATGTGGACCGCCTCGGAGTGACCGAAGAACACCGGCACACGGACGGCGGTGGGGTTCACCAGGATCGATTCGTCCTCGAAGATCTTCCGGGTCTCCCAGACCATCTTCATCTCTTCCTTGGTGTAGCCGTTGTCCTGAAAGACGTCGATCTGCGGCAAGGTGTTGAACGCGATCTGTTTCGGGTAGACCACCGCATCGGCCTCCTGGCCGTTGAGCTTTCGCGCACTCTGGGTGGCCAGCTCCTCGATCGCCTCTTTGCCCGAGCCGGACACGGCCTGGTAGGTCGCTACGTTGATGCGCTCGATGCCGACCGAATCGTAGATCGGCTTCAATGCAACCAACATCTGGATGGTCGAGCAATTCGGATTGGCGATGATGTTCCGCTGCGTGTAGCCGGAGATCGCGTGGGCGTTCACCTCGGGAATGATCAGCGGGACGTCGTCGTCATAGCGGAACTCGGAGGTGTTGTCGATCACGACGCAGCCCGCCGCTGCCGCCTTGGGAGCATACTCGCGAGAGATAGAGCCCCCCGGCGAGAACAGCCCTACTTGGACCTTGGAAAAATCGAAGGTGGCGAGATCCTCGACCGTCAGGTAGGAGTTGCCGTAAGCGACCTTCTTGCCGGCTGAACGCTCGGAGGCGAGCGCGTATACCTTGCCGGCAGGGAAGTTGCGCTCGGCCAGGATGGACAACATGGTCTCGCCAACGGCACCCGTGGCACCGACGACAGCAACATCGACCGTCTTGCTCATGAAGATTTCTCCTTGCGATTGGAAGTCTGATGAGAGCATTTGCGGGTTGGCGGCATTCGTTCGGCCGACAACCCTGAATCTGACACGATGAATCTAGCCTAGCGCATCACGCCGGGCGCACGAAGCGATCCATTTGCCACTCAGGCGTTCAGGGCATCGACGACGGCCTGGCCCAACTCACTGGTGGGTACCTGTGTCATGCCTTCCTGCATGATGTCCGGCGTGCGCAGGCCCTGATCGAGCACGGCGACACAGGCATTCTCGATCCGGTCGGCCAGATCACCGCGACCGAACGAGTACCGCAGCAGCATGGCCGCCGACAGGATGGTCGCCATCGGATTGGCCACGCCCTGCCCCGCGATGTCGGGCGCCGATCCGTGGCTGGGCTCGTACAGGCCCTGCCCTGTCTCGTTGAGCGATGCCGAGGGCAGCATGCCGATCGAACCGGTCAGCATCGAGGCCTGGTCGGAAAGGATGTCGCCGAACAGGTTCTCGGTAACCATCACGTCGAATTGCTTCGGCGCGCGCACGAGCTGCATCGCGGCATTGTCGACGTACATGTGCGACAACTCGACGTCCGGGTACTCGGCGGACAGGCGGTTCATCACCTCTCGCCACAGCTCGGAGGTCTCCAGCACGTTGGCCTTGTCCACCGAGCACAGGCGCTTGTTGCGCTTCTGTGCAGCCTCGAAGGCGACGCGGCCGATGCGTTCGATCTCGGCCTCGTTGTAATGCATGGTGTTGAAGCCTTCGCGCTGTCCGTCGACCTCGCGGATGCCTCGCGGCTGACCGAAGTACACCCCGCCGGTCAGCTCACGCACGATCAGGATGTCCAACCCCGAGACCGACTCGGGCTTGAGCGAGGAGGCATCTGCCAGGGCGCTGTACAGCATCGCCGGACGCAGGTTGGCGAACAGCCCCATCGTCTTGCGGATTGCCAACAGGCCGCGCTCCGGGCGGAGTGGGCGATCAAGATTGTCGTATTGCGGACTGCCGACCGCACCGAGCAGTACCGCATCGGCCTTCTCTGCTTGTTGGCGGGTGACTTCGGGGAACGGTTGCCCTTCGGCATCGTAGGCCGCTCCACCGATGAGGCCATCAGTGCACGTTAGCTCCAGGTCGCTGCCGGCCACGACGGCCTTGAGCACGTTGACCGCCTGCTCGGTGATCTCGGGGCCGATTCCGTCGCCCGGCAGTACGAGAATATTCTTTTGACTCACGGTGTTGGATTTCCTTTCATCAGTATTTCGTTCGGTATTCAGCCGCCGACGTTTCCACGCATGTCGTTAAATAACCACGGTGTCTTTGCCATCTGCGCCGTCTCGTAGGACTTGATCTTGTCGGCGTGCTCCAGGGTCAACGCGATGTCATCCAGTCCCTCGATCAGGCAGTGCTTGCGGAAACTGTCGATCTCGAACTCGTACGTGGCAAGGTCTGGGGCCTTGACCACCTGGTTCGGCAGGTCGACTTCAAGTTCCAGACCCGGGTTCGCTTCGACCGCCTTGAAGATCGCGTCGACCTCTTCTTCTTTCAAAGCAATCGGCAGCAGGCCGTTCTTGAAGCTGTTATTGAAGAATATGTCGGCGAACGACGGCGCGACCACGGCGCGAAAGCCGAAGTCGGTCAGTGCCCAGACGGCATGTTCTCGCGATGAGCCGCAGCCGAAATTCTCTCGCGCCAGGAGGATGCTCGCGCGGTCGAACGGCTCGCGGTTGAGCACGAAGTCCGGATTCTTGCGGCGTTGGCTATGATCCATCCCCGGCTCGCCCGGATCGAGGTAACGCCAGTCGTCGAACGCGGTCGGTCCGAAGCCGGTGCGCTTGACCGACTTGAGGTATTGCTTCGGGATGATCGCGTCGGTGTCCACGTTCGAGCGGTCGAGAGGCGCGACGATTCCCTGGTGGGTGGTGAATGCCTGCATGTTTTAGTCTCCCTTACGCTTGACGGACGTCGACGAAATGGCCGGCGACCGCCGCGGCGGCGGCCATGGCCGGGCTGACCAGGTGCGTGCGACCGCCCTGCCCCTGCCGACCCTCGAAGTTGCGGTTGGATGTCGAGGCGCAGCGCTCGCCCGGCTCGAGCCGGTCGGCGTTCATCGCCAGACACATCGAGCAACCCGGCTCGCGCCATTCGAAGCCCGCCTCGAGAAACACCTTGTCGAGGCCTTCCTTCTCGGCCTGCTCGCGTACGAGCCCCGAGCCCGGCACCACCATGGCCAGCGTGACACTGTCGGCCACGTGCCCGCCCCTGATGGCGGCGGCCGCGGCGCGCAGATCCTCGATGCGCGCGTTGGTGCACGAACCGATGAAGACCTTGTCGATCTGGATCTCCGTCATCGGCGTGTTGGCTTCGAGCCCCATGTAGCCAAGCGCCTTGCGCATGCCCTCGGCCTTGACCGGATCGGACTCGGCCGCCGGATCCGGGACACTGCCGTTTACCGGCCCGACCATTTCCGGCGAGGTGCCCCAACTGACCTGCGGCTCGATCCTGCTTCCATCGAGAACCACCACCTTGTCGAATTCGGCATCGGGATCGGATTTGAGGGTGCGCCAGTACGCTGCTGCCTGCTCGAACATCTCGCCGGTGGGCGCAAACGGCTTGTCGCGGAAATAGTCGACCGTCTTCTCGTCGACCGCCACCATGCCGGCGCGGGCGCCCGCCTCGATCGACATGTTGCACACGCT
Organism: Guyparkeria sp.; assembly: GCA_046261775.1. Lineage (GTDB taxonomy): Bacteria > Pseudomonadota > Gammaproteobacteria > Halothiobacillales > Halothiobacillaceae > Guyparkeria. Next base: position 8,618 of record JBHEOB010000034.1, read on the forward strand.
CATGCGCCCCTCGATCGAGAGCGACTCGATCGCCGAGCCGGCGAACTCGATCGCGTAGCCGGTGCCGCCGGCGGTGCCGATTTTGCCGATGATGGCGAGCACCACGTCTTTCGCTGTCACGCCCGGCCCAAGCTCGCCGTCGACGCGCGCCTGCATGGTCTTGGTGCGTTTTTGCAGCAAGGTCTGGGTCGCCATGACGTGCTCGACCTCGGAGGTGCCGATGCCGAAGGCCAAGGCGCCGATCGCGCCGTGGGTCGAGGTGTGCGAATCACCGCAGACCACTGTCGAGCCAGGGAGCGTGAAACCCTCCTCGGGCCCGATGATGTGCACGATGCCTTGGCGCAGGTCGGCCATCGGGAATTCCTGGACGCCGAATTCCTCGCAGTTGCGGTCCAGCGTGTTGACTTGCTCGCGCGACACGGGATCCACGATACCGCCCGCCCGATCGGTGGTCGGCACGTTGTGATCCGGCACGGCCAGCATGGCCCCGGTGCGCCACGGCTTGCGACCGGCCAGCCGCAGTCCCTCGAAGGCCTGCGGGCTGGTCACCTCGTGAACGAGGTGACGATCAATATAGAGCAGCGCCGTGCCATCGCCCTGGTCGTGGACGACGTGCGCGTCGAAAAGCTTGTCGTAGAGTGTCTTTCCAGCCATGGGCGTGTTCCTCCGGATGGCCCGAGTCGGCATCAGTTGCCGGCCGGCCAGGTATCCGTTGTCTCGATAAGTTGGAGCCTAAAACTCGTAAAACCCGTCATCCAGCCCCGAGGCCGGCGGGTCGACGGCGTGTTCGATCAGGTCGCGCAAATTGATCACCCGTAGCACCTCGTGGTGCGTCGAGGCCAGCACTACCGGTGGGGCCACGCCGGCCTCGAGGGCCTCACGCCAACGCAAGGCGCAGACACACCAGCGATCCCCGGCTGTCAGCCCCGGAAAGTTGTAGGCCGGTACCGGCTGGCGCAGTTCGTTTCCCTGTGCGGCGGTGTAGTCGAGGAATGCATCATCGAGCTCCGCACATACGCCGTGGACACCGCCGTCCTCCGCCCCGACCCGACATCGACCGTCGCGGTAAAAACCGGTGACGGGTTCGACCGAACATTTGGCCAAGGGCAGGCCGAGCACATTGATAGCTTTGTCTTTCATGCCGCAATCATAGAGGTGCCAGCCCAATAACTAAAATGGAAATATCGCATAACCGGCATATCCATTGGTTATACTAGCCGCTTCCATTAGCCTTCCCGCGGGTTTTCCCGGACAAGTTTCCAAGGGAGAGAGAGGATGAACCCCCTCCATCTGGATACGCAGCAATTGCTGACCTTTTTCGCGGTAGCCGAGACCGGTTCGTTTTCGGCAGCGGCAGTACGACTGCACGTCAGTCAGCCGGCCGTATCAAAACGAGTGGCGCAACTCGAGGATCGGCTGGGATTCGACCTGTTCGACCGGATGGGGCAACGAGTCGTGCTGACCTACCGGGCCGAGCGGCTGCTGCCGGCCGTACAAGAAATGCAGGCCTGTCTGGAAGATATCGTCACCGCGGCCGAAGTCAGCGAAACGGCGCTGAGTGGTCGACTTGCCCTGTCCTTGAGCCACTACGCGGGCCTTCACCTGCTCCCGGAAGTGCTCGAGCGCTTTTCGGAACGTTACCCGGATGTGTTGCTTGACCTGAGTTTTCACGACTCCGAGCGGGCAATCGAACAGGTGGCGCTGGGCGAGTCGGCGCTGGCCTATGCCACCCTGCCGCCTCGCCTCGACGATCGCGTGCGCACTCGCGTCCTCTGGGAGGAGACCATGCAACCGGTGGTGGCTAAACGTCATTGCCCGAGTGGTAGGCCACCGGCGCTGGATCGTATCGGCAGGCGACTGCCATTGATCCTGCCGGCCGAGGCCACCAGTACTCGCATGGCCATCGACCGGTGGCTCGACGACCGGCGATTGTTGCCCCCGGCGATCATCGAGATCAACCAGCTTGATTCGATCGCGGTGCTGGCCGCCACGGGGGTTGGATGGGCCGTTCTGCCCACCACCCTTCAGCGTGAAGGACTGGCGTGGCTCGAATGTGGCAATGGCGAGCTGCCCACACGTCGCCTGGGGCGGATTGAGGCGGTGGGGCGCGCGCGCAATCCACTCGCCGAGGCGTTCATGGCCATGGTGGAGGGGCTTGGCGAGGGCTGACTCGACCCTCGTCTCAGTCGATTTCCAGCCAAAAGCGGGCCTCGGGAACGAAGTGCACGATGCCCTCGAGAATGCCCGCCGCGTAATTGCCGTTCAGGCCAAGCCAATCCCCGCGAGCGACGAACAGGCAATGCTCGATACCCCGTTCGGCGGTGGCATGGCGGGCGGCCTGCTTGACCTCCTCGCGGGCATTGGCCACCACGATCGCCTGAAGACCACTTGTCAGCGCCGGCAGATCGTTGCCGCTGTCGCCGGCGAAGACCGTCCGTGCCGCGGGCACGTGCAGATGCGCCTGGAGAAACCGGATCGCATGGACCTTGGTGGCCCCGGCCGGCAGTACATCGATCAGCCCCACGTCACGCATCTCGTCGATGCTCCAAATCACGCTGCTACGCACCCCCATGCTCGCCAGGCGCTCGCCAATCCGCCCGGCAAGCAGCTCGCCATCCAGATCCGCCGGGGCGTAGTAACTGAGTTTGTAGGTATTCTGCTTTGCCGGTTCCTGTGGCTCGATATCCGGGATGTCCTCGAGCATCCCCGCGAGCGTCTGACGATCTTTCCCGCCCCAGTCTGTCGCAATCTCGTCGGCCCAGGCCGCCCAGGGGTGCCATATGCCCTCGTCGATGCGATAGATCGTCGTGCCCACGTCGCCGATGGCGAAATCCGGTACCGGCAGCGCGAACTCGTCGATCGCCGACTCGAGCAGGTGGCGGTCACGTCCGCTGACGTAGGCCAACGTCACCTCGGGGCGTTGGACCAGTCGCCGGAACAGATCGCGCGCGTCCCTTGATTCCGGCTGGTGACCGTTCGGGATCAGGGTTCGATCGAGGTCGGTACAGACCAGCAGTTCATTCGTCATCGTCGATCCGGAAAAGTGGTTGTCCCTGCAAGGCATGATGCGCGATGACCGCGGCGGCGGCGCTCCATCCCTGGCATCGTGTTCCGCCCGGCGTAAGCTTCCGCCCGTGCACGAATTCCGGGAATGACCAGGGCTCACCCTCCATCGGCAAGGCATTGGCCGCGTGGATGGCATCGAGGTGCAGTCGGGCCTTTACCGTGTGCCCGCGGCTGGCCAGGTCGGCGACATAAAAACCGGTGAGCATCGGCCAGAGACCCCCGTTGTGAAACTCGTACGGCTTGTTCTTGAAAGTGTACGAAAACATCACCTGCAAGCTTTCCCAGTCCCGGTCCACCGGCTCGATGATGGGATGAAAGGCCGGCAGCAACGGCATGGCCTCCGGCGTTATCTTCGTGATATGGCCATCGACCTGATCGCCCTGCCCGTTTGTCGCCACACGGAACAGATTGGCCAGGACATTGGCGAAGGCGTCAAAGCGATAACCGTAGCCGGTCGGCGAGAAAAATGGCATCCAGTATTGATCGTCGCGATGCGGCGCGGCCTTGCGCCCCTTTTCGTACAGCACTTCGTGGTAAATGTCGGCCGGCTCGTTACCATTGAACCAGAAATTGCCGCAGATCAGGTGCAGCAGTCGCGTGGTTCGGTCCTGAAGCTGATGGTCGGCCGAACCATGGACATGGGCGTGGATCCGGCAGAACGAGCGTAAGGCCTGCAAGTAGAGCAGCTGGTCGTAGAGGATGTATCCCGACTGGACATATTCGTCGGACCAGTCACCGGTCTGCGGAACGTAGATCAGGCCGCGGTCGTTGAACTCCCATGCCCCGAGCAGGAAACGCACGCGCTCCAAGGATGGCAGGATCTCCTCCAGGAAGGTGTCATCCCCGCTGGCACGCCAGTACTCGGCGCAGCCGATAACGAACCATAGATCCGCATCCACGCGCCCGGTGGTGCCACCGTAGCTGATGCGTTGCGTGCTGGTATCGACATTGCTGGGTATCTCACCATGGGGTCCCTGGTGGCGCACCAGTGTGCCGAGTGTCTGACGCATCGTGGCCATCAGCGACTCTTCACCGGTCATCAGCGCGGCCAGGCCGATGATGACCCCGTCACGGGCCCACACCCGACGATAATTGTCGCGCTGGGTGGGTGAGGCAAGGAACCCGTCGTCCGTCGCGCACTGGCGCACCAGGTCCATTGCCCGTTCCAGGCCTTCCTTGCGCGTGTCGGATGATTTCGTCATTGCCCCATCGACCCTCATTCTCGCTACCGTCACGCAACCCAGTATAGAGGGTAGAACTCACCGAGGGCACAACAGGGAGGCGTCCCGAGCAGTGGTTAACGCTACTCGACGACGCGACCGCCCTCCCCGTCCAGACCGGATTCCAGCGCGATGAGCCGCAGACTCAAAAGGCCCGCGATCACGACGAAGGCCAACGCAAAGCTGAGGCTGCCGGCGATGCCAAGCCACTGGTAGCTGGCACCGGACAGGATGGTACCCATCAACCGTCCGCCCGCGTTGGCTGCGTAGTAGAAGCCGACGTTCTGCGAAGCCTTCTCATCGGCCGAGTAGCGCAGCACCAAATAGGAGTGATTCGCCGAGTTCAGCGCAAACACGACGCCGAAGAATGCCAGTCCAAGCGTGATGATCCAGCCGGCGGTCTGGCCGGAAGCGATGAACAGCAGCAATACACCGAGGGGAAGAACCAAGGCAAAGCTCCAGCCCACGGCGGTGCGCGCACCGGGGCCATCGCCGGGTGTCCCGTCGGCCCGGCGACGCGCACCCAGCAACCAGGGGGCGGCCGACTGGACCACGCCATAACCGATCACCCAGAGGGCGAGGTAGGCGCCGACCCAGTGAAAATCCCAGCCGATCGAGACGAGGAAAACCGGCAGGGCAACGACGAACCAGACATCTCGGGCGCCGAACAGGAACAGCCGCGCCGCGGCCAGCCAGTTGATCAAGGGCTCACGCGAGAACATCTGGCGAAAGCCGGTCTTGGCCTTGATCGCGCCGAATCCCCCCGGCAACGTCAGGGTCATCAAAAATCCGACCACGAGCAGCGCGGCCAGCAGGCCCATGGCCCCCTGGAAGCCCACGACGGAAAGCAAGACGGCACCGAGAAAGAACCCGGCGCCCTTCAGCGCGTTCTTCGACCCGGTAATCCATGCCACCCAGCGAAAGAGTTGCGCATTGCCCTCGCGCGCCACCAGCTTGACCCCGGCCTTCGCCGACATCTTGTTTAGGTCCTTGGCGATACCCGACAGCGCCTGGGCAAACATCACGTAGGCTACGGTCAACCAGGCATCGGGCACCGTCAGCATCAGCAACGCGACAATCTGCAGTCCGGTGCCGAGTTGCATGGTCCGGTTCAGGCCGATCCGCGCGCCCAGCCAGCCACCCACCAGGTTGGTGACCACGCCGAAGAACTCGTAGAAGAGGAACAGCATCGCGATAGCGAACGGCGAGTAGCCGAGCTGATAGAAATGCAGCACCACCAGCATGCGGATCGCCCCGTCCGTCAGGGTGAACAACCAGTAGTTGCCGGTGATGGTCAGGTAGTGGCGCAGGGCCTGGCTCATGGCAATGGGCATGGGAAGTCCGGTTTTCTCAGGTTCGACCGATCATGGAGGCAAGCTCGACCAGCCGCTGGGCATAGCCCCACTCGTTGTCGTACCAGGCGAGCACCTTGACCAGCTCGTCGTCGATCACCATTGTCGAGGGGGCGTCGACGATCGAGGAGCGCGGATCGTTGGTGTAGTCCACCGAGACCAGTGGGCGAGTCTCGTAACCGAGGATGCCGTTGAGCGGACCTTCGGCAGCGGAGCGCAACAGGTCGTTGACCTCCTCGACCGTGGTGCCGCGCTCTGGGGTGAAGACAAAGTCGGTCAGCGACGCATTCAGCAACGGTACGCGCACGGCCAGCCCGTTCAGGCGCCCATCCAGTTCCGGGAAAATCGCTCCGATGGCCTTTGCCGAACCCGTGGTGGTCGGCGACAGCGACATCGACGAGGCGCGGGCGCGGCGCCAGTCCTTATCACCCTTGTCGACCACGACCTGCGTGTTGGTCAAATCGTGCATGGTCGTCATGGTGCCACGCCGTATACCCAGACCTTCGTGGAGCACCTTGACCACCGGGGCGAGACAGTTGGTCGTGCAAGAGGCCGCCGTCACCACGCGATGACGAGCCGCATCGAAGCGATGCTCGTTAACTCCCATGACGACGTTGAGCGCCTCCTCGTGCTTGACCGGAGCGGCAACCACCACCCGTGAGACCCCCTGTGCCAGGTGTGGCGCGATCTCCTCGAAGCGCCTCCAGCATCCGGTCGCCTCGATTACCAGATCGACGCCGGTACGGGCCCAGTCGATCCCTTCGACCGTGTCGCTCTGGGTGAAGCGAATCTCTCGTCCCGAGAGGGTCAGCGTATCGCCCTCACCCGCGATGGCCTGCTGCCACCGCCCGTGCACCGAATCGAACTCGGTCAGATGGGCCATGCAGGCCGCATCGGCCGCGATCTCGTTCACATGGACCACCTCGAGATCCAGCTCGGGGCGGTCGGCCAGCGCCCGGAAGGCCAGACGGCCGATCCGGCCGAAACCATTGATACCCACTCGGATCGTCATGTGGTCACTCTCCCTATTCCTCGATCGTTAGATTGTCTGGCTTGGCTGGGCCCAATATACGGACCCGAGCATGTTAGCGCAGGCTACGCCGGGTTTGTGACAGCCATGTGTCGGAGCGTTTCACTTTTCGGCCATTCATGGCCCGCCGCCCATGGAGAGGATGGCCGGCCACTTAAGACGCATCCGGCAGTTGAACGGGGCCCAACGATCGCAAAACAAACGTCAAATTCCGCTGGCAGGGCCGTCTATCCGGGGCGGTATAGTTTTTCACAGAAACTGTGGATAACTATGTGGAAGGAACCGAGAATGCGCGGCCCCACAAGGCAGGGGACGCAATTGGTTATTTTTTAACCAATCTGTAGCCTTGCCCGACTATATCACTAAATAACAACCACTTAGGAAAGCCTCACGCGTAACTGCCTGATTCACCGTGCACGAAAAAGGCGCAACCGAGGCTGCGCCCTTCTGGATGTGGAAAATGACGGCTGTCAAGCCTTGACAGAGGTCGATTTTCCTTTCACTTCGCACCGATCAGTTCGATCGCGTAACCATCCGGATCCGCGACGAAAGCGATGATGGTCGAACCGGCATTCATCGGGCCGGGTTCTCGCAGGATATCCCCGCCTTTCTCACGGATTTTCTCGGCCGCCGCATAGACATCGTCGACCTCGATGGCGATATGTCCATAGCCGTCACCTAAGTCGTACTGATGGTCCCCCCAGTTGTAGGTCAGCTCGAGGACCGCCGTCTCGCTCTCGTCCCCGTAACCGACAAAGGCGAGCGTGAACTCGCCGGCCGGATAATCCTGATGGCGCAACAGCTTCATGCCGAGCACGTCGGTGTAGAACGCCAGCGACTTTTCCAGATCGCTGACACGGAGCATGGTGTGCAGCATGCGCATGAGTCGTCTCCCGTTTGGTTTGAATCGGTTTGGCGCGCGACTCTATACGATTGCACCTCCGGTTGCGAGACCGGCTGGAACACGCTCAGTGTGCATCCAGCGGGGCCGGCCGGTGCAGAAGGAACCCCTGCACGTAATCGATATCCATATCCACCACCTGGCGATACTGATCGTCGGTTTCCACCCACTCGGCCACCGTCTGCGCGCCCATGACCCGGGATACCTGGGCAATGGCGGAAACGATTACCGCGGCGACCGGATCATGCGACAGATCCTCGATCAGTCGGCCGTCGATCTTGACGATATCCGGATCAAGGCGCCGCAGGTATTCGAACGAGAGGAATCCGCCGCCAAAGTCGTCCAGCGCGAAACGGCAACCGATGCGGCGCATGGCTCGAATCAGGCGCTCGGCCTGCTCGAGGTTGAGAATAGCGGCGGTCTCGGTTATCTCGAAGACCACCCGGCCGGGATCGACGCCCCATTCGCCCATCTCCTGGCGAATATAGTCCAGCATCTCCGGATCCTGTACCGAATGCGCCGAGAGGTTGATGTTGACGATGCCGCTGTCCGCTGACTGACCGGAGAGCCAACGGCAACTGCGGCGGATCACCCAGCGATCGAT
>JBHEOB010000035.1:0-16365 GCA_046261775.1 Guyparkeria sp.
CTGGTGAGCAAGCTTGAGCTCGATCTGCTGGGTGCTGACCAGCAGTTCAACCGGGGATTCGTCGTCGCGATCGAGTGCCCGCATCAATTCCATCACCATCTTGCGCGGCACGATGATTCGCAGGGTCTCCTCGATCGACTGCTGGCTGTCGGTCTCCGCCAGAGCCAGACGATGCCCGTCAGTAGCTACGCAACGGATACGTTCCGCGCTTACCTCGAACAGCAGGCCATTGAGGAAATAGCGGACGTCCTGCTGGGCCATCGAGAACTGGGTCTTCTCCAGCATGGCACGTAGTCGATTCTGTCCGAGGACCAGGCGATGCTCTTCGGTAGTGGCTTCCATGCGTGGGTATTCGTCGGCGGGCAGGCACCCGAGGCGGAACACGCTGTGACCCGCCTGCACGATGACGAAGCCGTCTTCCTGGCGCATCACGATCTGCGATTCGGCAGGAATGGCGCGGATGATGTCGTGAAGCTTGCGTGCGTTGACCGTGGTGCCGCCTGGCTGGGTGATATCCGCGAGGCACTCGCTTTCCAGCTGGATCTCGAGATCGGTGCCGGTCAGTTGCAACCGATCGCCATCGGCCTCCAGAAGCAGGTTGCCGAGAATCGGCATGGTCTGACGTTTCTCGACACCCCCGATCACCCGGTTGATGGCGTCGAGCAGGTCGGGTCGACTGACGGTCAATTGCATGGCAGGCGGTTCCTCTAAATCAATAACAGATGTTTTAGTTCTGTTGATGATGATGAATGTGATGCGGCCGTTTCCCTTGGGATAAGTGCAAAAAAGCTCTTCTCGTCAATCCTTTGTCGCACCTAACAGATCGGCTTGAGCCCTCGGGACGGCCTGTGTATGAATTGGGACGGTTTGTGGAAAACTCTAAATTTACCGATCCATCCACATGTTCTCCAGTGTCTTTCCTGTCGTTTTGCTTGTCTTGTCCCCAGTCGTCCCCGAGCTCGTGATCATACGTTCAGTGTATGTCGCAGCAGGTTGTAGTCGTCGTTGATTTTGCTGTCGCTCTCTCGGAGCTCCTCGATCTTGCGCACCGCGTGAAGCACGGTGGTGTGATCGCGCCCACCGAAGGATTCGCCGATCTCGGGTAATGAGTGATTGGTCAGTTCCTTGGCCAATGCCATCGCGAGTTGCCGGGGTCGGGCGATTGAGCGGGTGCGTCGAGCACCGGTCAATTCCTGGATCTTGACGTTGTAATACTTGGCGACGGTGCGCTGGATGTTGTCCAGCGTGATCATCTTGGCGTGGGCCGAGATCATGTCCTTGAGTGCGTCCTTGGTCGACTCGATGGTGATCGGACGCTTGGAAAACTGGGTGGTCACGATCACCCGGCGCAGGGCCCCCTCGAGCTCGCGGATGTTTGCCTGGATACGTCGGGCGATGAAGAAGGCGACGTCCGAATCCAGATCGATGCCCGACTGCTCGGCCTTGCTGTGCAGGATCGCCACGCGGGTCTCCATATCTGGAGGTTCGACCGCGACGGTCAGGCCCCAGCCGAAGCGCGACTTGAGGCGTTCCTCGAGCCCCTCGATCTCCTTGGGGTAGCGATCGCAGGTCATCACGATCTGCTTGCCCTGCTCGATCAGCGCGTTGAAGGTGTGGAAGAACTCTTCCTGGCTACGCGGCTTGGTGGCGAAGAACTGGATGTCGTCGATCAGCAGCGCGTCGATGCCGCGGTAGAAGTTCTTGAACTGCTCGGTGTTGTTGTTGCGGATGGCGGTGATCATCTCCTGCACGTAGCGTTCGCTGTGCAGATAGATCACGCGCCGGTCACCCTGCTGCTCGATGATCTGGTTGCCCACGGCGTGCATCAGGTGGGTCTTGCCGAGACCGACGCCGCCGTAGATCAGCAAGGGGTTGTAGCTGGCGCCGGCGTTGGCGGCCACCTGCTGCGAGGCCGCGCAGGCGAGCTGGTTGGATTTTCCCTGGACGAACGTCTCGAAGGTGAAACCTCGATTGAGATTGTGCGGAAACGCCTCGTCGGCGGTATCCCCCGGCTCGACCGGCTCGGGCTCGACCGGTCTGGGCGTTGTCGGTCGGGAGTCGGCGGGTGGTGGATTCTTTGTGGTGGGCCGTTTCGGTGCCGAGGAGGGCTTGGCATGGTTGCGATTCGCTTCACCGATGCGCAATGCCACATCGAGTTCCGGCTGGCCCGAAATCTCGCGTGCATGCAGGCAGATGCGCTCGAGCAGTTTCTGCTCGATCCAGTCGAAGGCAAAGCGATTGGGCGCCCACAACAGCCACTGATCCTCGCTGGCCTGTTCGGCCTGCAACGGGAATATCCACATGGTCAGCTGATCGTTAGGCAACTCCTGGGCCAGACGATCGATGCATTGTTGCCACATCGGGAAATGTTGCATGACGACGGTCGTTCTCCACCGGTTCGGGATTGGCCAGGACTCAACCAGTACTCGGCCTTGACATCGCTGCGACATTCGCTCTTACGACGGGGCCTCGGGCCGCATCATGTCGCCGATCGTCGATAGTGAGCGGCCATGGTGCGGCGGGGTGTCGTCGAGGCGAAAAATCGGCACACTCCAAGCGCAGGTCTGGCCCCGAGTCTGCCGCGCTGTGATGCCGTTGAAAAGAGTAGGATGGTAACATCCACGCGCCATTGGTGGACATCTTATCCACAAGAATTCAGGCGTTGATCCACGCTTGGCGCAAGGAGATGGGAGCGGTCGCGGGTGGCCTTCCTGGTTGGCTTGCCCGGACCCGTCCGAAAGGTCGTTTACACGGAGCCCTTGACAGTCGTCCCCGGTCTGTCAGAGTATTCGTCCCCTTTTTCAAGCGGATACGGTCGTCAACAACGACCCGAGCGGGCCGGCAAGCCGGTCTTTCCGATTTACATCACCGACCTGATCAATACTGGGACGTCGTCATGAAAAGAACCTTTCAGCCGAGCAACCTGCGCCGCAAGCGGACCCACGGTTTCCGGGCCCGCATGAAGACCCGTGGTGGTCGCGCCATCATCAACGCCCGTCGTGCCAAGGGCCGCAAGCGGCTCTCTGCCTGAGGCAGATGTCAGCGGCAACGCCCGAGGCCCTGATCTCCGGGGCCGACAGCGAGAAACCGGCCGTCATTCGTGGCGGCCGGTTTCCGCGTTCGGCGCGCCTGCTTTCCGGGCGGGACTATCAGCGCGCGATGCGTGACGGTGGCCGGGTGCATACCGCGAACCTTATGCTGGCCCTGTTTGCCAACCCCGGTGGCGAACCACGCCTGGGGCTAGCGGTCAGTCGTAAGCGAGTGCGGCGCGCCCATGAGCGAAACCGGGTCAAGCGTGTCGCTCGCGAGCATTTTCGTCTTGCCCGAGCCGATCTGCCCGGCATGGATGTCGTCGTACTCGCCAAGTCGGGGGTGGAAGGCCTCTCCATGCCGGATCTGCATCGGCAGATGCGGCAGGCCCTGAACAAGGCGAGTCGCAAATGCGCCGTATCCTGATCTTCCTGGTCAAGGGGTATCGTTTGCTGATCAGCCCGATGTTGCCACCCTCCTGTCGTTTCTATCCGACCTGTTCGGAGTACGCCATCGAGGCCCTGTCTCGACATGGCGCTCTCAAGGGTGGCTGGTTGACCCTGCGCCGATTGGGGCGCTGTCACCCCTTTTGTGCCGGCGGCGTCGACCCGGTACCCGGTGCCGATCCGGAACACCGCTGTACGGGCTGCGATACCGAGCCGCCCTCTCCTCGAGCCGAAGCCCGTCAAGGGCCCCATGCCGTTCAATCGCGAGACTGAAAGACTCTCATGGAACAACGCCGCCTGATCTTGATCATTGCCCTGGGCTTCGTCCTGATTCTGCTTTGGCAGGCCTGGTTGGAAGACAACCAGTCATCGGCCGAGCGCAACAACGCCAGCCAGACGACCGAGCAAGCGGCGGGCGAGGAGCGCCCGGCGGACGATCTTCCCACCTCCGGTGGTCCTGCCACGAGTGGGGACGTCCCATCTGCCGATGGTAACGATGGCGGAAGTGGATCGAGCAACGGGGATCGAGTGCGTGTCGAGACGGATGTGCTCTCGCTCGAGATCGATCCTCAGGGTGGTGTCATCCGGCAGGCCGACCTGCTCGACTATCCGGTCGAGCTCGACCAGCCAGACGACCCGGTGCGCCTGTTGCGAGACAGCAGCGGTTTTACCTATATCGCCCAATCCGGTCTGGTAGGCGACAAGAACGCCCCGGCTCCGGACCACCATAGCGCCTTTGAGGTAGAGGAAGCCGAGTATCGGCTCGCCGATGGCGAGTCCGTGCTCGAGGTGCCGATGACCTGGGAAGAAGACGGTATACGGATCACGAAGACCTACCTGTTCAAACGCGGCTCGTACGCGGTCGATCTGCGCTACACGGTGGAAAATACCACCGACGCCGAGTGGCGCGGCCAGCAGTATCGTCAATTGACCCGTTCGGGATCCACCCCGGGTATGCAGCTGATGTACACGTACACCGGTGGCGTCTACGCGGGTACGCCGGCCGGTGGTGGTGATCGTCTCAACTACGAGAAGATCGATTTCGACGAAATGGGCAAGATCAAGCTGCAGAAGGACCTGCAGGATGGATGGGCCGGCATCATCCAGCATTACTTCATGAGTGCCTGGGTGCCGTCGAATCCCGAGCAGGTCAACCAGTACTACACACTGAAAAGCCAGAACGACGGCTTCACCGTGTACAGCCTCGGGTTGATGTCGCCGGTCACCGCCGTGGCACCGCAGTCCACCGAGACGCTGGAATCGATCCTCTACGTGGGACCGAAGATCCAGTCCAATCTCGAGTCGCTGGCGACCGGCATGCACCTGGCGGTGGATTTCGGCATCCTCACCGTGATTTCCGAGCCGATCTTCTGGCTGCTTGAGCTGTTCCATGACTGGGTCGGAAACTGGGGCTGGGCGATCGTGATGGTCACCCTGGTGATCAAGCTGCTGTTCCTGTGGCCCTCGGCGATCAGCTATCGATCGATGGCACGCATGCGGGCGGTCACGCCGAAGATGCAGGCGCTCAAGGAGCGTTTCGGTGACGACAAGCAGCGCCTCTCCCAGGAGATGATGAAGCTCTACCAGAAGGAGAAGATCAACCCGCTGGGGGGCTGTCTGCCGATCCTGATCCAGATCCCGGTCTTCATTGCGTTGTACTGGGTGCTGGTCGAGTCCGTCGAATTGCGCCACGCGCCGTGGATCTTGTGGATCGAGGACCTGACGCAGAAGGACCCGTATTTTATCCTGCCATTGCTGATGGGCGCCTCGATGTTCCTGCAGCAGAAGCTCAATCCGGCGCCGGTCGATCCGATGCAGAAGAAGATCTTCCAGTGGTTGCCGGTGATCTTCACCGTGTTCTTCGCCTTCTTCCCGGCGGGCCTGGTGCTCTACTGGTTTGTCAACAACCTGCTCTCGATCGTCCAGCAGGCGATCATCACCCGTCGGGTGGAAAAGCAGATGGCGGCCCAGAAGGGATCGAGCTGACCGGCCGGCGATGTTTCCTCATGATGTTTCCCGTGAAACGTCGCCTCGCCGCCGGCCATAACCGGTCTGCTCCGTGAGCACGGCGCCAACCGACACGATTTGTGCGGTGGCCACGGCCGCCGGCCGGGCCGGTGTCGGTGTCGTTCGGCTGTCCGGCCCCGAGGCGCTCACCATCGTACGACGCCTGAGCGGGATCGAGCCCCGTCCCCGTCACGCCCACTACGTCACCCTTAGCCGACCGGAAGGCGGTGAGGTGCTGGACGACGGTATTCTGCTCTACTTTCCGGGACCGCACTCCTACACCGGCGAGGACGTGGTCGAGTGGCAGGGGCACGGCAACCCGGTGCTGCTGGATGCCGCCGTCGAGGTGATGACTGCCTGTGGTGCACGCATGGCCCGCCCCGGTGAATTCACCGAGCGGGCCTTTCTCAATGGTCGTATGGACCTGGCCCAGGCCGAGGCGGTCGCCGACCTGATCGAGGCCGGCTCCACGCAGGCAGCCACCGCCGCTCGCCGCTCGTTGACCGGGGCGTTCTCGCGACGCGTGCATGCCTTCGTCGAGCACCTGATCCACCTGCGCATGTATATCGAGGCGGCGCTCGATTTTCCCGAAGAGGAAATCGACTTCCTCTCCGATACGCGGCTGCACGACCAGCTGGCCGACTTGCGCGCGGAACTGGCCGATCTCCTGGCCCGTACCGGCGAGGGCGTGCGTCTGCGCGAGGGGCTGGCGCTGGTGATCGTCGGTCAGCCCAACGCGGGCAAGTCGAGCCTGCTCAACCAGCTGGCGGGTGAATCGCGCGCGATCGTCACCGAGATCGCCGGTACCACCCGTGACGTGTTGCGTGTCGAGATCATGCTCGACGGGTTGCCGATCCACGTGATCGATACCGCCGGCCTGCGCGAGAGCAGTGACCCGATCGAACAGGAAGGCATCCGCCGGGCCTGGCAGGAGATCGATCGAGCCGATCTGATCCTGCATCTGATCGATGGCGGCCGCGGCCGGTCGGCCGAGGACGAGGCAACGCTGGCGCGCCTGCCGGACAAGCCGCTGCTGACGGTGACCAACAAGGTTGATTTGACCGGTCTGTCTCCTTCGGAGGTCGTCGAGGGTGGCACGTTGCGGCTGAGTGCGAAGAGTGGCGCGGGCGTGGATGCCTTGCGCGACGAGTTGCGCCGACTGGCCGGCGTGTCCGACCGGACCGAGGATCCGTTCATTGCCCGTCGTCGCCACCTCGATGCGCTCGAGCGCGCACGGGAAAGCCTCGACGAGGCGGCCGACTCGTTGTCCCTGGGCGCCGGCGAGCTCGCCGCCGACTCGCTGCGTCGCGCGCAGAATGCGATGGAGGCGATCACCGGTCGTTATACCGCCGATGATCTGCTCGGCGAGATATTCGGTAGTTTCTGTATCGGCAAGTAGGCAGTGTTTCTCCAAGCGCGATGCTTGGTTGAAGTGCCGCGACACGTCGCGCTTTAATACCGAATCGGTTTTTCTACGGCTGGACGCGAGTCCAGCCGTCTCATCGGGTAGAGGAGCGCCGCCATGCTGTCGATGGAGCACCAGCCACCGATCGACATTCGACAGGTTACCGGCCGGGTGGTCGGTCTGGGCAGTCATCGGGCCCTGCAGTCGAAGACCGATTGCCAGGGCATCATCACCCAGGCCAGCCGTTCGCTCGCCGAGATTTCCGGCTTCGCGGTCGACGAGCTGATCGGCCAGCCGCACAATATCTTGCGCCACCCGGACATGCCCGACACCGTCTATTACCTGATGTGGAAGACCATCCAGGCGGGCGACGAGTTCTTCGGCATCGTCAAGAATCGCTGCAAGGACGGCGACCATTACTGGGTACTCACCCGTGTTGCACCGATCGTGCGCGATGGTCAGACGGTCGGTTACACCTCGGCGCGGTTTCTGCCGCGCGCGGAGGTCGTACCGGAATGGGAGCAGTTGTTCGCCGACATGCGAGCCGCCGAGCAGCGCAACGGTCACGATGACGAGCGCCGCTTCGCCCCGGCGGTCGAGGTGATGAATCGGTTCGTGCGCCGACACGGTTACGCCAGCCTGCCACAAATGGTGTTGTCTTCCCGGGCCTGAGCACTACCGGCCTTGGACATCACGACGACACCCGCGTCACTACCTGCCTTCTCCGCTCCTCGGCGGCGGACGCTTTCGCTCGATCCGGCGGGTCGAGAGGGCTTGCCGTGTATCGCCAGCCTGGCCGAGTTCATCTGGTGGCGCTGTTACCCGCCCATCATCGGCAGCGCTCAGGTCCACTACATGCTCGGACGCGGCTATGCCTTGTCCGCGTTGCGCGAGGCGCACGCCAGCGGAACCCGGTTCTCCCTGATGCGGCTTGCCGGGCAGCCGATCGGTTTTTGCGCCTGGCGGCAACAAGCGGACGCCGCCTTTCTCGACAAGCTCTATCTGCATCCGGGATTCCACGGCACCGGCCTGGGCCGCTGGCTGATCGATGCCAGTTGCCGGCAGATGGCCGAAGAGGGTTTCGACCGGGTCACCTTGCGCGTGAATCGTCACAATCAGCCGGCTATTCGTGCCTATCGACGGGTCGGGTTCGACGTTTCGGGGGCGGACTGCCAACCGATCGGTGGCGGGTTTGTCATGGACGATTACCTCATGTGCCGCACCGGAATTCTGCGGCTTTTGCTACACTCGTTCGCCCGTACCGCTTCGTAGCGGGACCAGACTTGTCATCGTCCGTGGAGGTTGCCGATGCCGGACATGTCGGAGCTCAATGATCTGCAGGTGTTTCCTGACGGGGTGCGTCAGGTCACTTGCAGGGATTGTTTGGCGGAAGCCAGAGACAAACTGGGTTTTTCCTTTTCCATGGCCTTCCAGCCGATCGTGGATATCGACCGCAACGAGGCGTACGCCTACGAGGCGCTGGTGCGTGGGCCCAACGGTGAATCGGCCGGCAGCGTGCTCGCTCAGGTCACCGAGAAAAACCTCTATTACTTTGACCAAGCGGCACGGGTAACCGCAATTCGGCTGGCCTCCGAGTTGGGCCTTGAGGCGAATTTGAACATAAACTTCATGCCCAACGCGGTCTACAAGCCGGCGGCCTGCATACGGGCCACGATGGAGGCGGCCAAGATCTACGATTTCGATCCCCAGCGCTTGACGTTCGAGGTTACCGAATCCGAGCGAATCATGGACCGGGATCACCTGCGATCGATTTTCGACGAGTACCGTGAGCGTGGCCTTATGCGGGCGATCGACGACTACGGCGAGGGGTTTGCCGGGTTGAATCACCTCATTGAGCTGGAGCCTGATGTGGTCAAGATTGACCTTAGGCTGATTCGGGGTGTCGACCAGCACCGGGGTCGGCAGGCTGCGATTCGCTCCACGGCGATGATGTGCGAGGAAATGGGGATTGAATTGGTCGCCGAGGGCGTGGAGACCCGCGAGGAATTCGAAATGCTGCGCTCACTGGGGCTCACTCGCTTTCAAGGGTACTGGTTCGCCCGTCCCGGCTTCGAATCGCTTCCCGTCCCCAAGATGCCTTGAGGCCCCCGAGGCCCTGAGCCCTTCAATCCCGAGGCTCGATGTTCTGGTCCCATCAAATTCGGTGGAGTCGTCTGTCTTGCCTGTCCCATGCTTCTGTGGCGGCAACCTTAGACGATGTCGTCATGCTTGCCCGTCCCTGTTGACCCAGCGGGTACGGGACGGGCGGCTCTCCGAGGGGCTCGGGCCTATGTTCGAATACACGCTACCGATGATCCCATGCCGACAGACAACACCCCCGATATCCGCCTGACCCAGTACAGCCATGGCGCTGGCTGTGGCTGCAAGATCTCTCCGGCCCTGCTCGACGACATGCTGGTCTCGAGCCTGACCCCGATCCAGCCCGATGCCCGCCTGCTGGTGGGCAACGACTCGCGCGACGATGCCGCCGTCTTCGATCTGGGCGACGGCAGCGCGGTGATCTCGACCACCGACTTCTTCATGCCGATCGTCGACGATCCGTTCACCTTCGGTCGTATCGCGGCGACCAACGCCATCAGCGACGTCTACGCCATGGGTGGCCAGCCGATTTTGGCGATCGCGATTCTCGGCTGGCCGATCGACAAGCTCGGTCCTGAGATCGCCGCGGCCGTGATCGACGGTGGTCGCAGCGCCTGCTTTGATGCCGGCATTACGCTGGCCGGTGGGCACTCGATCGATGCGCCCGAACCGATCTTCGGTCTGGCCGTGACCGGTCGGGTCGAGCTCGATCGGCTCAAGCGCAACGACACCGCTCAGGCCGGTGACCACCTCTTCCTGACCAAGCCGCTGGGTGTCGGCGTGCTGACCACGGCACAGAAAAACGGCGTGCTCGACGCCGCGCACGCTGACTTCGCCCCGCTGAGCATGACCCGCCTGAACCAGATCGGTCGGCAGCTGGCGGCGATGGAGTCCGTCACGGCGATGACCGATGTGACCGGATTCGGGTTGGGTGGCCACCTGCTCGAACTGGTCCGCGGCAGCGGTCTGCGCGCCGAGATCGACGTGGCTTCCCTGCCTTTGATCGAGGCGGTTGCCGACTACATCGCCGCCGGCCAGACGCCGGGTGGTACCGGGCGGAACTTCGCCAGCTACGGAAGCGATCTCGGCGAGATGAGCGACTTCGCCCAGGCGATCGTCTGTGATCCGCAGACCTCCGGGGGCTTGCTGGTCTCCGTGCGTCCCGAGGCCGCCGACACGGTCGCCTCGCTGCTGAGCGAGGCGGGGCTGCACGCTTCGCCTATCGGGCGCCTGCACGAACAGGACGAGGGTCCGCGCGTGATCTTCCACGATAGCGAGCCGACATGAGCGGGCGCACCGATCTCCCGCTTGTGACCGATATCGCCTCGGTCTTTCTCGACGATCGACCCTTGCTGGATGTGCGTGCGCCGGTGGAATTTACACAGGGGGCGTTCCCCGGGGCGGAGAATGGTCCGCTGCTCACCGACGAGGAGCGTCACCAGGTCGGCATTCGTTACAAGGAAGCCGGCCAAGATGCGGCGATCGCATTGGGCTACGAGTTGGTTGATGCTCAGGAAAAGGCCCGCCGGGTGGCGCAGTGGCAGGCATTCGCTGCGGCCCATCCCGATGGCCTGCTTTACTGCTTCCGCGGCGGGCTGCGTTCGCGCCTAGCCCAGCAGATGCTGTTCGAGGACACCGGTATTGCCTATCCACGGATCGCCGGCGGCTACAAGGCAATGCGCCGGTTCCTGCTCGATACGCTGGAAATCCAGGCGGCCGACGCGCCGCTGATCATGCTGGGTGGGCGTACCGGCGTGGGCAAGACGCCATTCCTGACCCGCTTCGAGCGTTACCTCGATCTCGAGGGGCGAGCGCGGCACAAGGGCTCGGCTTTCGGTCGAGAGCCGGAACCGCAACCCATGCCGATCGACTTCGAGAACCAAGTCGCTATCGATCTGTTGCGTCTGCGCCATCGCGCCCCGAACGAGCCGATCCTGGTCGAGGATGAGGGCAAGATGGTGGGCACACGCCAGGTACCGCCGACCCTGTTCGAGCGCATGACCCTTTCACCGCTGGTGGTGATCGAACGCCCGCTGGAGGAGCGGGTCGAGCAGAGTCTCAAGGATTACATCATCGATCTGGAGGCCGGTTACCGGCGGGTGCTGGCCACCGACGCGGATGGAGCCAGCACGCGGGTGCGCGAGCACATACTCGGGGCGATCGACCGGGTGGCCAAGCGCCTTGGTGGTGCCCGGCACGCCCAGGTGCGCGGCCTGGCCGAGGAGGCGCTCGACGCCTGGTATGGTCGCGACGACCTGCAGGGCCTGCGCGAGTTGATCCGCGTGATGCTGGTGGACTATTACGATCCCATGTACGACTACCAGCTCGACAACAAGCGCGACCGGATCGTCTTCAGCGGCCCGCCCGAGGCGGTGGCCGAGGAGCTGGCCTCGCGAGGATTGCGGCCGCAACGGCCGATCTGATCCCGCCAAGCTCCTTGGTCTGTTCGCCGCCATCTCGCCGCGGTAGACTTTCTGCCCCCTCGGAAGGTCGAGCCCGCCATGTCGCAATCGCAGCAACAAACCGTCCCCCACGGTCGAGACGATCTCTACCGCGACCCGCAGCCACCAGCGGCGTTCCGCTTCGATGCCTCGGTGGCCGCGGTGTTTCCAGACATGATTTTGCGCTCCGTGCCGGGGTATCGCTTCAATCTCGAGCTGGTGGCGGCGATTGCCCGACGCCATGTGCAGGCCCATTCGCGGGTCTACGACCTGGGCTGTTCCCTGGGGGCGATGACGCTCTCGATCCGTTCGGCACTGGCCGGGATGGATGCGCCGCCGGCGGATGTCGAGCTGATCGGCGTGGACAACTCCGAGTCGATGCTCGAGCGCGCCCGGGCGCAGCTCGCTGCCTTTCACTCGCCCTATCGCACTGATCTGGTCTGCGCCGATCTGGCCGGGGTGATCCCGGAGCACGCCTCGATGGTGGTGCTGGGCTATACCCTGCAGTTCGTCGAGCCGTCGCGGCGAGATGCCGTGATTGCACGCATCCACACGGGCCTGCTGCCGGGTGGTGTGCTGGTGCTGGCCGAAAAGGTCCATGAACCGGATGCCGGCGCCGAGGCCCTGATGACCGAACTGCATCTCGACTTCAAGCGGGCCAATGGCTATTCGGAGCTCGAGATTGCCGGCAAGCGCCAGGCCCTGGAAAACGTGTTGCGCACCGAGACGAGTGCCGATCACGAGGACCGGTTGCGGCGGGCGGGTTTTGACGAGGTGGTGATGCTCTCGCGGCACTACGGGTTCTGCCTGTGGCTGGCCCGGCGATGCAAAAAAACAACGGACGAACCGGGCTGATTGCCCCGTTCGGGGAACCGCTCATGGCAGGGAGGGACATAGTCCTTATGCTACGCAGCCCGCGCCGGCTGAACGCCCACTCGTGGCATGTGAACAACAGGGAAGCGAACCGATGAAATTTGCCGACAAAGCCGTATCCAACCTCCCGGCCTTCCGCCTGGCCCTGGCCATTCTGCCGCTGAGCCTGTTCGGTGCGGCACAGAGCGTGGCTCAGGCCGCCCCGATTGCCGGCGAGACCGGTTTCTCCGGCGAGATCCAGCCGTTGGTCGGTGTCTTGTCGAGCCGTTCGAACCTGGCGGTCTCCAGCGACCAGAAGCGCATCGATTCCCTCTACAGTCTGTCCTCACGCGAGACCCGCCCGATCGGCGGGGCGCTGGGGCGCGTCGATTACACCGTCGTTCCGCAAGAGTTGGCGCTCTATGCCGGTACGCCTCGTTCAGCGCTGGCAGATGGCGAGATTGCCGTCGAGCTGGGGGCGCGTTACCTGGTCGGTGGCGTCGGGCTGCTGACCGCGGGGATCATCCCGGTCACGGTCAATGACAGCGAGGTCTGGTCGGACCCGTTCGCCGTCGGCACGCGCCGGGACGCCACCGACGTCGATCGGCGTGGGCTGCGGCTCGGTCTGGCGGGCATCGCCGGCACGGGGCTGTCGGTCGACTATCGACTCTATCGTCGTGACATCGACAGCGAACGTTCCGGCGAGGCACTGGTGGGGCTGTCGCCGGCCGAACGTCGATTGCTGCAGCGCGACGGCACCGAACACCGCTTCGAACTGAATTACCGGGTCGCCCTGACCGACAACTGGAGCCTCACCCCGGGCGTGCAATACCGTCGCCTGGATGCCGATGGTGCGGCAAACCGGGGCTGGTTGCTGCGCCCGCAGCTCACCGCCCAGTACGACATCGACAGCTGGTCGATCTCGATGACCGGGTATTACGGCGTCGATCGCTACGATGCCCGGCAGCCGATCTATGACGAATACCGCGACGGTGAGGAGATGGGGCTGGTCGCCGGTGTGCGCTACGCCGAGCCGTTCGGCTGGTCGAACTGGTCGGTCAACGCCTTCGGCGTCTGGTCCGAAAGCGATTCCGATATCCGTTTCTACGATCAGCAGACGGGCGTGTTCGCCGTCGGGCTGGGCTACCGCTTCTGATCGGCTGATGAGCGAAGAGGCAAGGGAGCGACAGGCCGCGTGCGGGGTCGAGCGCATCGCCCGCCAGACGCGGGCAGCCCTCGGTCATCTCCCCCGGCGGATGCCGATGGAGGGATGGCGGACGTTCGACTGGGGGGCGGTCAATCACGGTGACTGGCCGCACTGGCTGGCCGCGGTTGGCAGCCTGCCCGAGCGTCCGGCCGGGGCGGTCAATTATCTCGACCGCGCTGCCATCACCGCGACCACCGACGGTCCCGCCTCGCCCGGTCTGGAAGCGAACCTGCGCGACCTGATTCCCTGGCGCAAGGGGCCGTATGACCTGTTCGGCGTGTCGATCGATACCGAGTGGCGCTCGGACCTCAAGTGGGACCGCCTGATCGACCGCATCCAGCCGCTCGCCGGTCGGCGCGTGCTCGATATCGGCAGCGGCAACGGCTATCACCTCTGGCGCATGCTGGGTGCGGGCGCGGATTTCGCCCTGGGCGTGGACCCGACCTGGGTGTTCGTCGCCCAGTTCCATGCCGTCGCCCACCTGCTGGGCGAGACGCGGGCGGGTATCATCCCGACCACCTTGGAGCGATTCCCGCATCGACCGCGCTTCGACACGGTCTTCTCGATGGGTGTGCTCTACCACCGCCGCGACCCGTTCACGCACCTGGGCGAGCTCAAGGCCTGTCTGCGGCCCGGTGGCGAATTGGTGCTCGAGACCCTGGTGGTCGAGGGCGATGCCACCACCATCCTCACGCCGGCGGACCGCTATGCCGGCATGCGCAACGTCTGGTTCCTGCCCAGTCCGGCTGCCGTGATCGGCTGGCTCAAACGCATGGGTTTCGTCGATCCCGAGTTGATCGACGTGACGGTGACCACCGCCGAGGAGCAGCACCGCAGCGACTGGTTCGGCGACCGCCAATCGCTGGCGGACTTTCTCGATCCCGACGACCCCTCCCGGACCCGCGAAGGGTTGCCCGCGCCGCGGCGCGCGATCATCACCGCTCGCTGTCCCTAGCCCGGATATTCCATGAACTATCCGGGCTAGGTCCTTCGCTACGCCCCACCATTGAACAACCGATCGAGGTTGCGATAGCCGATCGCCTCGGCCACCCCACCGGCATTCAGGCGGGCATTGACCACCCCCTGTCTTCCCAGCATCCGCCGGCGTGCAGCGATCACCCGCTCCCGAACGGTGCGGCTCTCCTCGCCTTCCGGCTGAGCCTGATCGAGATCGGTCGCCGGTACACGCGGCACCTCCAGGTGGATGTCGATCCGGTCGAGCAGCGGGGCGGAGATCTTGGCCCGGTATCGCTGGGCGGCCCGCGAGTGGATCTCGCTGCCCTGGGGTGACGGGTTCATTGCCGCGACCAGCTGGAAGTCCGCCGGGAACCGCGCATGGCGCGCGGCCCGCGAGATCATCACCGAGCCGGCCTCGAGCGGTTCGCGCAGGGCCTCGAGCACACGGCGATCGAACTCCGGCAACTCATCCAGGAACAGTGTGCCGTGATGGGCGAGCGAGATCTCGCCCGGCGCGGGATGCGAGCCGCCGCCGATCAGCGCGACGGACGAGGCGGAATGGTGCGGGGCGCGAAAGGGACGCTCGCCGAAACGGGACGGATCGAAGCCGCCGGGCGTGACGGTGGCCACCTCGGCGGCGGCCAGCGCTTCTTCCTCGGTCATGGGCGGCAGGATGCCGGCGAGCCGCTGGGCCAGCATGCTCTTGCCCGCACCCGGCGGGCCGATCAGCAGCAGGTTGTGGCCGCCGGCCGCGGCGATCGCCAGCGCGCGCTTGGCCAGCGGCTGGCCACGCACGTCGGCCAGATCGCCGTTGATGGCCGGATCGACCGGCGGGGGCGAGCGGTGTTGCAGCGCCACGGGGTCGGCCTCGCCGGCAAGATAGCCGATCAGGTCGGCCAGGTGTTCCAGCCCCCGCCCGGTGACACCCGGGATGAGTTCCGCCTCCGCTCGGCCATCGATCGGCAGGAGCAGCTCGCGGCCGGCATCCCGTGCCGCCCGCGCCGCCCGCGCCGCGGAGAGGCTGCCACGCACCGAGCGCAGACCGCCGTCCAGCGAAAGTTCGCCCAGGCACTCGATCTCGTCGAGACGTTCCCGGGCCGCGGCCGGCAGTTGCCCGGTGACGGCCAGGATGGCCAGGGCGATCGCGAGATCGAAGCGGGCGCTTTCCTTGGGTAGGTCGGCCGGGGCGAGGTTCACGGTCAGGCGGCGCGGGGGAAATTCGAAGCCCGAGGAAAGGATGGCCGCACGTACCCGATCCCGGGATTCGCGCACCGCGGTCTCGGGCAGGCCGACCAGGGTGAATGCCGGTAGCCCGGGCGCGACATGAGCCTCGACGGTAACCTCGGGGGCGTGGATGCCGAGCAGGGCCCGGCTGTGGATCTTGGCGATGGGCATGTCCGTATGCCTCGTGTCGATGGATGGGCCTGGTACTGGGCCAGGTACCTTGGCGGCGAGTGCCCACGGGCAAGCCGGAGCACCGGGTGTCGTCCGGGCATCCATGCCCGTTGGCGGCTGTCAGGGATGAAATGGCGAGGTTGTCGGCCCGCCAGGCAACAGATCAGCTGGCCAGATCGCCTTCTTCGCTCTCGGGTCGGCTGGTGGCGCTGCCGTGCTGCTTTTCCATTTCGGCGACGCGTTGTTCGAGCGCTTCGAGCTTGGCGCGGGTGCGGGCGAGAACCTGCGTCTGTACGTCGAATTCCTCTCGTGTGACCAGGTCCATGCGCGAAAAGCCGTTGCTCACGGCCTGGCGCACGGATTTCTCGAACTCCTGCTTGCCTTCGCGCAGGCTCTCCGGCATCGCCTGCTCGATGCGCTGGGAGATTTCTTCGATCGTGTGGCTGATGGACATTTCGCTACCTCGGTCTGGTTCGTCGTCGACGGCATGCCGATTGTTGGGGATACCCTTGGCAGATGCAAGAT
>JBHEOB010000036.1:0-16092 GCA_046261775.1 Guyparkeria sp.
CAGCCCGTCCTGATCGCTTAACGGCCCACCCGGCAACTGCGCCCGATCCGGTTGTGGGTCGGGTGCCGACAAGAAAAAAGCCCGCACTGAATGCGGGCTTTTTCGTGAGCGGCGCTTTCGTTGGCGTTTTCGCCGCGTATCAGCCTGTCTCGGGGCGGGATACCGAACGCCAGTTCGCCTCGCCCTTGCTGATCGCCTGCAGCATGGCGTGAACTATCTTCGGGTTGGCGCAGATGACGTTGCCACTGCCGAGGTAGTCGTCGCCGCCCTGGTTGTCGATCACCACGCCGCCGGCCTCGCGGACCAGCAACACGCCAGCGGCCATGTCCCAGGGCTTGAGGCCGAATTCCCAAAAGCCGTCGAAACGACCGGCGGCGACGTAGGCGAGATCGAGTGCGGCCGAACCGGGACGCCGGATGCCGGCGATCGGGCCGTGCAACGCCCGCAGGGTCGCGATGTAGCGCTCGAGGTTCTGATCGTCGCGGAACGGAATGCCCGTACCCAGCAGTGCGCCTTCCAGACCTTTGCGCGGGGTGACGCGGATGCGACGGTTGTCGAGGAAGGCGCCGGCACCGCGTTCGGCGGTGAACAGTTCCTGGTTGACCGGGTTGTAGATCACCCCGAGTTCCAGTCGGCCATGGCGCTCAAGCGCGATGGAGACCGCGTAGTGACCGATGCCGTGCAGGAAGTTGGTGGTGCCGTCGAGCGGATCGATGATCCAGCGAAACTCGGCGTCGTCCTGCCCGGCCGCGCCGGATTCCTCGGCGAGGATGGCGTGATCGGGGTAGGCGCGCTTGAGCGTGTCGATGATCGCCGCCTCGGCCTGGTGGTCGACCTCGCTGACGAAGTCGTTGCGCTTTTTCGTCTCGATGGTGAGGTCGGTGACGCGATCGCGGCTGCGGGAGATGACATTGCCGGCGGCGCGGGCGGCGCGCACGGCGATATTGAGCATGGGGTGCGGCATAATGGTCTGGTCGGCTCGACGAGCGAATGGTGGATGACGGGCCGTGACAGGCGGTTTGTTCGCTGCCACAGGCGCGTCCGGGCCGGTCGATCGGACCGCGATGCCCGGTCGGGGCGTTGAAGATGCCCCGTTCCTCGGATCCGGAATTATACGCGTAAACGCCCCTATGTCAGCCATGCCGCAATCCTCTCCTACTGCCCCGTTGTCCCCTGATGCCCTCGCGCGGATCGAGATCGTGCTCTGCCAGACGTCGATGGCAGAGAACATCGGTGCTGCCGCCCGGGCGATGAAGACCATGGGCCTGTCGCGACTGGTGCTCGTGGCGCCACGGGTCGACCGCGCCGCCATCGACTACAAGGCCCGTGCGGTGGCGACCCATGCCGCCGACCTGCTGGATGCGGCGCGTATCGTCGATTCGGTCGACCAGGCCGTGGCCGATTCGGTGGCCGTGTGGGCGACCACCGCGCGGACGCGCAGCCTGGCCCTGCCGTTGCTCGACGGACGGGCGGCGGCGGCCGAGGTTATGCGGCAGGTCGGATCGCTGCCGGCGGATTCGACCGGTCGGGTCAGCATCCTGTTCGGCGCCGAACGCACCGGGCTGACCAACGAGGAACTGGGCGTGGCCGACCACCTGCTAGCCCTGCACGCCAACCCGGACTACCCCGTACTCAACCTTGCCCAGGCGGTGCAACTGGTGGCCTACGAGCTTTATCACGCCGCGCACCATCCTCGGCCACTGCAGCCAGGCGGTGAGCCTCCGGCCCGCAAGGCCGAGCTTGCTACACTCTGCGCTCGTCTCGAGGCGGCTTTGGGCGAGCGCGACTACTTCCCGGGTGCCGATGCCGTCGAGACCGAACGGCATGCCCGGCGACTGATGCAGCGCCTGCGCGTGATGCTCAATCGGGCCGAGCCGCGTCGCGACGAGTTGCAGATCCTGCAGGGCATGCTGACCTCGCTTTCCCGCGAGCGGCGTGACGGGACGGATTGATCGACAGACAGCGGAGCGAGTGCATGGGTTGGTGGAAAACGATTATCGATGACGTCGACAGCGTGTTCGACCGCGACCCGGCGGCGCGCAGCCGCTGGGAGATCGCTCTGACCTATCCGGGTCTGCACGCCGTCTGGTGGCATCGCGTCGCCCATGCCCTGTGGCGGCGCAACTGGCGGCTGTTGGCACGGTTGATCTCGAATGTCAGCCGCTGGCTGACCGGGATCGAGATCCACCCGGGGGCGACGATCGGCCGTCGATTCTTCATCGACCACGGCATGGGGGTGGTGATCGGCGAGACCGCCGAGATCGGCGACGGCTGCACCCTCTACCACGGCGTGACCCTAGGCGGCACCACCTGGCGCGAAGGCAAGCGCCACCCCACCCTGGGCGCCGGCGTGGTGGTCGGGGCCGGGGCGAAGATCCTCGGGCCGATCGCCCTGGGCGAGGGGGTGCGGGTCGGTTCGAACGCCGTGGTGCTCCGGGATGCACCCGACGGGGCGACCCTGGTGGGCATCCCGGCGCGCATGGTCGAGCAGCGCGCCGAGGAGAACGAGACCAAGCGTCGGGTCGCCCAGCGCCTGGGGTTCGATGCCTACGGCGTGGCCCGCGACATGCCCGACCCGGTGGCCACCGTGGTCGATCGGCTGCTCGATCACGTCCAGACGGTCGATGGCCAGCTCGACGAGATGGCCGACGCCCTCCGCTCGTTGGGTGTGGATGTCTCGCGACCGAGCCGGCCCAGCCTGGATGGCTGTCATCTCGACGAGGAAGATGGGGTGGTTCATTGCGGTCGTGAGGAAGCGGCTGGCCATACCGATGATCAGCGCGGCTGAGCCGGGCGGCGGCCGCCCATATACAGGGCGGGGCCACCCGACTATCATGGGCCGAACATCCCCGAGAAAACCGCTCGGGCTTAAGCAGTTTTGGCAGCCTCGGCAGGGGCTTGCGGGAGGTTTTCAATGAGGCTGACGACCAAGGGCCGCTACGCCGTGACGGCCATGCTGGATCTGGCCATCCATGATCGCGGTCAGCCGACCGCGCTGGCCGATATCGCTGAACGACAGTCGTTGTCGCTCTCCTACCTCGAGCAACTGTTCGCCCAGTTGCGTCGCGGCCAGCTGGTCAGCAGCGTGCGCGGCCCGGGCGGTGGTTACCAGCTGGCCCGCGAGCCGGCCCGGATCAACATCGCCGAGATCATCCACGCGGTCGACGAGGTGGTCGATGTCACCCGCTGCGGGGGCAAGGGAAACTGCCAGGGCGGCGGCAAATGCCTTGCCCACGACCTGTGGATGGGGTTGTCGGCGCAGATCCAGGAATTCCTCGAGTCGATTTCGCTGGCCGACCTGGTGGAGGAACCCGACGTGCTCGACGTTTCCGCCCGCCAGGACGACCACCTTCAAGCGGCCCGCGATGAGCGCTCCGAGGCCGTCGCCGCCGGCATGCGTGGCGTCGGCCCCTGATCGAACGCCTCGCCGGGCGGCGGGAGTGCCCCCCTCTGGACGCTTCGCGTGGATTGTTTTCCGGTGAATCGTTAAACTATCGCGCTTTAAGGCCGCTCATCTTCGATGTGCGGCAGCTATCTGTTTCCCTTTTCTTTTTCACGTTTCACCGGGGCGGCCCGATACCGCCCGATCAGGAGAGAATTTCATGGCCGTAGAACGCACCCTTTCGATCATCAAGCCCGACGCCGTCGCCAAGAACGTGATCGGTCAGATCATCGCTCGCTTCGAGGACGCCGGTTTGTCGGTGGTCGGTGCGCGCATGTTGCAACTGACCCGCGAACAGGCTGAGGGCTTCTACGCGGTCCACAAGGAGCGTCCGTTCTTCGGCGAGCTGGTTGGTTTCATGGTCTCCGGCCCGGTATTCGTCCAGGTGCTCGAGGGCGAGGACGCCATCGCCAAGAACCGCGACCTGATGGGCGCGACCAACCCGAAGGAAGCCGATCCGGGCACCATTCGTGGCGATTTCGCCGAGTCGATCGACGCCAACGCGGTCCACGGTTCGGACAGCGCCGAGAATGCGCGCACCGAGATCGATTTCTTCTTCAAGTCCGACGAGCTCTGCAGCCGCTGAGCGCTGACGGCGACGCGGGCTCACTACTAGTGCGGTGGCCTGAATGACCTCGACCGACGAACGCATCAACCTGCTCGGCCTGGCGCCCGGTCGCCTGCGTGCCTGGTTCGCGGAGATGGGCGAGAAGCCCTTTCGTGCCAACCAGGTGCTCAAGTGGGTGCACCAGCGTCGGGTCGATGACTTCGATGCGATGACCGATCTGGCCAAGAGCCTGCGCGAAAAGCTCAAGGAAGTCGCCTGCATCCAGCCCCCCGAGATCCTGCTCGACCAGGAATCGAAGGACGGGACGCGCAAGTTTCTCGTCGATACGGGCAGCGGCAATTCCGTGGAGATGGTTTACATCCCCGAGGACGACCGCGCGACCCTCTGCATTTCCTCGCAGGTGGGCTGTTCGCTCACCTGTACCTTCTGCTCGACCGGCCGGCAGGGCTTCAATCGCAACCTGTCGACCGCCGAGATCGTCGGTCAGCTCTGGTTGGCCGAACGGTTGGTCGAGCGTCGCCTGCCCACCGGTAAGGCGATCAGCAACGTGGTCTTCATGGGCATGGGTGAGCCGCTCTTGAACGAGCAGGCGGTGGTCGATGCCGCCGAGCTGATGCTCGACGACCATGCCTATGGCCTGTCCAAGCGCCGCGTGACCATCTCGACCTCCGGCATCGTCCCGGCGATCGACCGTCTGGCCGAACGGCTGCCGATTTCGCTGGCCATCTCGTTGCACGCATCCAACGATGCGCTACGCGACGAGTTGGTGCCGATCAACGAGAAGTACCCGCTCGATCAACTGATGGCCGCCTGCGATCGCTACGCCAAGGTGGTGCCCCACGGCGCCATCATCTACGAGTACGTGATGATTCAGGGCGTCAACGACACACCCGAGCACGCCGAGGAACTGATCGGCCTGCTCGGTCCGCGCAAGGAGGCGGTCAAGATCAACCTGATTCCCTTCAACCCCTTCGAGGGCTCGGGTTACGAGCGTTCCTCGCGCAATCGCATCGAGCGATTTCGGGCGCAGCTCAAGGCCGTGGGCATCAACACCGTGCCGCGCAAGACGCGCGGCGACGACATCGACGCCGCCTGCGGCCAGCTGGCCGGCAAGGTGGCCGACAAGTCCCGTCGGCAGGATCGGCTTGCCCAGATGGGGCTGGGCCAAGGTGTGGTGGAGGTGACACGATGACGCGCGGCCTGCTGACCTTGTGCGCGCTGATAATGATCGGCGTGACCGGCTGCGCGACGACCGGGGCGGGTAGCGATCGCGGCTCGATCGAGAAGAGCGTCGGCGAGAATCGCCAGGCTGCCGAAATCAACACCGAGCTGGCCGGCGGTTACATGCGTGAAGGCGAACTCAAGGTCGCCATGGAGAAAGTCCGTCGGGCGATCGCGTTCGACCGCGGTTATGCCCCGGCTCACCACGTCCACGCCCTGTTGCTTCAGCGTCTGGGTGAGGATGACAAGGCGAGCGATGCCTTCGCGCGAGCGGTCCGCCTCGACGGCGACAACTCTGATCTTGCCAACAATTACGGTGGCTTTCTCTGTTCTCGGGGCGACTACGAGCGGGCGCAGGCGATGTTCCGCCGAGCCTACGACGATCCGTTGTACGAGACGCCGGAATACGCCCTGGTCAACTCCGGCCGCTGCTACCAGCAGGCAGGCGATCAGGCCGAGGCCCTGGCCCAGTTCCGTCGCGCGCTCGCCGAGGGCGCGCGCCAGCCGAGTGCTCAGCTTGGCGTTGCGCAGGCCCTGCTGGAAACCGGCGCGGTGGACGAGGCGGCCGAAGCCATGCGGCAATACGAGTCACGTCATCGTCACACACCACGTTCGCTGGGGGTCGCGATCGAGATCGATCGCGCGACAGGTGACCAGCAGGCACTGAAAAACCATCGCCTGATCCTGCGCGGACGATTCCCGGATTCGCCGGAGGCCAAGGCACTGGAACAGGGAGGCAGTCGATGAACGAGCAGGAGCGGCGTGAGCCGGCAGTCGGGGAAACGTTCCGCGAGTCGGGTGAGCCGGGTGAGACGATCACCCTCGGACATGAGGTGAGCGGCCCCACGGTGGGCGAGCGTATTCGGCGCAGCCGTGAGGCCGCCGGCCTGAGTGCGGCGGATCTCGCCCAGCCGCTCAACCTCGACCTCAAGGTGATCGAGCGTATCGAACGCGACGAGCTTGACGCCGTGCCTGGCCGTCCTTACATTCTTTCCTACCTACGCTCCTGGGCCCGGCAGCTGGGCATTGACGGCGACGAACTGATCGCCCAGTACAACGCGCAGCGTGTGCCGGCCAATGCCGACGTGCAGGGCGGCATCCATCCGACACTGGACGTGATGGAGCCTCGCGGCGGCGGCATGGGTCGTCGCCTGCTGAAGTGGCTCGGCATCCTGGTCGTGATCGCGATCATCGTGTTTGCCCTCTCCCGGCTGGATGCCGAGCGCGTAGAGACCTGGTGGAGTGACGTGCGGGGAGAGACAGCCGAATCGCCCACAAGCTCGGATTCGGCACCTGCTGGCGGCGCCGGGTCGGCAGACGAGCGGCCGGCCATCGAGGGCGCGCTCGATCAGCCCCCGGCGCCCCCGACCGAGGGTCCGGCGACGTCGAGTGGGGTGATCGACGAGCCCGCCATGTCCTCGCAGGCATTGCCCGGCGAGCGGCTGTCGGCCATTGGCGGGCCGGTGGAAGACACCGAACAGGTTGCCGAGTCCGCTTCGGGCTTGTCCGCGTCCGAGGCAGGAGATGCCGCAGAGGAAGGGACTGCCGAGGCTCCCGAAGCGGCCGCGGACGACGCGACGCAGGCGTCGACCGACAATCGGTTGCCCGTCCTGCTGCTGCGCGCCACCGATGCCGACAGCTGGGTGGAAGTGCGTGATGGCGATGGCGAGCGCTTGATGTACGACGTGTTGTCCGCCGGCGAGGAGCGCGCGTTTGCCGAGGCAACCGGGCCGTTCTCGCTGGTACTGGGGCGGCCCGAGGAGTTCGAGGTCGAATACCGGGGCGAGCCGGTGGAGCTGGATGGAACGGGTGGCGACACCGGCGTGCTGCGAATCACGGTGGGTAATTGATGAGTTTTCAACCGGTTCCGGTGACGCGGCGTCTTTCCCGTCGGATCCAGGTCGGGTCCGTCGGCGTGGGCGGCGACGCACCGATTTCCGTTCAGTCGATGACCAACACCGACACCTGCGACGTCGAGGCGACGGTCGCCCAGATCGAGCGCCTGGCGGCGGCCGGTGCCGACTTGGTGCGTGTCTCTGTGCCCAACATGGACGCCGCCGAGGCCTTCGGCAAGATCAAGCAGCGGGTCTCGATCCCGCTGATCACCGACATCCATTTCGACTTCCGCATCGCCCTGCGGGTCGCGGAGCTGGGCGCCGATTGCCTGCGCATCAACCCGGGTAACATCGGCCGTGAGGACCGCGTGCGCCAGGTGATCGATTCCGCGCGCGATCACGGTATCCCGCTGCGCATCGGCGTCAACGCCGGTTCGCTGGAGAAGGACCTGCAGCAGAAGTACGGCGAGCCCACACCGGACGCGCTGGTCGATTCCGCCCTGCGGCATATCGACATCCTCGACCGGCTCGACTATCCCGAATTCAAGGTCTCACTGAAGGCCTCGGACGTCTGGATGACGCTGGGCGCCTACCGCAAGCTGGCCGACCAGATCGAGCAGCCGCTGCATCTCGGCATCACCGAGGCGGGCGGCCCGCGTGCCGGGGCGGTCAAGTCCGCCGTGGGCTTAGGGATGCTGCTGGCCGAGGGCATCGGTGACACCCTGCGCGTTTCATTGGCCGCCGACCCGGTCGAAGAGGTCAAGGTCGGCTGGGACATTCTCAAGTCGCTGAAACTGCGCAGCCGCGGCGTCAACCTGATTGCCTGCCCGTCCTGCGCCCGCCAGGAGTTCGACGTGATCAAGACCGTCAACGCCCTGGAAGAGCGCATCGAGGACATCGACCTCCCCATGGACGTGGCCGTGATCGGTTGCGTGGTCAACGGCCCCGGCGAGGCTCGTGAGGCGTCCATCGGCCTGACCGGCGGTCAGCCCAACCTGCTGTACGTCGACGGCAAGCCGTCGCGCAAGCTGTCCGAAGAAGAGCTGGTCGACCAGATCGAACACACCATTCGCGAGCGCGTCGCCCGGGACAAGGCTGCCTCTGATGCCGCCCACGATTCCGGCGACGAGCGATAACCCTGATTCCACGATGAGCAAGACGCCCAAGAGCATCCGGGGCATGCACGACGTGCTGCCCGACGACACGCCGGCCTGGCAACGCCTTGAGACCGCCCTGCGCGACACCGCCGCGGCGTTCGGCTACGAGGAAATCCGTATGCCGATCGTCGAGAACACCGGGTTGTTCGCCCGGTCGATCGGCGAGGTGACCGACATCGTCGAGAAGGAGATGTACACCTTCGAGGATCGCAACGGCGATTCGCTGACCCTGCGCCCCGAAGGCACGGCCGGCTGTGTGCGTGCCTGCCTGCAGCACGGGATCATCCACAACCAGCAGCGCCGGCTGTGGTACACGGGCCCGATGTTCCGCCACGAGCGCCCGCAGAAGGGTCGCTATCGCCAGTTCCACCAGTTTGGCGTCGAGACCTTCGGCGTGGCTGGCCCGGAACTGGAGATCGAGCTGATCCAGATGGCCGCCTCGCTGTGGCAGCGCCTCGGCATCCAGGACGTGCGCCTGGAGATCAATACCCTTGGCCAGCCTGAGGCGCGCGCACGTCACCGTGAGGTGCTGGTCGAGTACCTCGAGGCCCACGCCGACCAGCTCGATGAGGAGGCGCGTCGCCGCCTGCACGAGAACCCGCTGCGGGTGCTCGACAGCAAGAATCCCGCGATGCAGCCGCTCCTGGAGGCCGCGCCCAAGCTGGCCGACTACCTCGACGAGGAGTCGGCCGCCGATTTTGACAAGACCTGCGAGTTGCTCGACGCGCTGGGCATCCAATACCGCGTCAACCCGCGGCTGGTGCGCGGT
The DNA here is from genome assembly GCA_046261775.1 of Guyparkeria sp. Lineage (GTDB taxonomy): Bacteria > Pseudomonadota > Gammaproteobacteria > Halothiobacillales > Halothiobacillaceae > Guyparkeria. The sequence continues at coordinate 8,993 of JBHEOB010000036.1, forward strand.
CTCGATTACTACAACAAGCTGGTATTCGAGTGGGTCACCGAGTCGCTCGGTGCCCAGGGCACCATCTGCGCCGGTGGCCGCTACGACGGGCTGGTCGAGCAGCTCGGCGGCCGGGCTACGCCCGCGGCCGGGTTCGCGATCGGTATCGAGCGCCTGCTGTCGCTGGCCGAGACGCCGGCAGATGCCGGCCGTGCCGACATTTACATGCTCGTTCCGGAGCAGGCGCGTCTGGGCGCGGCCCTGCGGCTGGCCGACCGGTTGCGCCGCACCTTGGTCGGCCGGCGGGTGCAGTGTAATCTCGACGGCGGCAGCCTCAAGGCACAGTTCAAGCGCGCCGATCGCAGCGGTGCCGACACCGCGCTGATCGTCGAGGACGAGGCCGGCGGGCAGGTCTCGGTCAAGCCCCTGCGCGGCGAGGGCGAGCAGCAGACGGTCGCTGCCGACGCCCTCGACGACCTGCTGGCCACTCAGTAACGCCCCCAAAAACGCATTCGGAACACTTTCGGGAACCCCTATGGTCGCCTCAGACGAAGAACAGATTGAACGCATTCGCGACTGGTGGTCGGAGCACGGCAAGACGGTGATCGCCGGTGTCGTGCTCGGCATTGCCGGCCTGATCGGCTGGCAGGGCTGGCAGGGCTGGCAGGAAAACCGGATTGCCTCGGCATCGGCCGCTTTCGCCAACCTGGAGCAGATGGCGGCCAGCGGTGAAGATGACGTGGTCGAGCGCGCCCGGGACGTGGCCACCAGCCATGACGGGACCAGCTACACGGTGCTGGCCTGGCTGATTGGCGCCGGCGCGGCGGTCGAGAACAACGACCTCGAGACCGCCGTCTCCTACCTGGAGCGCGCACGCGCAAGTGCCGACCGCGCCCAGCTGTTGGCGACCGTCGACCTGCGGCTTGCCCGCGTGCTCTGGGCTCAGGGTGAGCACGAGGCCGCTGTCGATCGTTTGGCCAACCCGCCGAGCGGCTTTGATGGGCTGTTCGCCGAGTTGCGCGGTGACATCCTTGCCGACCGCGGCGATTTGGTCGCGGCGCGTGAAGCTTACGAGACGGCGGTCGAATCCGATGCCGCTAATGGCCTGTTGCAGATGAAGCTCGACAGCCTGCCGGCTGGCGCCGAGGAGAAATCATGATCAACACGAAACCGACCCGTTGGACACTCCCGCTTGTCGCGGGCCTCGCCGTCGCGCTGGCCGGCTGTTCCTCGCCGCGCGAACTGGTCAAGCCCACACCGTTGCAGGAAATCGAGAATCAGCAGCCGCCGAAGATTTCCTGGAGCGCTTCCTCCGGCGGCGACCAGGAAAACCAGTTGACCGCCATCGCCCCGGTCGAGGACGAGGGGCGGGTGTTCGTTGCTGGCCCGGACGGAGACGTGCGCGCCTACGACCTCGAATCAGGCAAGCGCCTGTGGTCGACCGAACTGGACGCCGACCTGAGCGTAGGTGGCGGCGCAGGTGAAGGCCTTGTTGTCTTCGGCAGCGAGGACGGTCGCGTATTCGCCCTGGCGGCGGATAGTGGCGAACGCCGTTGGGATACCACGATCCGCAGTTCCGTCGATGCCGCACCTTCGGTTGGTTTCGGTGATGTGGCGGTTCGCGGTCGTGATGGCACGCTTGTCGTTCTGGATGCCGAGAAAGGCGAGGTCCGCTGGCGCGAGTCGCGCAGCCAGCCTTCCTTGACGCTGCAGGGCCAGGGGCGTGTCCTGATGTTCCCGGATGCGCTGGCCGCCGGTTTCGATGACGGCACCATCGCCGTCTTCGCCCGCGAGGATGGCCGCGAGTTGTGGAGCCAGGCCGTGGCGCTGCCGACCGGCCGGACCGACGTCGATCGCATGGTCGACGTCGATGCCACGCCGGTGTTCGCCGACGGGGTTTTCTACGCCGCCACTTATCAGGGCAAGCTCGCTGCCCTGGCCGCTCAGGGTGGCCGTGAGCTCTGGTCGCGGGACTTCTCCAACACCAGCAACATCGCAGCCGGCGGTCGTGCGATCTACCTCAGTGACGCCGATAGCGTGATCTGGGCGATCGACCGGCGCAGCGGCGAATCCCTGTGGCGTCAGTCGGACCTGAAGCACCGCGGCCTGACCGGTCCGGCGCTGATCGACGGCTACCTGGTGGTGGGGGATCGCGAGGGCTACGTCCACGTGCTCTCGACTACCAGCGGGGCGTTGGTCGGCCGCGCCGACTGGGGCGATCCGCTGGTCGACCCCATCCAGCAGGTCGATGGCCAGGGTTTGGCCGTCACCCGCGACGGCGAACTGCGGGCCTTCACGCTTGATTAATTCCCGCATGCGCCACTCCATGAGTCCCCTGACGCGATGAAACCCGTTATTGCCCTGGTCGGCCGCCCCAACGTGGGCAAGTCGACCCTGTTCAATCAGCTAACGCGCAGCCGTGATGCGCTGGTGGCCGACTTCGCCGGCCTGACCCGCGACCGCCAGTACGGCGCGGCATTTCACGAGGAGCGCGAGTGGCTGGTGATCGACACCGGCGGCCTGACCGGCGAGCGCGGCGGTATCGAGGCCCTGATGCAGGATCAGGCCTGGCTGGCCATGGAGGAGGCCGACTTGGTTGTCTTCCTCGTCGATGGTCGCGCCGGTCTGACCGCGGCCGACGAGCAGATCGCGAGCGAACTGCGCCGGGCGGGCAAGCCGGTGCTGCTGGCGGCCAACAAGACCGATGGCGTCGATGAGCACGAGGTTCAGGCGGAATTCTGGGCGCTGGGCATGGGCGAGCCGGAATACATCGCCGCCTCGCACGGGCGCGGCATCGGCGGGCTGTGGGAGCGGCTCGAGACCATGCTGCCACCGGAACTGGCCGAGGCACCAGCCGAGGAACCGGATGACAAGGGGGTCACCGTCGCCCTGGTCGGCCGGCCCAACGTCGGCAAGTCCACCCTGACCAATCGCCTGCTGGGCGAGGCACGCGTGCTCGCCTTCGACGAGCCGGGCACCACCCGCGACTCGATCAAGATTCCCTTCGAGCGCGACGGCAAGCCCTACACCCTGATCGACACCGCCGGGGTGCGGCGCAAGTCGCGTGTCGGCGAGGCGATCGAGAAGTTCAGCATCGTCAAGACCCTGCAGGCGATAGACGCGGCCAACGTGGTAATCCTGGTGCTGGATGCGCATACCGGCATCACCGAGCAGGACCAGCACCTGCTGGGATTCATCAACGAGCGCGGCCGCGCGCTGGTGATTGCGGTCAACAAGTGGGACGGGCTGGAGTCGGACGTGCGCGAGCGCGTTTCCTCGGAGATCGAGCGCAAGCTCGGTTTTATCAACTACGCCGAGGTCCATCGCATTTCCGCCCTGCACGGCACCGGCGTGGGTCACTTGTTCGAGAGTGTCGATCAGGCCTTTGAAGCGGCGATGCGCTCGATCTCGACCAATGCGCTGACCCGCACCTTGGGCGCTGCCGTCGAGCAGCATCAGCCGCCACTGGTGCACGGTCGACGCATCCGCCTGCGCTACGCGCACCAGGGCGGCAGCAACCCGCCGATCATCGTCATTCACGGCAAGCAGACCAAGCGCCTGCCGGGCCACTACCACCGCTATCTCGAATCCTACTTCCGCCGCGAACACGAGTTGATGGGCACGCCGATCCGGATCGAATTCCGCACCGACTCAAACCCCTACGAGGGCAAGGTCGACCGGCGTACCCCGCTGCAGAAGGTCAAGCAGAAGAAGGCCGAGGCGCGTCGCCGCTCCAAGGGCCGCGAGCCGCGTAAAGGCTGAGCCGGCCAGGCCGGGGTCGGGGTCGAACGGGCCTGGAATATGCGGCTGTCGCGCGTTTCGATTGCTTCCCTTGCAAGGCAAGCTCCCACAGAAAGGCCGTTGTAAGCGCATGGCACCACTCCACCGTGGGAACGCGCCCCGCGCGCGAAGGCCGCCCCAGCGGCCGTCCCGGCTGGCGGTATGCCTCGTGGGCGACAAACTGTCGCTTCGAGCTTCGAGCTGTCGGCCCTCAGCCCTCAGCCCTGGGCTCTGACCTCTCGTTTCTCGAACCCTTCCACCCACATCCGGGTCGCCCCGCAGACGCCCACCGGCATCGCGAAGAAATTCGCCACGGGCACCATGGTCATCAACGTCATCAGGCTGCCGAAGCCGAACGTCAGCGCCGGTCGCTGGCGCAGACGCTTGCGCTGTTCGCGAAACGACAGGCCGTGATTGCCGGCCGGGTTGTCGATGTATTCCAGGCTCATCATCCACGCCGAGAACACAAACCACGCGAACGGCGCCAGCAGGTTCAGGCCGGGGATGAACCACAGGATCACCAACGGGATCGCCCAGGCGGCGAGATAGAGCAGCCGGCCGATCTCGCCGGCAATCGCATCGACGGCCCCGGCGATCACGCCTTTGCCGTCGTCGGGTGGCGCCTTGCCGGTAAGGTCGGCCTCGACCTTCGCGGCGAGCACGGCATTGAACGGGGCGGCGAGCAGGTTGGCCACCAGCGTGAAGGTGAAGAAGGTCGCCAGCAGCAGGCCGAGCACCACGATCGGCATCAGCAGCCAGTAGAGGAAATCCAGCCAGTCGGGCAGCAGGCCCTCGACCCAGCCGCCCGCCATGCTCACCAGCAGCCAGCCGGCCAGCGCGAACAGCAGGGTGTTGATGAAAAGCGGGATCAGGGTGAAACGGCGCAGCCCCGGCTGCCACATCAGCCGCAGGCCGGCGAGCCAGTAGCCCAGCCCGCCCATTTCGCGCGCCGCTCGTGCAAGGGGTTGGTTCATTCGCCCGTTCCGTCGGCTCGGGTGGCCCGTGTTGCCAACATTGCCAGCCGGGCCGCGCCCACCGCCGCCTCGGTGTGCGCGGCCATCTGCACAGGTACGCCCAGTGCCCGCTCACGGATGCGCGAGAACACCGGGTTGTGCGCCCCGCCGCCGGAGGACAGCACCCGCCGCACCGCGGTGCCACCCAGGGTGGCGAAGCGGCGGTAGCCCAGCGCCTCGATCCGCGCGATGCCGCGCAACATGCCGCCGAGAAAGGCGACCCGGTTGTCCGGCCGGGGGGTCAGGCGCGGGGACATCTCGGGGGCGACCACCGGGAAGCGCTCACCCCGGCCGACCAGTGGCCAGTAGCCGAGGGTATCCGGCGCAGCCGGGTCGATCGACTCGCTCAGGGTGGCCAGTTCGTCCCCGCTGAAGTGGGCAGCCAGAACCCGGCCACCGGTGTTGGATGCCCCCGAGACGGCGAATCGCTCGCCGAAGCGATGGCTGTAGACCCCGCTGGCTGCATCGCCGACCGGGGTCGCGCTGATCAGTTTCAGGGCGAGCGTCGAGCCCAGGCTGGTGACGCCATCGCCTTCCTCGGTCGCCCCGCTGGCCCAGAGGGCGGCCATCGAATCGGTGGTGCCGGTGGCGACGATGGCGTTCGCCGGCAGGTGCCAGCGTGAGGCCAGGCTCGCCGTGACGGCCCCGATGGCCGTGCCGGGGCGGTGCACCGTGGGCAGCTGATCGCCGAACCACTCGGCCAGGTCCGCCGGCCAGCATTCCGCCACGGCATCGAAGCCCCACTTGAGTGCGTTGTTGCTGTCGCTGGCATGCGCGCCGGTCAGGCGAAGCAGAAACCAGTCGGCCTGACTGACCGGTCGGCCGCCCTGGCCGCGTTCTTCGGCCAAAAAGCGCCAGCGGGCCAGCGCCGCCAGCTGGGCGTCGGCATTCAGATCGAGCGACTTGAGCGCTGCGAGCTGGTCGCCGCCGCGCGGATCGTCGTACATCAGGGCCGGGCCTTCCGGCATGCCATCGTTATCCACGCTCAGCAGCGTGCCCGAGGTGCCGGCGAAGGCCATTGATCCGACCCCGGCCAGGCTTCCCGCCTCGCCCAGCCAACGCATCAGGCTATCGAATGCCGCCCACCAGTCGGCCGGGTCCTGTTCATGGCCCTGCTCGACCGCCGGCACTGGCCAGTCGGCCTTTTCCAGCCACAGGCAGTCACCGTCCGCCCCGAGGGCCGCGATGCGCAGCCCCGAGGTGCCCACGTCGATTCCCAGATGGCGCGCCGTCGACATGGTTCAGGGCAGCTCGACTTTTGCTACCGGCTCCCAGCCGTCCTGGCGGTGCTCGACCACCACATTGGTCCAGATGCCGCCGCGCACGTTCCAGCGGCCGGTCAGACGCAGGAAGCGCGGATTGATCGCGGCGACGATGTCATCGGCAATGCGGTTGGTCATCGCCTCGTGAAAACCGCCTTCCTCGCGGAACGACCACATGTACATCTTCAGCGACTTGAGCTCGACGCAACGCTCGTCCGGCACGAAGTCGATCAGGAAGGTGGCGAAGTCCGGCTGGCCGGTCTTGGGGCACAGGCAGGTGAACTCGGGCACCTCCATGTGAATGGTATAGTCGCGTTCCGGATGCGGGTTGGGGAAGGTTTCGAGTGTCTTGCTGGGTTGCGTCGACATGGATGAGTGTCCTGCGGTTTGTGACGAGGTTCTATTGAGTCGGGGGCCGAAGTATAAGGCCCCGACCGGGGCCTTGCCGACCGTAGCCGCTTATTCACGGTTTTGTCCTGCCCCGCAAACGCGTGTGCCCGGCTCGTTCCCCACCAGGCTCGGGCGGGGGCGCCGGCTGCTGTCGGCTTCGCGGGCACGGCCCGATCCCTTAGTGCGTGTTGCCACCAGATCCCGTGGGAGCTTGCCTTGCAAGCGAAACGCGCCATCGGCACGTGTCCCGGTATCGGTATCTCGTCGCGCGTCGATGCTGGTCGAAGGCCATTCCCACGGCGTCCGGTGTTGATCCCATGCGCCTGACCCGCCTCTACCTCGCCGGCTTCAAGTCGTTCGCCTCACCCACCGAGATCCGCCTGCCGGCCAACACGCTGGCGATCGTGGGCCCCAACGGCTGCGGCAAGTCCAACCTGATCGATGCTCTGCGCTGGGTGATGGGCGAGTCCTCCGCCCGTCACCTGCGCGGCCAGGCCCTCGACGACCTGATCTTCGCCGGCAGCGGCGAGCGGGCCGCGGCCAGTCGCGCCGTGGTCGAGCTGACGCTGGACAACCGCGAGCGCCGCATCCACGGCCCGTTCGCCGCCTACAACGAACTCACCGTTCGGCGCAGCCTCGACCGTGACGGCCAGTCCCGCTACGAGATCAACAACAC
>JBHEOB010000037.1:0-480 GCA_046261775.1 Guyparkeria sp.
ACCCATCCCGGGGCGCATCGGATGCACCGGATGATGCGCGAGTTGCCGCTCGAGTCGTTGGTGCTGGAAACCGATGCGCCCAACCAGCCCGGGCATGCCCATCGCGGCGAGCGTAACCTGCCCGGCTATCTGGCCGAGAATCTGGCCAGTCTGGCCGAATGGCGCGCGATGGCGCAGGGCGAATTACTTGAACGCGTCAATGGCAACACCCGGCGGCTGTTCAAGGACCGACTTGGCTACAATGCGGGCGATTCAAGCAACCGGACCGAACCAGGGTGACTAGGGTGACTGACATCAATCCCGTCGACGAACGCACCGAGCTGCTAATCGGAGAGGATGGCCTCCAACGCCTGCATGCCGCGACCGTGCTGGTCGCCGGGCTGGGTGGCGTGGGCGGTGCCGCCGCCGAGTCGCTCGCTCGCGCCGGAGTGGGGCGGTTGATCCTGTTGGACCACGACACGTTTGCCGCCTCGAACCTCA
>JBHEOB010000037.1:490-15798 GCA_046261775.1 Guyparkeria sp.
GTAATCGGGCGCGGCAAGGCCGAGGTGGCCGTCGAGCGGCTAGCCTCGATCCGCAACGACATCGACTTGGTCCCGAGTGTCGATTTTCTCGACGTCTCGGGGGTGGAATCGTTCCTGGAGCGCCACCAGCCGGATTTTGTCGCCGACTGCATCGACTCGATCGCGGTCAAGGCCCGCCTGCTGGCGATGGCGCGAGAGCAGGGGCGAGGCACGTTCACCGCACTGGGGGCGGGCAATCGCATCGATCCGCGCCAGATGCAGGTCGGTCGGCTCGACCAGGTGCATGGCTGCGGGCTGGGCTCGGTGCTGCGACGCAAGCTGAGGAAGGCCGGAGCGCCCGTGGACTTCCCGGTGGTCTATTCCACCGAAACGCCGCGCAAGCCCGCCCCACATTGCCCCACGGAAGACGGCAGCCAGCCGCGGGCGGTCAACGGCACGATCAGCTACCTGCCCAACCTCTTCGGCCACGTGGTGGCCGGGGAAATCGTCCGGCGGTTGCTGGACGGCGAAGGCTGAAGGCCGAGCCGCGGCGGCGAGCTCACTCCTCCCGCAGGAACACCCGTCGACCGCTCACCCAGGTGGTCTCGACCCGGTGGGCAAAGTCCCAGCCGGCAAACGGCGTGTTCTCGCCGGCACTGGCCAGTCCGGTCGAGTCGAGGCTCCACATGGTGTCGGGGTCGATCAGCGTGAGGTCGGCCCGCTGACCCACGGCAATCGAGCCGCTGTCAGACAGGCCGAACAGCGCAGCGGGACGAGTCGCCAGCGCGTCGATGGCGCGGCTGAAGTCGATCACGTCCTCCTCGACCAGCTTGAGCACCAACGGCAATAGTGTCTCGAGCCCCGAGATGCCTGGCTCGGTCTCCGGAAAGGGGGCGAGCTTGGCGTCCGGATCGTGCGGCTGATGGTCGGAGACGACCGTGTCGATCAGGCCCTCGGCCAGCCCGCGCCGCAGCGCGTCGCGGTCGCGGATCGAGCGCAGCGGCGGGATGACGTGGGCATTGGGATCGAGCGCGTCGGTGTCCATCTCGGTGAGCCAGAGATGGTGGACGGAGACGCCGGCGGTTATGGGCAGATTATCGGCCTTGGCCCGCTCGATCAGCTTGAGCGCGGCCGCGGAGGAAAGCTGCGGAATATGTACCCGTGCGCCGGTCTCGCTGATCATGGCGATCAACTGCGCCAGGGGCGCCGTCTCGGCGGAGACCGGCACGCCCGGCAGGCCTAGGCGAGTGGCCACGGCGCCGTCGTGGGCGCAACCACGCTCGGACAGGGACGGGTCGAGTGGCTGGAGCAGCACCTGCAGGTCGAAGGTTGCGGCGTATTCGAGCGCCCGGCGCATCAGGCGCAGGTCGTGGAAGGGGTAGTGGGCGTTCGATATCGCCACACAGCCGCCGGCGTCGAGCGCCGCCATCTCGGCCAGCAGTTCGCCGTCGAGTTGTTGGGTCATCGCGCCGATGGCGACCACGCGGGCGCGGCCGGCCAGTTGGGCGCGACGCTTGATATAGCGTGCCACCGCGACGGTATCGAGCACCGGCACCGTGTCGGGTGGCATGACCAGGGTGGTGATGCCGCCGGCGACCGCCGCCGCGCTTTCGGTGGCGATGGTGGCCTTGTGCTCGCTGCCCGGCTCGCGCAGCCGGGCCCAGCCGTCGATCACGCCGGGGATCAGCCAGTGGCCCTCGGCACAGATGTGCTCCGCGGTATCGGCCGGCCAGTCACCGGGTGCCTTGTCGATTCCGACGATGCGACCATCGGCAAGGTAGATGTCGCTGGTGGTGTCGAGCGCACGTGACGGGTCGCGCAAGCGCGCGCCGCGAATCACCCAGTAGTCGCAGTCGATGCCCGGCCGGCAGCCTTCCGGATGACGAACCGGGTCGTGATCGATGCCGAGGTTTTCCGGTGCGTCCTTCATCAGTGGTCTCCCCGATTGGCGCTCATGCACAGGCTCATCACCGCCATGCGCACCCCGATGCCGTTGGATACCTGCTCGAGGATCACGGACTGCGGCCCGTCGGCGACCGAGGATTCGATTTCCACGCCACGGTTGGCCGGCCCGGGATGCATGACGATGGCATCGGGCGCGGCATGGGCGAATTTCTCGGCATCGAGGCCGAACCGGTGGTAGTATTCCCGCTCGCTGGGGATGAAGCCGCCATCCATGCGCTCGCGCTGCAGGCGCAGCATGATGATCACGTCGACGTCGCGAAGCCCTTCGCGCATGTCATGGAACACGCGCGCGCCGAGTTTCTCCACGTCGGTGGGTATCAGGGTGCGCGGCGCGATCACGCGCAGCTCACCGACGTTGAGCGAGTTGAGTACGTGCATCTGCGACCGGGCGACCCGCGAGTGACGGATGTCGCCGACGATCGCGACCCGCAACGGGGTGAAGTCGCCCTTGTGCCGGCGGATCGTGAAGGCGTCGAGCAGGGCCTGGGTGGGGTGCGAGTGCCAACCGTCACCGGCATTGAGCACCGAGACGTGCGGGGCGACGTGGCGGGCGATGAAATGCGCCGCGCCCGACTGCTCGTGGCGCACCACGAACATGTCGGCCTGCATTGCCTCGATGTTGCGCAGCGTATCGAGCAGGCTCTCACCCTTCTTGGTCGCCGAGGTGGACAGGTTGAGGTTGAGCACGTCGGCCGAGAGGCGCTTGGCGGCGAGCTCGAAGGTGGTGCGGGTGCGGGTCGAGGACTCGAAGAACAGATTTACCACGGTCCGCCCGCGCAGCAGCGGTACCTTCTTGATTTCGCGGTCGGTCACCGAGACGAAACCCTCGGCCGTGTCGAGGATGCGCGTGATCCACTGCGGCCCCAGGCCCTCGATGGTCAGGAGATGGCGCAGGTGACCCTGGTCGTCGAACTGGATGGCCCAGGGGTCCGGGGCGAACTTCGGGATCTTGGGGCGGACGAATTTCACGGCCATGGTGCTCAGCTCTCCTTGCTCGACACGAGACGGGCGGTCATCGGGTCCGGCCCGTCGACGTGGATCTGCTCGTCGGGGCCGAGGGCAAGCTCCTGGCCGGCCCAGTCGGCACAGATCGGCAGTTGACGGCCGTCCCGTTGGTAGAGCACTGCCAGGGCGATCCGGCGCGGCCGGCCGTAGTCGAACAGCTCGTTCATCGCCGCCCGTACCGTTCTGCCGGTGAACAGGACGTCGTCGACCAGGATGATGTCGCGGCCCTCCACGTCGACGGCCAGGTCCGAGGGGCTGACCTGAGGATGCAGACCAATTGTATTGAAATCATCACGATAGAAGGTGATGTTCAAGCGGCCCAGCGGCTCCTCGCATCCTAGCGCCCGGTGCAGGGCATCCGCCACCCAGACCCCGCCGGTGTGGATGCCGATGACCAACGGGTCGATCAGTTCGCCGTCCTGTCGATCCGCTCGGATCTGGGACTCGAGCCGTTGAATGGCCTCGTTTACGGGCAGCAGGCGATCGCTCTGTGTCATCGACGTCGAATCCTGGTCAGATGGTGTCAGATAGTAGGGCGGATTGTATCAATGCCGTGCCGTGGCGGGTGGGCCGACCAGGTTTTGCGTGACCTCGGCCTTGGTCACGCTATCAACGGAGCGAGGGACCGGCTGGGCGAAAAAGGTATCGAGGATGATGGCGGCGGCCATCGCGTCGATCCGTCCCTCGTCACGGACCAGCGCCTGCTTGCTCAAGCGGCTGGCCAGACGCTCGGCGGCCTGTTCGGAGCTCAGGCGTTCGTCAACAATGAAAACCGGAAGCCGGCAGCGTTCTCGCAGTCGATTGCCGAACCGACGGATCGCGGCGGCCTGCGGGTAGCAGCGCCCGGCGTCGTCGATCGGCCAGCCCAGCACCAGGGCGTCCGGCTGCCACTCCTCGATCAGTGACTCGACGGTGGTCCAGTCGACCTGGTCGGCATTGCGGTTGTGCAGTGTGGTCAATGGCCGCCCGTTGCCGATGCGACGATCGCCCACCGCGATACCGATCCGCCATTCGCCGTAATCGAATCCCAGTAGCTGTTCCGGCCGCCGGCTTTCGCTCATCAGGCGTGGCCGGCCTCGCCGGATAGCAGGTTGATGTCGATGCCGAGCTGGCTGGCCGCGGTGGTCCAGCGCTCCTCGATGGGCTGATTGAACAGGATCTCCTCGGTGGCCTCGACATTCAGCCAACTGTTCTCGGCGATCTCGCGGTCGATCTGCTCGCGGCTCCAGCCGGAGTAGCCGAGCGCGACGATGACCTGCTTGGGCCCGGCTCCGTCCGCGAGCGCCTGCAGAATGTCCTTCGAGGTGGTCAGGCCGATGCGGTCGGTCACCTCGAGGGTCGATTCCCAGCCGCCATGCGGGGCGTGCAGGACGAAACCCCGCTCCAGCCCGATCGGCCCGCCCATGAAGACCTGCTGGTCACGCACGTCCGGGTCGGTGCAGGTGATGCTCATGTGATCGAGGATGTCGCCGAGATCGAGCTCCATCGGGCGGTTGATGGTGATGCCCATCGCGCCCTCGTCATTGTCCTCGCAGATATACGTCACGCTGTGGCTGAAGTTGGGGTCCTCCAGGTTGGGCATGGCGATCAGGAGCTGGTTGGTCAGCGAGCTTTGTTCTTGCATGGTCTCCCCAGTATTGGTGGCCGGCGTCCTGCCTTCAAGTCTGCGCTCGTGTCTTAGCGGCGCGTGCTTCGACGGCGATTGGGCGCGGCGCCGGCCTTGCGACGGGACGTGGCCGGCTTGACGGTGGTTTCACGTTTGAGCGAATGCGTGGTCGGGCCGCCAGCCTTGCGGCTCTGGCCGCCCTGGCCATTCTGGCCACCTTGGCGAGGCCTGGCCCGCTTGCTGTCCCGCACCGAGCGCCCGGCCTTGAAGGGCTTATGGGCACGACGGGCATCATGCTCCCCCAGCGTCTTCTGCCGGGTCTCCGCCTTGAGCCCCACCAACTGGGCGAGAGCGGCCTGGATATCGGGCTCGAGTTCCTGCACCTTGCCCGGTCGCAGGCGGGGCGGCAGGGCGACCCCGGCATAACTGATGCGGATCAGTCGGGAAACCGCGCCGTTGACCGCCTCGATCATGCGGCGCACTTCGCGGTTGCGCCCTTCATGCAGCGTGACGTGGTACCAGTGGTTTTGCCCCTGGCCGCCAGCGTCGGCGAGGCGCTTGAAGCTGGCCGGACCGTCCTCGAGCTCGACCCCGTTGATCAGTCGCTTTTGCTGTTCGTCATCCAGGCCGCCGAACACGCGCACGGCGTAGGTACGCTCGATGCCGTAGCTCGGGTGCATCAGGCGGTTGGCAAGCTCGCCGTCGTTGGTCACCAGCAACAGCCCGCTGGTGTTGAAGTCGAGCCGACCGACCGTGATCCAGCGACCCTCGCGGATCGGCGGCAGGTTCTCGGCGACCGTGGGGCGACCCTGGGGGTCATGGTTGGCCGTGATCTGGCCCTCGGGCTTGTGGTAGACCAGCACGCGGCGCACCGGGCGCACGTCGGGCACCTGGATGCGTCGGTCGCCGATCTCGATGATGTCACCGGGACCGGCCTGGTCTCCGAGGCTTGCTATCTGGCCGTTCACGCGCACCGCGCCCTCGGCGATCGAGTTCTCGATCTTGCGTCGCGAGCCGAGCCCCATGGCCGCAAGGACCTTCTGCAAGCGCTGTTTTTCCATGGGTATCTCCTCCGGGGTATTGCCCACGGTATTCCCGGGGTGTGAAGTCGGCCCGCGGCGTCGAAACACCACCGCGCGGGATGCGCGCGGCAAGCGCCGTAAAAAGGCCCGTTATTCTATCAGCTTCCGCCGATCCGACCGACGTCAGTGCGCCGCCGGTTTCGCACCCGGTCGCACTGCATAGACGAGCAGGGTGGTTTGCGCCTACGCTTGGGCCACGTCAGTCATTAGCGTGCATATCGATTGCCCGGCCTGGAGCATCACTTCACGGCGGCGACGAGTGACGCTGGTGGCCTCGATTTCCCCGTCCGATCAAGCCGTCGAGATCGCCCTGGTCCATGTCAGCCACAGCAACCTCCACCAACGCGCCGCCGCGCATTGCCCTCGAGCGGGGCGATGACGACGCGTGGTGCCTGAAGCTGTCCGGTCAGTGGACCCTGGCACAGTCCGATGCCCTGTCGGCAATCGAGCCATCGCGGCCTTCCGGGGACGAGGGCCGGCCCCAAGGCCGATCGATATCGATGGTCGGGGCGATAGAAGCGCTCGACAGCGCGGGCGCGTTGCGGCTTGCACAGGTCGTCGAGCAACTGGAACGCGACGGCTGGACAGTGTCTCTCGACTCCTTGCCGCCGGGGCAACGTCGCCTGATCGACCTGCTCAAGGGGCGCCTGCCGCCGCCGGAAACGCCCCGGCCACCGCGCGACGGGGTGCTGGCGAAGATCGGCCGGTCGGCCGTTGCCAAGTTCACCGAGGGAAACGCCTTTCTCGCCTTCGTCGGCGAGCTGGTGATCCGCGGCGGCAAGCTGCTTGCTTTCCCGTGGCGCATTCGCTGGCGCGAGGTGGTCGCCGAGATCGAGGCCGCCGGGCTGCGGGCGCTGGGGATCGTCGGCCTGCTCTCGTTCCTGGTCGGGATGGTGATGGCCTATCAGGCCGGCGCCACCCTCGCCGATTTCGGCGCCAATATCCTGATCGTCAACCTGGTCGCCATCATCACGCTGCGCGAGATGGGGCCGTTGCTGACGGCAATCATCGTCGCCGGCCGGACGGGGTCCTCGTACACCGCGCAACTGGGAACCATGCGGATCACCGAGGAGATCGACGCGCTTCGATCGATCGGCATTTCGCCGTTCGACATGCTGATCCTGCCCAAGATCATCGCGCTGATGGTGGTGTTGCCGCTGCTGACCGTGTTCGCCAATCTGCTGGGGTTGCTGGGCGGCGCGGTGGTCGCGGCCTACCAGTTCGAGGTGAGCTTTGCGGTGTATTTCGATCGCCTGCCCGAAGTGGTCGACCTGACTACCTTGCTGCTCGGCCTGGTCAAGACGCCGGTGTTCGCCATCGCCATTGCGCTGGTCGGCTGCATGCAGGGCATGCGCGTCTCGGGCAGCGCGTTGGCGGTCGGACGGGCGACGACGGTCAGTGTGGTGCAGGCGACGTTCCTGGTGATCGTCCTGGATGCGGCGTTCTCCGTTCTGTTCAGTCTGCTGGGGTACTGATTCGAATGATGCGCGAGCCCGACAGCAGGAAAGATGCCTTGCGGGAGGCAGGCCCGCGAGAGGTGCCGGTTGCGCGTCTGTCGGGGATTCGCAACTGTTTCGGCCGGGAATGCGTCCACGAGGATCTCGACCTCGAGCTGCCGCCCGGGCGTATTATCGCCCTGGTGGGTGGGTCGGGGACCGGCAAGACGGTGTTGCTGCGCACCCTGTCGATGCTGCGCCGCCCTGATGCCGGCCAACTGGAGCTGTTCGGCGAGGATGCCCTGAAGGCGGGTGAAAATGCACAACGCGATCTGCAGCGACGTATCGGGTTGTTGTTCCAGGGCGGGGCGCTGTTCACGGCGCTGACGGTGCTGGAAAACGTGATGTTGCCGTTGCGGGAACACACATCGGTGCGCGGCCGCTGGCTGGAGGAACTGGCGATGAGCAAGGTCCTGCTCGCCGGCCTGCCGGCCGACAGCGCCCGCAAGTACCCCGCGGAGCTTTCGGGCGGCATGGTCAAGCGTGCGGCGCTCGCACGAGCGCTGGCGCTCGATCCACGCCTGCTGATCCTGGACGAGCCGACCTCGGGGCTCGACCCGATCGCCGCGGCGGGATTCGATGACCTGATCCGCGAGCTGACCGATACGCTGGGGCTGACCGTTATCCAGGCCACGCACGATCTCGACTCGATCTGGCGCGGCTCGGACACGGTCGCCTTTCTGGCCCGAAAACGCGTGCTGGCATTCGCGCCGGCCGCCGAACTCGCCGGACGCGACGAGCCCGAACTGGTCGACTATTTTCGCGGCAGTCGGTCGGCGGAGTATGCGAGACTCGAAACCGGCGACACGGGGGGCGAATAAGGCGCTGTCATGGAATCGAAGGTCAATTACAGCATTGTGGGTTTGTTCGTGGTGTTGCTGCTGGGGGCCTCGATGGTGACCGCCTGGTGGCTGTACAGCGGCGGCTCCACTCGGCAGTACAGTCCGTATCTCGTCTTTGCCACCGATAGCGTTTCCGGGCTGAACAGCGACAGCCGTGTCTACTACCACGGGGTCGATGTCGGCTATGTCGACTCGATCCGCATCGATCGTGACAACCCGGAAAATATCCGCATCCGTTTGCTGATCGATCAGACCGTTCCGATTCGGTCCGACACCAGCGCGCAACTACAGCCTCAGGGCGTGACCGGCCTGAGCGTGCTCAACCTCAAGGGCGGCTCGGCACAAGCGGATCTGCCGTCCGCCGAGGATGCCTGTTGTCCGGTGATTCCCTACGAGCCGTCGCTGTTTTCCAAGCTCGAGGGCGGGTTGAGCGACACCATGGTCCGGCTGGTGGCCATCAGCGAGCGGATCGACCGCTTGTTGCGCGATGAAAACGTGCGAGCAATCGAGCGAACCGTTGCCAATCTCGACCAGATCACCGGAACGCTTGCCGAGGAGCGCGAAACGCTTCGCGCGCTGATCAAGGATGCCTCGCGCACCGCCGAGAACACCGCCGAATTGACCGAGAACGGCGAACGATTGCTCGACCGGGCCGAGGTAACGATGGACTCCCTCGATCAAGCCATCGGCAAGGCCTCCGGGACCATGGAAACCTTCGAGCAGACCGCCGACCGGGTGGCCGCTGCCGCCGAGGTAACGGTGGGATTCAGCCAGGCCGGCGAGCGGGCGGCCGACGAGATTTCCCGCCAGACGCTCCCGGATGTCAGCCTGCTGATCCGCGATCTGCGCGAACTGTCCCGTCGGCTCGGCGAATTTACCTCGACGCTTGACGACGATCCGTCGCGGGCGATCTTCGGTGGTGATCAGCGCTCCCCCGGCCCCGGGGAAGCGGCACGGTGAGTCCGGGGCGTATCTTCGGGCCGCGTGAAAGGAATAGTGGATAGATGATTGAAAAATGGCATAAATCGATTTTCCCCGGCCTGGCGTCGGTCTGCGGTGCGTTTCTGTTGCTGAGCGGTTGTGCCGTGTTGCCGGAGCGGGGAGCGGAGCCGGAACAGTGGCGGTTGGTCGCACCGGATCCGGCGTCCGCCGCGGTCTCGGTCAATGAGCCGGTGATCATCCGGCTCGTCGAGACGCGTGCTGCCAGCGCGATCGACCGGCGCGACATGGCCTACAGTCGCGGTCGCCAGTCATTGGCCTATTACCGCGACAACCGGTGGGCCGGCTCACCCGGTGTGATGCTCAACGAGATCATCGACGAGACCCTGTCGACCCAGCCCTGGGTGCGAACGGTCGTCCGTGGCGGCGCGCGGGTGCCCGCTGAGTTGAGTCTCTATTGCGAGATCCAGCGTCTCGAGCATCAGCTCGAGCCGGATGCGGGCATTGAGGCAGCGGGCGGGGTGCAGATGAAGGTTGCCTGCAGTTGGTATCGCGCCGCGGAACGGCAACTGGTGGAAGCGATGGTGTTCGACGAAAGGGTCGAGCTGGCGGTCGGCAATGCCGAGCACTACGCCCGAGGGGCCCAATCGCTGGTCGATGAACTGATGAGCCGACTGGTGGCACAGGGCGCGACCCTCGCGTCAACTGGGGCATCCTCGGCCCCGAATCAGTCCAGCAGTGGTCCAGAAGGCGCCCGGAATTAGTCCCGGTTCAGGCGTCGATACCGGCCTCTCGGTACCAGGCATCCGGAATCGGCAGGTGGCCGGTCTTGACCCAGATGGTGCAACCGGTCTCCGAGTAGGGCTGGTGCAGGCTCCAGTGGGGGCTGCGTAGCCAGGTGCCCGCCGGATAGTCGCCGAACTCGTCGGCGAACGTCCCTTCCAGCACGAAGATCTCTTCGCCACCAAAGTGGCGATGCGGCTTGAAATGCGTGCCCGGCGCCCAGCGCACCAGCGCGGTGTGCTCGCCCTCGAAGCCGGCCAGCGGCATTACCTCCAGTCCCCCGACCAGGCCCGGCCGCCACGGCGTTTCGTGCGTGTTGACGATCACCTGTTCCTCCTCCCGCGGGTCGAGATGGTGCAGCTTGACCAGGATGACACAGCCATCCGGCGCGCTCGGGCGGTGGCGTGATCCCGGCGGGTTTCGGACGTAGTGCCCGGCAGGAAAGCAGCCGGTCTCGTCGCAGAACGCCCCCTCCAGTACCAGGAACTCCTCGCCGCCATGGTGCACGTGCTCCGGGAATGCCGCGCCGGGCGCGAAGCGGACCAGGCTGGTCGCCCGGGTGGCATCGCCGCCCTCGCGCTCGATCAGCTTGCGCTGAACGGTCGGTTCGGGGGACTGCACCTAGGGCAGGGCGTCGGTGTCCACCACGGCGCGTTGTAACAGGTCGGCGTGCAGGGGAGTCAGTGGGTGTTCGGCCATGGGGTGTGTCCAGGTCCTGATCTGATTGTCGAGTGGCGGTGTTTCGCCGCCGGAGTGTAGGCGCTCAAACGTGAAAAAACCGCGATCCGGTCTGCCCGGGATCGCGGTTTTGGGTTACCCGACGGGTCAGTCGGTCAGGCGGTCTGCGCCCGCTTCTTCTCCGCCTTGATCTGCTGATCGAGCTGCCAGAAGTAGTACATGATCGGGATCACCACCAGGGTCAGCATGGTGGAGGCGAACGTGCCGAAGATCAGCGAGACGGCCAGCCCACCGAAGACCGGATCCGGCACCATCACCGCCGAGCCGAGCATGATGGTCACGGCCGTCAACAGGATCGGGCGGAAGCGGACCGCGCCCGCCTGCAGCACCGAATCGAACAACCCGTAACCTTCCTTGCGGTACTCGATCACGAAATCGATCAGCAGCAAGGAGTTCCGCACCACGATACCGGCCAGCGCGATGAACCCGATCATCGAAGTGGCGTTGAAGGGCATGTCGAACAGCCAATGGCCGGGGAATATGCCCACCAGGGTTAGCGGAATGGCCCCCATCACGATCACCGGCAGCATGAACGAGTGGTAGTAGGCCACCAGCAGCAGATAGATGAATACCAGTGCGACGATGAAGGCCGCGCCCAGGTCACGGAACACGTCCAGCGTCAGGCGCATGTCGCCACCCCAGAGGACCTCGTAACCGGAGAGATCATCCGGCTGGGTGTCGACGAAGCCGAGGTTGCCGGTGCTGATCTCGACGTTGCCGTCGATCTCCATCTCGTTGAGCCACTTGTTGAGGGTCAGGGTGGCATAGACGGGGCTCGAGCCGAGCAGGTCGCCCTGCACGAACACCACCGGATGCTGGTCGCGGTCGAGGATCGGCTTGTTGGCGACGACCTCTTCGATCGCGACCAGGTCGCCGATGCGCACCGGATCACCGCGCTCACCGGTGACCGTCAGGTCCTGCACCTGGCGAATCCACGCGCGATCGGCCCGCGCCAGGCGCAGAACCACGTTGACCGGTTCCGAGGTGCCGGTGTCGTGGACCGTGCCGATGTTGCGCCCCTCGACATAGCTGTTGATGGTGCCGGCTACCTCGGCCGGGGAAATGCCCGACTGCAACGCGCGACTGTGATCGACATCGATCTGGTACTGGCGGACGTCGCCGGTAACCGAGTCGTCGATATTGATCATGCCGTAGACGTCGGTGAAGCGCGCTCTTACCTGGCCGGCGATCTCGCGCAGCGTCTCGTAATCCGGACCATGGACCCGCGCCAGCACCTGCGAGCGCACCGGCGGCCCCGGAGGTGTCAGGAACAGTTTGACCTGCGAGTCAGGGAATCGCTCGCGCACGTCGGCAAGTTGGTCCCAGAGCCCGACGGCGATCTCGCTGGTGACCGGGCGTTGATCGCGGTCGACCGTGTTGACCCGGATCTGGGCGAGGTTGGGCGACTGGCGCATCGCGTCACCACGCACCATGCCGGCGAAGGTCAATGGCGCCGTCTGGCCGATATAGGTCTGGTAATTGGTGACGTAGCGATTCTCGGCCAGCGTCTGGCCGACGGCATCCGCAACGATGGCCGTGCGTTCGGAGGCCGTGCCGTCGGGGGTGTTCACTTCGAGCAGCAGGGTGCTCACGTTGCCCTCGGGGAGCATCTTGAGACCGACCCCGCCCGGGGAGAGCGGTCCGTTCATGCCGGCACCCCGGATGAACTGCCAGGCCGGCATCATCATCGAGGCGATCAGGAGCCCGACCACGAACAGCAGGAAGGCCAGGGAAAGCCACCGCGAGCCCAGCAAGGGTCGCAAGGTCGACTTGTAGACCCGCTGCAGCCAGTCGTCGCGCTCCATGTCCCCTTCGAGGGTCTCGCGAGAGGCCAGCGCCTTGCGCGCCTTGGCCCCGAGCCAGCGATACGCCGCCCAGGGCACGACCATGTAGGCGAGCAGCAGGGAGGCGATCATCGCCACCGGGACGTTGATCGGGATTGGCAGCATGAACGGCCCCATCATCCCGGAGACGAACGCCATCGGGACGAAGGCCAGGATGATCGCCAGCGTGGCGATGTTGGTGGGGTTGCCGATCTCGTTGGTCGACTTGATCAACACGTTGGTGAAGGAGGGGTCCTTGCCCTCGTGCAAGTGGCGGTGGATGTTTTCCACCACCACGATCGCGGCGTCGACGAGCATCCCGAGCGACAGGATCAGCGCGAACAGCGAGATCCTGTTGATGGTCTGGCCGAACACCCAGCTCACGCCCAGCACCACGAACAGGGTCAACGGCACCGTGATCGTGACGATCATGGCCTCGCGCCAACCGAGCGAGAAGAACAGCACGATCAGCACGATCAGGATGGCGATGCCCAGTGATTCGAACAGGTCGTTGACCGCGTTGTCGGCGCGCACGCCGTAGTCGCGCGTGATGGTCATGTCGACCTGGTCGGGCAATACCTCGCGTTCGATCACCGCGAGCTTTTCCTTGACGGCATCGGCGACCGTTACGGCGTTTGTTCCCAGCCGTTTGCCGATCGTGATTGTCACGGCTGCCTGCGGGTCGCCCGTCACCTTGCCGGCGGCATTGCCGGGACCGAAGGCATGCGTGGTGATCAGGCCGTCATCGGCCGGGGCATAGTCGATGTCCGCGACTTCGCCGAGGTAGATCGGGCGATTGTCGTGCTGACCGATGACCAGATTCTCCAGGTCGTCGGGACCCGTGAAGGCCGCATCGGCACGTAGGCGTACCCGCTGATTGTCCTGACTGAGCTCGCCGCCGGGCAGGATGACATTGCTGCCTTCGAGCATTTGGCTCAGTCGGCTCATGGGGATGCCGGTCGCTGCCAGGCGATACGGGTCGACTTCCACCGCCAGGGTGCGTTGCTGGCCGCCGATCACCTCGCTGACGCCGACGTCGGGCACGTTCTGCAGTTGTTCGAGCAGGCGTTGGCCTATCTCCCGGAGCTGCATCCCGTCAGCGGCGTCCGAACTCAGCGTCACCGTCATGATCGGGACGTCGGTAATGCCGATGCTCTTGACCAGCGGCAATGCCGTGCCCGGTGGCAGGCGATCCATGTTGCGGGTGATCTCGTTGTAGAGCATGACCAGGCTACGTTCCTCGTCACTGCCCACCTCGAACTGCACCGTCACCACGCCCATGTCGTCCATGGCCGCGCCATAGGTGTGGTCTACCCCCTTGAGGTTGGACATCAGCGCTTCGAGCGGCTTGACCACCTGGTCTTCGACCTGGTGGGCGTCATGACCGGCGCGCTGCACCATGATCTGCGCCCCGGGCACCACGATCTCGGGGTTGTACAGGCGTGGTGTGATCACGATTGCCAGCAACCCGAACAGGGTCAGACCGATCATGATCAGGGCGGTGATCTTCGAGTAGAGGAAGGTCTCGGCCAGACGGCCGGCGATGTTGAGACGCGCCTCTTTCCCTTTCTGTTGTCCGGCCTGACTCATGACGCCTGACCATTCCGAACGGTGACGCCGTTGGCCAGGTGGCCCTCGGCTTGTGTCACTACCCGATCACCGGCCATGAGACCCGAGAGAACGGCCCGCTCGCCGTTGGTCTCCCGTCCCAGGCGCACGACACGAAAGCGGGCGCGATCGTCGTCGTCCAGCACGAAGACGCCGTCGATACCGGCGCGCTGGCGAATGGCCGAGCTGGGCACGACGATCGCCTGGCGCTGGTCGAGGGTCACGCGCACGCTGACGAACTGGCCGGGATTGATGTCGAGCGAGGCCGGCACCCCCAGCTTGACGGTGTGGGTGCGGGTGACCGGGTCGGCGGCCGAGAGGGCGGTGAGCACCTCGGCCTCGAAATGGCGCTCGACCGCCTTGGCGTCGCGGTAGTCGACCTGGGTGCGAGTGCCTGGCGGCAGGGCGGCAAAGGCCGAATCGTCGACTTCGACGCGGATCTCGCGGGCCTCCGAGCCCTGCAGCATCAGCAATGTCTGGCCCGGATTGGCCAGTTGGCCCGGCTCCACGCGTCGTTCGGTGACTACGCCGTCGAACGGCGCCTCGATCCGGGTGTACTCGGTTTGCGAGCGAGCCTGCGCGACGGCGGCCTCGGCGGACTCGAAGTCGCCGCGCGCGGCATCAAGAGCCAGGCGAACCTGCTCGAACTGGCGCTCGGGGATCGCCTCTTTCTCGAACAGGCGCTTGAAGCGTTCGTACTCCTCGCGGGCGTTATTCAATGCCGAGCGAGCCTTGCCGAGGTTGGCCTCGGCCTGGCGGATCTGGCTTTCAAGGCTCGCCGGATCGATAACCAGCAGCACGTCGCCTTCACTAACCGAATCTCCTTCGTCGACGTTGAGCTCCCGCACGAACCCGGACATGCGCGAGGCAACCGGTGCCTGTCGGCTGGCCGTGACCGTGCCCGGGAACCAGGCGTGGATTTCGGTTTCCGTCGGTTGAACACGCAACCACTCGGCAGTGATCTCGACATCGGCATTTGCGTGCCCCGCCTGGTGCTCGGGTGTTTTGTCACCGCAGCCGGCGATGAGCAGGGAAGAGGCGACCAGCGCCAGAAGCCCCGAGTTGATGACTCCCGAACGTCGAGTCGTGCGGAGCGCGGAGCTGTGAGTCTGGTATCGCGATTGAGCGGTCATATCGGCATCGTCTGGTTGGTTGAGCACGGTGTCGTCGAGCTGGGGGCTGGCCGGGTCAGGCCGCGTCCTTGTCGCTGTCGGTCTTGGTTCGCACGGAGACGCGCGAGGCGTCGAGTTCACCCAGGGCGAGCCAGAGGGCGGCGCGCTGCATGGTGCGTTGGAACTGGGCGCGGATGTGCTCGGCACGGGCGTTGTCGAGCTCGGTCTGCGCTGCAAGCAGCTCGGTCATCGTGGCCACGCCCTGTTCGTATCGCAGGCGTTCGAGGCGCACGGCCTCCTCGCTCTGCTCGATTGCCATTGCGCGGATCT
>JBHEOB010000038.1:0-15759 GCA_046261775.1 Guyparkeria sp.
ATCCCGGACTTCGCCAAGGCCGGCGCCACCTCGATCACCTTTCACCCGGAGGCCACCGAGCACGTCGACCGCAGCCTGCAGTTGGTCCGTGACGAAGGCTGCCAGTCGGGTCTCGTATTCAACCCGGGCACCCCGCTGGACGTGCTCGAATGGGTGATCGACAAGGTCGATATCATCCTGCTGATGTCGGTCAACCCGGGCTTCGGCGGCCAGAAGTTCATCCCGGCGACGCTGGAGAAGGCCCGTCAGGCGCGCGAGATCATCGACCGCTCCGGTCGTGACATCCGCCTCGAGATCGACGGTGGCGTTTCCAGTGCCAACATCGCCGAGATCGCCGCGGCCGGCGTCGATACGTTCGTCTCCGGCTCCGCGCTGTTCGGCAAGGGTCAGGATTCGGATCCGAACGGCTACGACAGCGTCATCAAGGAGATGCGCGCCGAGCTGGCCAAGGCCAAGTGATGCCGCCGAAGTCGATGGGCCAGTTCACGCCACGCATGGTGCTGTTCGATCTGGACGGCACCCTGGTCGACTCGGTGCCCGATCTGCTGGTGGCGACCAACGCCATGCAGCGCGAGCTGGGCAACCCCGAGCGGGCGGAAGAGGACGTGCGCAACTGGGTGGGCAACGGCGTCGAGCGACTGGTCGAGCGTGCGCTGACCAACGATCTCGACGGCACGCCCGAACCGGCAGCCCTGGATGAGGCGCTGCCGGTGTTCAAACGGCACTACGCCGAGAACAATGGCAAGTACTCGCAGGTCTTCGACGGCGTTACCCAGGGGCTGGAGTTCATCCGGTCGCTGGGTCTGTCGATGGGTTGCGTGACCAACAAGGGAGAAGCGTTCACGCTGCCGCTACTCGAGCACACCGGCCTGCGTGATCACTTCGAGGTGGTCATCAGCGGCGATACCCTGCCGCTGAAGAAACCGGACCCGGCCCCGCTGATCTACTCGGCGGGCTGGTTCCACTTGCATCCCTCCGAGGCGTTGATGATCGGCGACTCGATCTCCGACGTGAAGGCCGCGCGCGCCGCGGGCTTCTCGATCATCTGCATGAGCTACGGCTACAACCACGGGCGTGACATCCGGGATTTCGACCCCGACGCCGTGATCGATTCCATGACCGAGTTGTCCGGTCTGGTCGGCAGGTAATCACGATGACGGGCCAAGGCACGGATGCCGGATTGAAGCGATGGCGGCGGCGATGGCGTAGCTGAACGCCGCCCGTCGCCGCCCATCGTTTTCCCCTTCCGGAGCCCGTCATGCCCAACCGTTTCCAGCCCTACCAGCCCACCCGCGTCGACCTCGAGCAGCTCGCCGCCGAGGGCTACAACCGCGTCCCCGTCACCCGCCGCGTGCTGGGCGACTACGACACGCCGCTGTCCGTCTACCGCAAGCTGGTGGAAGGCCCGTTCGGCTACCTGTTCGAGTCGGTCACCGGCGGCGAGCGCTGGGGCCGCTACTCGATCATCGGCCTGCCCTCGTCGACCGTCCTGAGCGTCCATGGCCACCGCGTGGTGGTCAAGAAAGGTGGCGAGGTGGTCGAGGACGAGACCGTCGACGACCCGCTCGCCTGGATCGAGACCTTCAAGTCCCGCTATCGCGTCTACGAGCCGGCCGACATGCCGCGCTTTCACGGCGGGCTGGTGGGCTACTTCGGCTTCGAGACCGTCGGCTACATCGAGCCACGGCTGGCCAACTTCGACGCCGAGGACCCGCTGGGCGTGCCCGACATCCTCCTGATGGCGAGCGAAGAGGTGGTCGTGGTCGACAACCTCTCCAGCGAGCTGCTGCTGGTGACCCTGATCGACCCGGCCCAGACCGGTGCGCTCGATCTCGCCGATGTCCGCCTCGACCAGCTGGCCGCCCGGTTGCGCGAGCCGGTCGCCAACTACGGCTCGTCCGCGCCGGGCCGTGACATCGACGAGAACGACTTCAACGCCACCTTCACCCGCGAAGGCTACGAGAACGCCGTGCGCAGCATCCGCGAGTACATCGCCGCGGGGGATGTGATGCAGGTGGTGCCCAGCCAGCGGATGAGCATCGAGTTCGGTGCCGAACCCATCGACCTCTACCGGGCGCTGCGCTCGATCAACCCCTCGCCGTACATGTACTTCATCGATGCCGGCGACTTTACCGTGGTCGGTTCCAGCCCCGAGATCCTCGCTCGCCTCGAGGACGGCACGGTCACCGTCCGCCCCATCGCCGGCACCCGCCCGCGCGGCGCCACGGAGGCCGAGGACAAGGCCCTCGAGCAGGATCTGCTGAGCGACCCCAAGGAGCTCGCCGAGCACGTCATGCTCATCGACCTAGGGCGCAACGACACCGGTCGTGTCGCCCGGGTGGGCAGCGTGAAACTCGAGGAGCGCATGATCATCGAGCGCTACTCGCACGTCATGCACATCGTCTCGCAGGTCACCGGGAAGCTCGCCGAGGGTCTGAATGCCATGGACGTCCTGCGCGCCACCTTCCCCGCCGGCACCGTCTCGGGTGCACCGAAGATCCGCGCGCTGGAGATAATCCAGGAGCTCGAACCCGTCAAGCGCGGCGTCTACGCCGGGGCGGTGGGTTACTGGTCCTGGAACGGCAACATGGATACCGCGATTGCCATCCGTACCGGGGTGATCAAGGGCGGGCAGTTGCATGTTCAGGCTGGTGGCGGGATTGTCGCTGACTCGATTCCTGCGACCGAGTGGGAGGAGACGTTGAATAAGCGAAGGGCTTTGTTTCGGGCGGCGAATATGGCTAGCCGGGGTCTGGACGGCCACTAGGTACGGGTTGGCCGGCTGTCCCTAACCAGAAATGGTTGCCCGCCCTCCCCCCGCATCGAATGTCCATTTCCCGAGCCAGCGATCCAAGATCGCTTGACCACTACAAAGCAAGAAAAGAGGCTCGCACGCCGGGCAGGGCGCTCGCTATTGCCCACTCCGCGCAACAGGCGTGCGAAACGTTCCTCCAGCGTATATTCGATTGGCCGGAGTAGTCGGCCGATGGCCGCCGTTGGGCTGAAATCCAATCCAGCGACCGTGTCGTTTCTGAGTTGGTGTCCGCGGAGAATGTGGCTCGTTTGGTTACGTGTGGTCGGGTTGATGCGCGATGCGCAACACGCTGCGGTCGGTCAATGATCTGATCTTTCCGCCGCAAGGAACTTCGGCGATTCCACAAGTCGGGCAGTGTCGCCGGGATTCAGCCGGCACATGCGGGGCGCTTGAGAATGCAGCTAACCGCGCTGGAGACCGCCAAGACGGTCGATGACATGGAGATCCCCGGCTTCCGCCAGCACGCCTTGCGCGGGGATCAGGCCGGTCGATGGTCGATCCGTGTCAGCGGAAACTGGCGACTCACGTTCGAGTTTCGCGACGGCGATGCGCACGTTCTGGATTACGAGGATTATCACTGATGACCATGCACAACTCCCCGCACCCGGGCGAGTTTATCCGCGAGGTCTTTCTCGAGCCGTTCGGTCTGAGCGCCCGCCACCTGGCGGCCCGCATGCAGGTGTCGCCGTCGACGGTCGCTCGATTGCTGCGCGGGCGTAGCGGTGTGAGTCCGGAAATGGCGCTGC
This sequence comes from Guyparkeria sp., assembly GCA_046261775.1. Lineage (GTDB taxonomy): Bacteria > Pseudomonadota > Gammaproteobacteria > Halothiobacillales > Halothiobacillaceae > Guyparkeria. The sequence goes on from JBHEOB010000038.1 coordinate 3,562, forward strand.
GTCTGTCACGCACCTTGGGCCGTTCAGCGGAAAGCTGGCTGGCCATGCAGGACATGCACGATCTGGCGGTCGCTCGATCACAGATCGACCTTGCCGGTATTGAACCGTTGAGCTTCGACGAGATGGCTCCCTGATTGCGGTTCAATCCGAGGCAACCTGTCCTGGCTGGTTCTTTGTTGTGCCCGAATCCGAGCCGGCCATGTGCCTATATCGCTGGCTTGGTGTGGGGCTTTGACCTGGCTAATTGGCTGATGCCTCCGTGGTCAGGAGCTCTGGTCTGGCGGATGAATTTCGCGGGCCGGTTGCTTGGAGAAGTGCCAGAGAAGGTCCGTGCAGGCCGATCACTATCGACCACTCTGCGTATTTCGGGAAAGGTCTAACAGGCAGGAGCCGGCCCATGAGCGGCGTTGGGCTTGAAGTTCGTCCCGCGCGGAATGGCTGCCCGGAGCGACCCGGGTGCTGCGGGTCGAGGTTTAAGTCCGACAATTCGCTTAACGGGAGGGTCGCTTGCCGAAGCGCACCGACATAATCGGTGCCGCCAAGTCAGGCGTTGAGGTACGGCCTCCTTGCGCTTCCGTATAGTGATGGTATACGGTCGTTCTCATGATCAAGAGCTTCCGGCACAAGGGCGTGCGGCGGTTTTTCCAGACCGGTTCGAAGGCAGGTATTCAGGCAGCGCACGCTGCGCGGCTGGCACGTCAGTTATCAGCGCTCAACCAGGCCACCGGGCCGGATGACATGAATCTCCCCGGTTGGAACCTGCACCCGTTACGGGGGCGCCTCGAGGGGCATTGGTCGGTGACGGTCAGCGGGAACTGGCGGTTGACGTTCCTGTTCGAGAATGGCGACGCGATTCTGGTCGACTACCAGGATTACCACTGAGGAGACGCACGATGGAGATGCACAATCCACCACACCCCGGTGAGATCCTGCGCGAGGACGTGCTGCCGGCGATGGGACTATCGGTTACACAAGCGGCGCTCGAGCTGGGCGTGACGCGCGCGGCGCTCTCGCGGGTGCTGAACGGACACGCGCGCATCTCGCCGCAGATGGCGTTGCGTATCGAGGCGTGGTTGGGTGTCGAGCATGGCGGGCGCGCCGAGAGTTGGGCCGGCATGCAGCTGCAGTATGACCTGTGGCATGCCCGGCATGGAGACGAGGCGGTCGCTCCAGCCTGATTGCCGCCGCCGGGTGCGGCTCCTTATGGCAAACGGGGTGCCTGGGGCAAACAGGGTCGGACCTGGCTAAATGGCTGATATGCGGCGGCTAGACGCGCTGATCCAAGGGAAAACGGGTCAGAACGGTTTTTCGCGATGGCGGATCAGTTTCACGCGCCGATTGCGCGGTTGGCCATGGACTCGCGCACCCGGCGAGGCTCAGGACGGTTCCTGGTCGTCCACGAGCCGGGCCCTCAAACGAGGCAACTGGGCGGGATAGTTTTCCTGAATGAAGGTCACAATCCCTTCACGGATGGCGCACCGAAGGTCCCAGCTACGGGTCGAGTCCGGTGCGCTCATCAGAAAACGGACCTGCATGGCCTGGTCGCTGGCATCGGTCACCTGCACTGTGGCCAGTTTCCCGTTCCAGATGTTCGAGTCGGCAAGCAGGCGATTGAATTCCTGTCGAAGCGGCTCTATCGGCATGGTGTAATCCACCCAGATAAACACTGTTCCCAGCAGTTCCGAGCTGTTTCTGGACCAGTTCTGGAACGGATTGTCGATAAACCACTGCAACGGAATAACCAGGCGCCGTAGATCCCAGGCTCTGACCACCACGTAAGTGGCAGTCACTTCTTCCACCCAGACCCACTCTCCCTGCACATTGAGCACATCGTCGATGCGGAAAGGTTGAGTGAGAGCAATCTGCATCCCGGCCAGCAGGTTGCTTAGTACCGGGCGAGCGGCAAAACCCAGAATCAAGCCACCCACACCGGCGGACGCCAGCAGGCTGGCCCCCATATGCTGCACGGACTCAAAGGTCATCAGGGCCGCGCCAAAACCGATAATCACGATCAGGATCTTTAGCGCGCGCACAAGAAACCGGGTTTGGGTCTCAACCTTGCGTGCTCGCATCCACTCGCCGTCAAGCACCGGGTTCAGCGCGACGATCACGTCTCCAATCGCAGACGTCAGTCGCACCGAGGCCCAGGTAATCGTAAGCACCAGCAATAATGAGGTGGTGTGCTGAATACCTGTTATGAGCGGTAGATCAGATGGCGCCGACGCGAGCGTTCCCGCCAGTGCCAGCAGGGGAAATGCCGCCCCGAGGGCTCCGGCCGCGGAGTCGACAAATAGTCGAAGTACAGCTCGTGATTCAGAGACACGACGGAAAATCGCCAACGCCGCGCGGTACATGGCATAGGTGACCACCACCGAAAGAACGGCCGACATCCCGGGCCACAACCACGCTTTTAAACCGGCTTCCAACGCATCCAGCATCAATGCCTCCGCGAGCACACTATTTACGAATCACAGGAACTGCGAAAAAAGTGACTTGCCCGCTTTCGCGGGAGTTTGGACCAGCTTCTATCCCGGACAAGGTGTCAGAAGAGTTTTCCGTGATGTTGGATCGGCTTTCGCGCGCCTGGCCGGCCGGTGGTCAATCGGTCGACCGCTCCCCCCAATTCGCCTGAGCCGCCCGGCTCTCATCGAGCGCCTCGTAGGTGCGCCGGACCGTGGCGTCGGTATCCTCGTCCTCCTCCCGGAAGGCATCCACGCCTACGCTGACGTCGTATTTCGTCGTTGCCGCGGTGTCTTCGACCAGGAAATAGGCAGCCGCGAGCCGCAACTTGTCCGCGACCGCCGCGGCGCCGTTTATCGGGGTGTCGGGCAGGATTACGGCAAACTCGTGGTCGGCGATACGGAATGACATGTCCATGCCGCGCAACGTCTCTCGCAGGCAATCGCCGAAGGCGCACAGGACGCGGTCTTCGGCCGAAGGGCCGTGGTGATTAATGTACTGGACGATATCGAGCAGGATCAGGCTCACCGGCAGATCGTTGCGCCGATGCTGACTGAACAGGGTGTCCAGTTGGCGCACGAAGTCACGCCGATTGCCCAGGCCGGTGAGCTCATCGATCAGCGCCTGCTGCTCGATTCGCGCTCGCTCACGTTCGTGGGCCTGGTCGAGTTCGGCGGCCATGGAGCGCACACGCCCGACCAGGTCCTCGCGATCAAGCGAGTCGAGATCCGTCAGCCAGTGCGCGGACGGGTTGCTGGAATTGGACTGACTCACGGAAAACTCCTTTTCTGACCAGGGCGAATCGCCGTCCACGCGGCGGGGCAGTCGGTATGACAATAGCAAGCCCACGCGGGAAAGGGGCAAAACCTGCAGTCAGGCTTGCTTGATCAAGTTTCGCCCTCTTCTCTGCCCGGTTTCGAGTGAGGGCTCCATGCACTGAAGTGGTGCCTGTCGTCGCTTGCGCCGGGGCTCACGCGCCGGTTTGGGGCGGTGCGGTCTTGGTTTGAACGGACTGATTTACTGACTGGCCTGCTGCCGTGCCGTTCCGCTCAATGGAATGGATGTTGCTCGGGCTTGCTGGATTGCAGACGAGGGGACAATCATGGTGAAGGCCGGCAGGGTTCGTGAGATTTGGCGTTATCCCGTCAAGGGCATGGCCGGGGAGCGGCTCGAATCCTGCTCGGTGAGCGAGCGCGGGATCGACGGCGATCGCACCTGGGCGTTGCGGGATGCGTCGCGCGGGGAGGTGCAGAGTTGCAAGACTCGCCCGGCGCTGCTTACCTGTTCGGCCCGCGCAAGCGAGGACGGCGATGGCGAGGTGGTGATCACGTTCCCTGACGGCACGATGCTGGTCAGTGACGATGATCGTGTCCACGAGCGTCTGTCCGCATTGACCGGGAAGGCGTCGACCCTCGAGCCGCTGCGTCCAGCCGCGGATGCGGACTTCTACCGCCGTCACAAGGTCGATGACCACACCTGGTTCAAGGAACTGGCGGCAACGTTCGACCGGGAGCCGGGCGAGCCACTCCCCGACTTCAACCTCGATGACAACGATTTCGCGAATTTCGTCTCGCGGCCCGGCACGTTCTTCCTGGTTACGCCACTGCATCTGCTGACGACGGCGAGTCTCGATTACCTCGGTGAATTGAATCCGGCAGGTGACTGGGATGCGCGCCGATTTCGCCCGAATTTCCTGATCGAGCCCGACGAGGCATGCACCGGTCTGCTGGAGCAGGACTGGGTAGGCAAGCGGCTGGTGATCGGCGGAGCCGCCATGGACTGTGTCGACACGACACCGCGCTGTGGCGCGATCACTCGGCCGCAACGCGACTTTGCCGCGGATACGGGCATTCTCCGCACGGTGGTGAATGAGGCGGACCAGAATGTCGGCGTGTACGGCGAAACCGTGACGTCTGGTGTCGTGAATGTAGGCGATACGGTCTGGCTGGACTGAACCGCTTGGCTGAACTGGTGCGGCCGGTTCTGACCCCATTAACCCCATTTTCGATAGGCGGGTGATTTCCGGCGGGATCGGGCAGAACCTAGAAGCCAAGGCCCATGCGACCGAGTTCCTCGCCGTAGACGAGCATCACGCGGTCGGCATGGCGCAACGGGTTGAGCGCTTCGGCCACCCCGGGGTCGAGCACTTCGATGGCGTTGTCGGGGGTGACTTCGGTTGTCGGGTGCTGCGGCATGGCTGACTCCCTGTCTGTGCCCGAAGAGAAGTTTATGACTGTTGCGGGGATCGGGGAGAGGATCGCAACCTCGCCGTCAGGTGCCGCGAGGGATAGTCGGCACCCTGGGTGGCGGTGCGGTATCGAGCGGCTGCGTGGAATCCTCCTCACACTCTGGCATGCTTGCCGCCATGTTTTCCGCAAACCAGCTCCTCTTCCTCACCCGCGCCGGCTACGAGGGCGACTGTGCCGCCCAGGTGCAGGCCGTTGCCGCCGAGGCCGGCGTGCATGGCTTCTGCAAGGCCAAGGCCGATACCGGCTGCCTGACCTTCATCGCCCACGACTCCGACGCGCTGGCCGCGTGGTTCGAGAGGCTCTCCCTCGACGACCTGATCTTTGCCCGGCAGCTGAATCTGGCCGGCGAGCCGCTGGCCGATCTGCCGCCGGATAACCGGCTGGGGCCGATTCTGGCCGCGCTCGATGGGCAGCAGTTCGGCGGCGTATACGTGGAGACGCCGGATTCCGAGGCGACCCGGCCGCTGATGCGATTGGCCCGCCAGTTCACCAAGCCGCTGGAGCAGTCGATGCGCAAGCGCGGGTTGCTCGATCCGGGCAACCGGGAGCTGCCGCGATTGCACCTCACGTTCACCGATACCACTACCGCGATCCCTGGCTGGTCGCACCCGGGGCAGGCGGCCACGCAGCCGATGGGCATCCGACGCCTGAAGATGGCGAAGGACGCGCCCAGCCGCTCGGCGCTCAAGCTCGAGGAGGCGTTGATCACGTTCCTCTCGCCTGCGGAGCGCAAGGAGCTGCTGCGCTCGGGGCTGGAGGCGGTCGACCTGGGCGCCGCGCCCGGAGGCTGGACCTGGCAGCTGGTGCGCGACGGGCTGATGGTGACCGCCGTCGACAACGGCCCGATGGCCGAGGTGCTGACCGGGCATCATTCCGTCGAGCATCGCCGCGAGGACGGCTTCACCTTCCGCCCCGAGCGACCGGTGGAATGGCTGGTCTGCGACATGGTGGAAAAGCCCTCGCGCGTGGCGGACCTGATGGCCGACTGGCTGGCGCGTGGCGACTGCCGGCGGGCGATCTTCAACCTCAAGCTGCCGATGAAGAAGCGTCAGCAGGCAGTGATGGACGCGGTCGCGCGGATTGCGGATCGGCTGGAAGAGGCCGAGGTGGGCTTCGAGATCGATGTTCGGCAGCTATATCACGACCGGGATGAGGTGACGGCTTACTTGCGACAAGTGTCGTAACCATCCGCGATCAGGCGCGGTTTGTGGCTTCGCACGCCGTTTTCGTTCAATGGTTTGCAGGATGCCGCCTTGCCAGGCGCGCGAGTCGATTCTCTTGCTTGTCCAAGAAAACCGACGAAAAGAAGACATCCCGATGCCTTGGCCCTGCGGGCCTGATCGCCGCGGATGGTATCGGCGACGATCAGCCTCGCGAACGAGGGATTGCGGACCGGTCGGTTCGGCGCGACGTCGTGTCGCGGCGAACCTCGGGCTCGCGTCCATGCGAGCCCGGCCCTGCAACCCCTCGCGCGCCAGGCACGGCGGCAATTCCTTGCCGACTCGCGCAACCGGCGCACGAAACGCCATCCAGCGGCATAAAGCACCTGTCCTCCCAAACCGCGTGTACCAGCCTTCTGGAATAGGGACGGCCGCTGACGCGGCCTTCGTGGACGAGGCCCGCTCCCACAATGGCTGGATGGTATCGGTCGTAGGCGGCAAGGCCCGGCTCGTGGCTGTGTTGTGGGAACAAGCCGTCGCTGGCGGCTATATTGCCCCTTGCCGCACCAACGCCCCGATAACCGGTTACCAGCCCACCAGGAGCCCCTCGATGATCCAGTCCGAGAAGAGCCAGCAACTAGCCGAGTCGTTCCAGCGCTTCGAACGCGGCGAGATCGACAAGCGGTTGCTGCGCGACGACCTGGCTTCAGCGCGCGACCAGGATGTTGCGCGGTCGATGACGGGCCTGGATGCGGACGAGATGCGGCGCGTGCTCGAGATGCTGGCGACCGACCGTCGCCCGGGGGTGTTCGGCTTTCTCCAGCCGCACGAGCAGTTCGCGCTGGTCGAGCGACTGGACGACGTGGCGGCACGCGGGTTGATTGAAGGTCTGCGCCCGGACAACCTCACGGCGCTGCTCGAGGACCTCCCGCCGGCACAGAGCGAGGCGGTAGTCCGCCGGCTCAGCCCGGAGCGGGTGGGTCAGGCGATGCGACTGCTGGGCTATCCGCCGGAGAGTGCCGGGCGGCTGATGACGCCGGAATTCATCACGTTTCGCCCCGACTGGACCCTGGCGCACGCGTTGCGCCACGTGCAGACGCATGCCGGGGCCAGCGAGTCGGTGGACGAGTTGTTTGTCACCGACGAGGATGGGCGGCTGCTGGGCCGGACCGGCCTGCGTCGGCTGGTGTTGGGTGATCCGGAGGCGACCGTGGAATCGCTGCTCGGTGACGAGCCGGTCAGCATCGCGGTGGCCGATGACCGCGAGGAGGCCGCTCGGCTGATTCAGCACTACGACCTGACGGCCCTGCCGGTGGTCGACGAGGGCGGGGTGGTGTTGGGCATGGTGACCATCGATGATGTGATGGACGTGGTCGAGGAGGAAGCCACCGAGGACATCCACAAGCTCGGCGGCCTGGGCGCGCAGCATGTGAGCCTGCGCGGGGCGTCGATCCTGCAGTTGTTCAGGAAGCGCATCGGCTGGCTGTTGCTGCTGGTGTTCCTCGCCATCTTCGCCGCCGGCGCGGTTTCGGCCTTCGAGGAGACGCTGGAGGCGGCCGTGGTCCTGAGCTTCTTCCTGCCGCTGATCATCGGTTCGGGCGGCAACGCCGGCTCGCAGGGGGCGACCATGATGGTGCGTGCACTGGCCACCGGGGACGTCGGGCCCAAGGACTGGCTCAAGCTGTGGGGCAGGGAGCTGGGCGTGGCCAGCGCCCTGGGCCTGACCATGGGGACGGCGGCCTGGGGGATCGGGCTGTTCTACGGCGGCACCATGCTGGCGAACGTGGTGTTCCTGTCGATGATCGCCGTGGTGATCTTCGGCAGCATGGTGGGGATGCTGATGCCGTTCCTGCTCACCCGGTTCAACCTCGACCCGGCGACCGCCTCGGCGCCGCTGATCACATCGATCGCCGATATCGGCGGCATCCTGATCTACTTCGGCATCGCGACCGCCTGGATGGAGATGGCGCCGACGGGGTGAACCGGGCCGAGACAAGCGATTCAAACCGGCTGGCTGCCCGGCTGCCCGGGCTCGTCAGACCTATTTTTTTGCCTTGTTCTTGCCCTCGCTCTGGGCCTGGTTCGTTTCCAGTGCCCGCGCGACGGCGTCCCGTGCAATGCGCATCACCTCGATGCGGGCGTACCGCTTGTCGTTGGCGGGAATGATGTGCCACGGCGCGTACTCCGTGGAGGTACGGATCACCATCTCGTTGACCGCGGCCTTGTAGTCGTCCCACTTGTCGCGATTGCGCCAGTCCTCGGCGGTGATCTTGTGCTTCTTGTAGGGAATCTCCTGGCGTGCCTCGAAGCGCTTGAGTTGCTCCTCGGGCGTGATGTTGAGCCAGAACTTGAGCAGAGTGATGCCGTGGGCGGCAAGCTGTTCCTCGAAGCTGTTGATCTCGTGGTAGGCGCGTGCCCAGTCGGGCTGGGGCGCCAGCCCCTCGACCCGCTCGACCAGCACGCGACCGTACCAAGATCGGTCGAACAGGGTCCAGTAGCCGTCGCGCGGGATCTGTCGCCAGAAGCGCCACAGGTAGTGATGGTCGGATTCCTCGTCGCTGGGCGCGGCGATCGGGATCACGCGGTAGAGACGGGCGTCGAGCGCCTCGGTCAGTCGGCGGATGGCGCCGCCCTTGCCGGCGGCATCCCATCCCTCGAATACCGCCACCACGGAGTGCCGGGCTTCGAAGGCCTTCCAGCCGAGTCGGTTGAGCTCGGCGTCGAGTGCCTGCTTGTGCTGCTTGTAGTCCGCTTTGCTCAGTACCCGATCGTCAGGGACGTGATCGACGATGGTCCGCCTGGCGCTCTCGGCCTCGGGCAGGGCCGGGGCATGCGATACCTCCAGGTTGCCGTCGCTGTCCTTGCCGGCCAGGCGCGTGTCGATCGCCCGCAGTAGGGTCTTGCCGGCAGTCAGGTCGCGGAAATGCGGGTCGGTGGCCTCGATCAGGTACCAGGGAGCCTCGCCGGTGTCGGTCTCGCGCACCACGCGGGTGGCGATGCCGATGAACTTGCCGTAGTGGTTGGCCGCCTTGGCGGTTTCGGGCGCCATGCGCCAGTGGCTCTTGGGATCCTTGCGGCGCTTTTTCACCCGGCGTGCCTGTTCATCGGCAGGCAGGTGCATCCAGAACTTGACCAGCAGCGCGCCGCCATCGATCAGCATGCGCTCGGTTTCGCGGATGGTCTCGAGCTCACCGCTGATGCCCTCGTCGCCCAGCGTGCCGCGCTGGGCGTCTTCGATCAGGTGGGCGTACCAGCCGCCGAACAGCACCCCGATTTCGCCGGCAGCCGGCATGGCCCGCCAGTAACGCCACCAGCGCGGGCGCTGGGTTTCCTCGTCGGTTTCGTCCCAGAACACGTGCGTCTGTACGCCGCGGGAGTCGAGCCATTCAAGCAGTTGGTTGACCATCTCGCCCTTGCCGGCGCCGGCCACGCCGTTGATCAGCAGGATCACGGGCAGCCCGGCGGCGCGTGCGCGGCGCTGGGCGTCAAGCAACTGCAGGCGCAACGCCGGCTCGGCATTCTTGAAATCGGTCTTGGAGAGACTTCGGCCCAGTTCGGCGGCTTCGAACATGTGGAGTCCTGTATGGGGAGATAGATACGCAAGCCTAGCACCGCAGGTGCCGCACTCCCGATACCGTATTACTCGCTGGCCTGTGCCATTCTGGGGCTCTGCCCTCGAACGAGCTGATCTCATGAGTCGAATGCCCACACTCTTGTTGCCGCTGGTCCTGCTGGGAATGACGGCGGGCGGTGTGGCCGTTGCCGAAAACCGCCTGGCCGAGAACCGCTTGGCCGATACCGCCTCGGATTACCTGCGCGACCACGCGGATAACCCGGTCGACTGGCATCCCTGGGATGACGAGGCGCTGCGGCTGGCCCGCGGGCAGGACAAGCCGATCCTTGTCTCGGTGGGCTACTCCACCTGCTACTGGTGCCACGTCGCCGCGCGCGAGCTCTACCAGGACCCGGCGATCGCCCGGGCGATGAACGAGGGTTTCGTCAATATCAAGATCGATCGCGAGCAGCGCCCGGATCTCGATCGTGTGCTGATGGCCGCCACGCGGGCGTTGGGCGAGGGTGGCGGCTGGCCCAACAACGTCTTTCTCACCCCCGAGCTCGAGCCGTTCTTCGCCGGCAGCTACTTCCCGCCCGAACCGTTGCCCGGTCGCGAGAGCTTCCCGCAGATTCTCGAGCGTCTGTCCGACCAGTGGCAGTCGGATCGCGAGCCCTTGCTTGAGCGAGCCGCCGAGACGGCCGCGGCAATGCGCGAGGGGGTGGCGGTCGGCTTTTCGCCCGAGCGGATCGACCCGCTCGCCTGGCAGACGAGAGCGATCGAGGCACTGGAGGCGCAGTTCGATCCACTGGTGGGCGGGTTCGCTCCGCCGGGGCAATCGAGTCGCTTCCCGCAGTCGCCGCGCCTCGCGTTGCTGCTCGCCGTACGGGATGACGAGGAGCTCGCCCCGCGGGCCGAGGAGATGCTGGCCCAGACACTGGCGGCGATGAGCATCGCGGCGCTGTTCGATCACGTCGGCAGCGGCTTTCACCGCTACACGGTCGACCCCGAGTGGGCCATCCCGCATTTCGAGAAGATGCTGGTCGACAATGCGCAACTGATCGGCCACTACGCTCGCGCCGGGCAGCGATTGGGCGATGACTGGTTCGGCCGGGTCGCCGCGCGCAGCGTCGATTATCTCGAGCGTCGGTTATGGGCGGACGACGGCGGATTCTTCACTGCCGAGAACGCCGAGCTCGACGGCATCGAGGGCAAGAGCTACGTCTTCACCGCCGAGGAGATCCGCGCAGTGTTGGGCGAGGATGCCGAGGTATTCCTCGACTGGCACCAGCTTGCCGGTCTGCCGGAAAGCCGGATCGACCACGAGTTGCCGGACGGCGGGGCGGTGAACCTGGCCGTGGGCCGGGCGTACGATGCCTTCGAGCAGGGCGAGCTGGCCGCTTCGATCGCCGGGTTCGAGTCGGACTACGCCGAGCTGCTCGCGGCACGGCAGGCGCGCGGCCTGCCACGACTCGATCGCAAGCGAGTGGCCGAGTTCAACGCCCTGGCCGGTCTGGGGATGCTGACTGCCGCCCAGTCGCTCGACCGGGGCGACTGGCACGAACGGGCATTGGCGGTGGGTGACTGGCTCTGGGCGAGGCTCTGGGATGCCGATGAGCAGCGCCTGAATCGGCAGGCCTACGCAGGCGAGGTCTCGGGCGAGGCATTCCTTTCCGATCACGCGGCCGCGGGACGCCTGATGCTGGCGCTGTACGGATCGAGCCACGATATCCGTTGGCTGTTCCGCGCCCAGCGAATCGCCGCGACGATCGAGCGCGATTACCTCGACGACTCGGGACGCCTGCACGAGCGCCCGCCGGAATCCGGCGGCGGGCTGCCGCTCTCGCCGCCGTTGGTGGGTGACGATGCCTCGCCCTCGGGGCATTCGCAGGCGGTGTTGTTCCTGCTGGATCTCGGCGCCGTGCTCGAAGACACCGCGCGCCAGGAGCGGGCAGTGCGTGCGCTGGCGGGGTTTGCCGCTGAGGTCGACGCCGCGCCGGCCGAGTGGGGCTTTCTGGTCGGCGCGCTGGCCCAGCCGTCACGCCTCGAGGTGGTCGGCCGCGAGGCGGCCCGACTGGCCGAGGCGGCCGAGACCAGCGGCGGGCCGGGCGAGACGCGCGATCACGTCACGGTCGAGGCGCGCGCGGTCGATGACGGCGCGGCGATCGTCGTGCGACTGCGGATCGACGCGGGCTTTCATGTCAATGCCAACCCGGCCAGCGAGGATTTCTTGATACCGACGCGGATCACCGCGCTGGACGGCGAGATCGGACCGGTGGACTACCCGCCGGGCAAGCCGTTTCGCGCCGAGTTCGCCCGCTCGGCGATCGATGTCTACGACGAGTTGCTCGAATTGCGGGTGCCCGTGACCGGCGAGATGCCGATGCGCCTGCGCCTCGATTTGCAGGCCTGCAACGACGAGGTGTGTCTCGCGCCGGACGAGGTGGAAGTCGAGGTCGGTCGGGATAGCGAATAACGGTCCGAACCCGCCTTAGGAGTGGCTTTAGCCGCAATGGGATCGGGTGGCGCCCTAGTATTTCGCGGCTAAATCCGCTCCTACCGCGCCCGCTCCAACCTGTGGGAGCTTGCCTTGCAAGCGAACCGCGCCGCAAGGTGCGGGTACCCGCTCCGGTTTCGTTTCTAGTGTTAGCTGCCCGATATAGGAACGGTCGCTACCGCGGCCTTCGCGGGCGAGGCCCGCTCCCACAATGGGGCTTCGATTGCTCGGCCTGCCAGACGAAACGGGCCGCGGCCGACCGGTTGGTCAGTCGCGGCC
>JBHEOB010000039.1:0-15442 GCA_046261775.1 Guyparkeria sp.
GGCCTGGCTGTTGCCTCCGGGCAGGCCATGGCTGCCGACGTCAAGGCCGGCCAGAAGCTCTACGAGCAGAGCTGCGCCTCCTGCCACGGCCAGAAGGCCCAGGGTCAGGGCATGTTCCCGAAACTCGCTGGCCATACCGCCGACGAGACGGTTCAGGCGCTGACGCATTACAAGAACGGCGACCAGGACGCACTGAAGGAAATGGACGACGACCTCGGCGGCTCGAACTACGCCATCATGGCGCCGAACGCCGCCGGCCTGTCCGAAGGCGACATGGAGAACCTGGGCGCCTACATCGAGAGCCTCTAAGCTCCCGCGCCCGACACGACAAACCCGGACCCATCGGTCCGGGTTTTTTTGTGCCCGACATCAGACCGACAAAACAGGGGGCATTGCGCTCGCCCCATGCCGACCGACGTGATCCAGCGCCAGCATCGGGTCAATCAGCGCCCACTGCGCAAGCGATCGAGCCGAAGCCGGTCGCGCGCATCGAACAGGCGCCGGGCGCCCAGCTGCACGGCCACCAGCGAGCCGAAGCCCGTTGCCGCGGTGATCAGGAAGATGATCAGGATCTGGTACTTGACCGCCTCGATCGGCGGCGTGCCCGCCAGGATCTGACCGGTCATCATCCCCGGCAGGCTGATCACCCCGGCGGCAGCCAGCATGTTCAGCGTCGGGATCAGCCCGGCGCGCATCGAATCCGAGCGCATCTCCCGGGTGGCCTCGCGCACCGTGTGACCCAGCAGAAGGCGGGCCTCGATCATGGCGCGATTCTGCCAGGCGCCCTGGGTGAGATTGTTCAGTGCCAGGCCGATACCGGTCATGGTGTTGCCGAGGATCATGCCCAGCAGGGGGATCGCGTACTGCGGCGTGTACCAGGGGTCGGTCTCGATCACGAAAGTCAGCGCCAACACGGTCACGATCAGCGCGGTGACACTCATAGCCGCCAGACCGATGCCGTAGCCGTGCCAACCACGAATGGCGCGCTTTTGCCGCGCGACCACCTCGTAACCGGCCAGCCCCATCATCACCAGCGCGATCAGCATGATCCACGGCAGGGTGGCGGCATCGAACACCGCCTCGAGGACCAAGCCCACCAGCAGCAGCTGCAGCACCATGCGCACGCTGTTCAGCGCCAACGTGCGGAACAGGCCCAGGCCGAGCAATATCTGCACCACACCCAGGGCGAGCACCAGCCCGGCGGCCAGCGCCAGGTCGAACGGGGTCAGGCTATACAGTTCCATGCAACACCCCTCCCTCGGCCGTCATTTCCAGCCAGCGATCGCCGTGGGCGGCTACCTCGCGCGGATCGTGGCTGATCCATACCGCCGCGGCATCCTGCTCGCGCAGATAGTCGAGCAGCAGACCGGCCATCGACTCGGCGTTACCCGCATCGAGATTCGCGGTCGGCTCGTCGAGCAGCAGCACGCGCGGCTCGAGTGCCAGTGCGCGCAACACGGCCAGGCGCTGGCGCTCACCGGAAGACAATCGCTCGACGGGCGACTGCCACAACGCTTCGCGCAGGCGCAGGCGCTCCCACCACGTCGCGATCGGCCGGTCCGGGAAGTGCTCTGCGACCGTATCTCCCCACCAGCCGGACTCGGCCGGGACCAGCACGACCTGCCTCCGCCAGTCGGTTGCCGGCATGGATTGCTGTTCGACGCCACCCAGGCTGATCTCACCCTCGTGCGGGGAGAGGTCGGCCAGCGCCCGTAGCATCTGGCTCTTGCCGACACCGGACTCCCCACGCACGGGCAACACCTCGCCGGCGGCTAGTGCGAACGAGACCGGCGGAACGTTCGGCCCGCTCAGACCCTTTACCTCGAACAACATGCGAATCCCCTGTCGAAAAACACGCACCCAGAAACAAAACGCCGGCCCTGAGGCCGGCGTCGTCATTATCGGGCCGCTACCGCGACCCATCCTCGACCCTACTGGGCCGCGGCACCGTCCGGCGCATCACCGTCGCCCTCGGTCGGGAGGTCTTCCTCGTCCATGACTTGGATGTAGGCACCCAGCGCCTCGATCTCGTCATCACCCAGATGCGTGGCCTGAGCGATCATGACTTTCGAGTTCGGGCCCATCTCCTGACCCTTGCGGTAGATCTTCAGCAGGCTGATGGTCTGATCCATCTTGGTGCCGACCAGCTTGGGCGCGTTGAACAGCTCGCCGCCTTCACCTTCTGCACCGTGGCAGATGGCGCAGGAGGAGTACAGCGCGCGGCCGTGGTTGATCACCGACTCGCTGACGACGCGCGGCGCGGCATCCTTCTCTTCCTTGGCGTCCTCAGCCTTGGCGTCCTCGGCCTTGGCTTCGTCCGACTTGGAGTCGTCTTCATCCGACTTCGATTGGCCGTCGTCGCTGCCACCGCCGTTGGTGCCGCCGAACTCGTCGGCAATGTAGACCGACAGGTTGGCGATCTGCTCGTCGGAGAGGTTGGCGGCGTTGGGTGCCATGGTGCCGTAGCGGTCGCCCAGACCGACCGACTTCAGGTATTCCTGGTCACCCTCGCGATAGGCGATCAGCTTCTTCTGCACCTTGGCAGCTTCCATCTCGGTCAGGACCGGGAAGGCGCCGCCCTGGCCCTTGCCGTCCGCGCCATGACAGGCCGCGCAGGAAGCGTAGGCGTCCTTGCCGGCCGCGATGTCGCCATCGACCGCACCGCCAGCGTTGCCATTGCCGCTCTCGCCGGAGTCATTCTCGCCGGAATCGCCGTCACCACCATCGGACGAACCGCCGGCGCCGCCACCGAACTCGTCACCGATGTAGGCAGCCAGATCGGCAATGTCCTCGTCGGAGAGGTCGGAGGCGTTCGGCGCCATAGTGCCATAACGATCACCTAGGCCCTGCTCCTTGATGTAGTCCTGATCGCCCTCGCGGTAAGCCACCAGCTTCTTCTCGACTTCGTCCGCCGGAAGATCGGTCATGGCCGGGAACGCCCCACCCTGGCCCTTGCCGTCGTCACCGTGACAGGCCGCGCAGGAGGCGTACTTTTCCTTGCCGGCGGCAATGTCGCCACCCGAGCCATCGGAGGATTTCTCGTCATCGCCGGACTCAGACTTCTCGTCGCCGTCGGACTCGGATTTCTCGTCCGCCGATGCAGTCTTGGTTTCCTCTTCCTTGGATGCCGGCTTCTCAACCACCTGCCCTTCCAGCGCGTTATTTTCGGCTGTGTTGAAGAGCGCGGTCACAAGATAAAACACAGCGACCAGCAGCACCAGCGCCGAGACGAAGCCAATCAGCTTCGACATCGGATCGACCTTGGGGGTATGTTGAGCCACGAGAGTCCTCCAGAATCTTTATCGTTTTAGCATGCGCAACGGCGCGTAGTATATCGGCAAAAATCCTCGTTTGACAGAACCGGCGCCCGCATGTCTGCCCCGAAATCGAAAAAAAACCGCACAACCGGCAGGGCCAAAGCCTCCGGGCGCGCCGGAAAGCCCATTCCGGGGCTTTCATCCCCCGTGGCGGAATTGCCCGGTGTAGGCCCCAAGGTGGCCGAAAAGCTCGCTCGACTGCGTATCGAACGGATCGAGGACCTGCTCTGGCACCAACCGCTGCGCTACGAGGACCGCAGCACGAAGCAGCCGCTCGACCCGCAACACATTCACGAGCCTGCCCTGTTCGAGGTGCACATCACCGGGGTGCGCCCCCTGTTCCACGGCAAGGCGCGACTGGTCTGCCAGGGCATGGGCGAAGGGCCCACCGGCCCGGTGTCATTGACCATCTGGTTCTTCGGCCGCTTCGGACCCACCCCGCAATCCGGGCGGACCTACCTCTTGTTCGGCGAACTGCAGCACGGGCCGCATGGGCTGGAGATGGCCCAGCCCGAGCTGGTCGCGGCCAACCAGATCGGTCAGATCCGCCCGGTCTACCCGGCCACCGAGGGCGTAGCCCAACCCAAGTTGCGCCAACTGGTCGAGGCGGCGCTCGAGGTAGCGGTGCGCGAACTGCGCGACCCGCTGCCTGCCGCCATGCGCGAGGCCCGGGGTTGGCCACCCCTGATGAAGGCGTTGCAACGCATCCACCTACCCAAACGCAACGACGGCGTGCCCGATCGATCCGAACCGGCCTTCCAGCGGCTGATCACCGAGGAACTGGCCACCCATATCCTCGCGCTGAGACAACGGCGCGCGGTAACCCGGCAGGTCGCCGCCCCGGCAATCCCGCCGCGCGAACACCTGTTCGAGCAACTGCTCGGGCAGCTGGGCTTCACACCCACCGGCGCGCAACAGCGGGTGATCGGCGAGATCAAGGCTGACCTCGCCGAAAGCTTGCCGATGCTGCGGCTGGTACAAGGCGACGTCGGCTCGGGCAAGACGCTGGTCGCCGCAGCGGCCGCCCTGGACGTGATCGACGCGGGTTACCAGGTGGCATTGATGGCGCCCACCGCGTTACTCGCCGAGCAGCACGCGCGCAACTTCGCGCAGTGGTTCGAACCGCTGGGGCTATCGGTGCGACTGGTGAGCGGCCAGCAGACGGCGGCACAGCGGCGCGAAGGGCTGGCGCAGCTGGCCGACGGGCGCACCCAGATCGTGATCGGCACCCACGCGCTGTTCCAGGAGTCGGTCGACTTCCACCGGTTGGGGCTGGTGATCGTCGACGAACAGCACCGCTTCGGCGTCCACCAGCGCCTGGCGCTGACCGACAAGGGCGCCAGTCAGACTGAGTCAATGGGGTCGGGCAGTGCGCGCCGGCCGCACCAGCTGATCATGACGGCCACCCCGATCCCGCGAACGCTCGCCATGACGCAGTTCGCCGACCTGGACGTGTCGATCATCGACGAGTTGCCGCCGGGTCGCACCCCGGTGACTACCGTGGCGGTGCGCGCCGATCGCCGCGGCGAGGTGATCGAGCGCATCAGTCAGGTCTGTGCCGATGGACGGCAGGCCTACTGGGTCTGCCCGCTGATCGAGGAGGGCCAGATCGAGGCGCAGGCGGCCGAGTCCACCTTCAGCATGCTGGGCGAGGAGTTGTCACACCTGAACATCGGCATGGTGCACGGGCGCATGTCGGCGGCCGAGAAACAGCGCGAGATGGCCCGCTTCAAGGCCGGCGATTATCACCTGCTGGTGGCAACCACCGTGATCGAAGTGGGCGTGGACGTGCCCAACGCCTCGCTGATGATCATCGAGAACGCCGAGAGGATGGGTCTGGCGCAGTTGCACCAACTGCGCGGTCGGGTCGGTCGCGGCGCGACTGCCAGCCATTGCGTACTGCTGTTCGAGGAACCCTTGAGCGATCGTGCCCGAGCGCGGCTGGGCCTGATGCGCGAGACCGAGGACGGCTTTCGCCTAGCCGAGGCCGATCTCGAGCAGCGCGGGCCCGGCGAGGTGCTGGGCACCCGCCAGGCGGGCATCGCCAAACTCCGGATCGCCGACCTGCAGGAAGATCAGGGCAGGCTCGAGGAGGCAGGCAGACTTGCCGATCAACTGCTCGAGCGCTTTCCCGAATCGGTCAATCCACTCATCGCTCGCTGGGTGGGAGCGGCGGGACAATACGGACAGGTCTAGAACCCGGCCGATAACCGTGCGTCTCGGTTCTTGTATGTCCCTTGCCGCCATCCGGCCACTCGCATACAGTTTTGTTTATACCCTGATCGGGCGCCATCGCTCCGGGGCACACCGACCGAGTCGCCCTGCGCCCCGTTCGGAGCAAAAGGACTACCACGCCACCCGAATGCGACGGTCGGCAACTACTCTACCCCTGGTACCCAAAGAAGCGCGCGCCAGCAATGAAGCGACTCTGCCTCTCTCTACTCCGGACCTCGTTCCTGTTGATCGCCCCGGTGCTGGCCCACGGTTCAGTTGCCCAGGGCGCCATCACCGACGCATCGGTCGTGCCGCTGAGCGCCGAGGAACAGGCCTTCATCAAGGCGCACCAGACCGTCTCGATCGCGATGATGATCGAACACCCGCCGTTCACCGTGGTCGGCGATGGCACCGGCGCGGGGTTCGAGCACGACCTGCTGCAACTGATCGCCGACAAGACCGGGCTCGAGTTCGAGAAGAGGCTAGCCCCCTGGCGAGATTCCTTCCGGCGCTTTCGCGAGGGCGAGGTCGACATGATCTCGAGCATCTCCTACCACGAGGATCGCACCGCCTTCACCCTCTACACCGAGCCGTATTACGCACTGCCGATCTTCATCTTCGTCCGCGAGGATTTCGGCGACTACTCGACGATTGTGGATCTGGCAGGGCGCAAGGTCGGCGTCATCCACGACATCTTCTACGAAAGCGACCTCCAAGCGGAGGACACCCTGGAACTGGTGCGCTTCGACACCTACGAGGAGATGACCCACGCCCTGGTGCTGGGCGAGATCGACGCGCTGGTGCAGAACCTCACCAACATCAACCGGGTGGTCAAGCAACGCGCGTATACCAACGTGCAAATCGCCAGTGAACTCAGCCTGCCCGGCATCGGCGAGGAGGACCTGCGCTTCGGCATCAGCCCGGATAAGCCCGAGCTGCACTCGATCGTGCAGAAGGGCCTGAACGGCATCACGGCGGCCGAATGGGAAGCCCTCACCGGCCGCTGGCTGGGTGTCCGCGGCCAGAAGCGCGCACCAACGGTGCATCTCTCGGCCAGCGAGCACGCCTACCTGGACGGCAGGGACACCATCGACATCTGCATCGACCCGAACTGGATGCCCTTCGAGCGCTTCGACAAGCATGGCGAGCACGACGGCATCAGCGCCGACTATTTCGCCCTGTTCGAACAGGCACTCGGCGTGGAACTGCGCCCCGTGCCCGTCCAAACCTGGTCCGAATCGGTGGCGGCCGTCAAGTCGGGACGCTGCGACTTGTTCAGCCTCGCCATGCGAACGCCGGAGCGTGAAACCTACCTCGACTTTACCGACCCCTACATCGAGACCCCGCTGGTCATCGCCACCAAGGCGAACGTCGCCTTCATCAACCAGCTGGGCGACCTGGAGGGCCGGAAGATAGCCATCCCGGCGCTATACGCCTTCGCCGAGTTGCTGCGCACGGAATTCCCCGACCTCGAACTGCTCGAGGTGACCGACATCGACGCCGGACTAAAGATGGTGCGCAACGGCGAGGTCTTCGGCTACATCGGCACGCTGGCCACCATCGGCTACAAGCTCCAGACGGAGTATGCTGGCGAATTGCGCATCACCGGCGATACCGGCAAGTCGTGGGACATGGGCGTGGCGGTGCGCCAGGATCGTCCGGTCCTGCACGGCATCATGCAGAAAGCGGTGGCCAGCATCACCGAGGACCAGCGGCGCGAAATCAACAGCAAGTGGATTTCGGTGCGCTACGACGCGCAGGTGGACTACACGCTGCTCTGGCAGGTGATCGGCTTTTTCGTCTTGGTGCTGCTGGCCGGACTGGCCGTGTTTCTCAAGCAGGCCGGGCTCAAGAAACAACTCGAAGCGGCGTATCGACAGGCCGAACGCCTAGCCGTGACCGACAAGCTCACGGATATCTACAATCGCCACAAGCTCGACGAGACCCTCGAGCAGGAAACCGGAAAGGCCGAACGCTACGGCGACGTCTTCGGCGTCATCATCCTCGACATCGATTACTTCAAGCGCATCAACGATCGTTTCGGTCACCGCGCCGGCGATACCGTGTTGCGCGAATTGGTCGCCGTGCTGCGTGCCAACTGCCGTCAGACCGACGTGCTCGGCCGATGGGGCGGCGAAGAATTCCTCGTGATCACGCCACACTCCGACCGGGACACGCTGCTCTCCTTCGCCGAAAGGCTGCGTGTCGCGGTCGCGTCACGGACATTCAGCGACGTCGAACAGGTCACCGCCAGCATCGGCGTCGCCCTCTACGAGCCGGGCGACAACCCCGACACCCTGGCCAAGCGTGCCGACGACGCCCTCTACGATGCCAAGCGTCAGGGCCGGAACATCGTGGCGATGCGGTAGCCCCCGCCGGTTCGCCGCTTTGCCGGCCACCCCACCACGCGCCGCGCCGGGTTTACTCAACCACCGCTCGCTCGCACACGATTGCGTCCGGCATCCTTGGCCGCGTAGAGCGCCGCGTCGGCGAGCCCTTCGAGCTCTTTCGTGGTCAGGCCGTCGCGCATCTGGGCGACACCGACGCTTACCGTGAGCGTCCCGACATCCGGGAAAGGCGTATCCGCGAGGGCCGCGCGAATACGTTCCGCCAGCTTCAGCGCCCCCTTGAGCGTGGTGTGGGTGGCAATCACGAGGAATTCCTCGCCACCCCATCGGCCGAATTGGTCGGTCAATCGACACAGGCCATCGACGCGACGAGACAGTTCGATCAGCACCCGATCACCGACCTGATGGCCGTGGGTGTCGTTGATCACCTTGAAATGATCGATGTCGAACATCACCACCGAAAACGGCGTGTCGTAGCGCTGCCTTGCCACCTCGGCCGCCTCGAGCAGTTCGTAGAGCTTGCCGCGATTGTAGGCGCCGGTGAGGCGATCGTGCGTGGCCAGGTGCTGGAGCTCGCGTTCGACGCGTTTCTGCTCGCTGATGTCGTGGAAGACCGAGACGTAGTGCTCGATCGCACCGCCGGCATCGGTCACCGCACGGACGGACTCCCACAATGGCAGTTCCTGGCCACCCTTGCCGCAACGATACACTTCGCCCTCCCAGTATCCCTGCCGGGAGAGTGACTCGGCCAGGCGGTCGGCGCGGTCGGCGTCGTTTTCCGCCGAGTCGAGCAGGCCGGGATCGCGTCCGACGACCTCCTCGGCGCGATAACCCGTCAGGCGGGTGAAGGCATCGTTGACGCGCTCGATACGCCAGTCGGGGCTCAGCAGCATCAATGCCTGGCCGGTCTGGAAGGCGACGGCCAGCAGGCGCCGTTCGGATTCCAGTTCCCTCCGGCGGGTGATATCCAGCAGGTAGCCGCTCAACGACTCGACGTTGCCATCCTTGTCTCGCTCGGCGACGACAAAGTCGTGCACCCACCGATAGCCCTCCGTGCCGTCACGCAGGCGATACTCTCGTTCGATCTGGTCAACCTCGGATCTCTCCAGAAACTCGATCTGCTCGCTGCACTGGCGCCGGTCGGCCGGGTGAATAAGGTCGAGGTAGGGCTGCCCAATCAGCTCGGCCTGCGCGTGGCCGAAGGCGGAATGGATATTGGGCGAGACGTAGGTGATCGGGCTGCCCGGTTCCCGTCGCCAGGCGAGCACGACGGTCGGGCCGCCGACAAAGCGATTGCGCTCGACCTCCAGGGCACGGCGGTTCGCCTCCTGGGTAAGCTCGTAACTCACCCACTGCGCCATCAGCATGATCAGCTGCCAGTCATATGGGCTGAACGGCTCGCGAGACTCGAATCGCGAGAAGTTGAGCGTGCCGTAGACGCGGTCGCCGACGTGGATGGGCGCACCGAGGTACGCCCCCAGCCCCTGCTTTTCGTGGCAGGGGTGTCGGCGAAGGGACGACTCCCCGGCCTGATGGAACCCGGTGGGCCGGTCCGCGGCCAGGGCATGGACGCAATAGGTCTCCTGGAGGTCGAAGCGAGCGCCCGGCTTGATCACGTCCCCCGGCGAGACGGCATTGAGCACGCGGTAATCGTTGCCCCAGACCCGGCTGATGATGCCGAAGGGCAACTTGAAGAATGTCGCGCCCAGTTCGAGAAGCCTGTCCAGCCGCGAGTCGAGGTCGGCACCCGAGGCGGTGATGCTCAGCAGTTGCGCCAGGGTGCTTTGCCGGCACTCGAGGGCACGCTCGAGCGCCTTGTGGCGACTGATGTCACGCATGATGGTCGAGAGGCGCAGCAGGCGCCCGTCGTCGTCACGATGCGCAAGGATGACCTGCGAGACCGGCAATTCCTCCCGGTCGGCGGTGAGCAGCGCGGTCTCGCCTTCCCACTGGCCATCACGCATGGCCCGGGGGATGCCCTGTTCCCGGATCAGGGTCGAGGCCCACTCGGGGTGCGCCCAGTCGCCGGCCTCGATCTGACTGTCGGGTAACATTTCCCCCTCCACCGCCTCGCGACTGTTCTCGGGCAGCCCGAGCAAACGCCTGCCACCACGGTTGACGTAGAGCACCTTGCCTTGTGGACAGGCCAGCGAAATGAAGTCCGGGGTCGCCTCCATGATCGCGGTCAGCTCACGCAACCTGAATTCGCGCGCCTTCTCCTCCGAGAGGTCGCGCATGATGGTGGAGTAGTGGCTCATCTCGCCGTTGTGGTCATGGTGGGCGATGACCGTCTGCAGGACCGGGATTTCCTCGCCATCCAGGGTCAGGAAGGCGGTTTCCCCCCTCCAGACGCCCTGGGCACGAGCGGTCGGCAGGGCGACGTTCTCGACGATCGACCAGGCCCAGTTCGGGTGGCGCTCGCGAATCAGAGTGACATCCGGTGCTTGCGTCGGCGCGAGGCCGAGGAGGGACCGCCCGGCCTTGTTGAAGTAGAACGGGCGGCCATCGATCCCGGCCATCGAGACCAGGTCCGGCATCGCCTCGATGATCGCCGTGAGTCGCTCCTGCTCTTCCTCGAGTTCGCGACGCTCGGTGATGTCCACGCCCACGCTCTGGAACTCAACCGCGGCGCCCTCCCCATTGAAAAAGGCGCGGTTGGTCCAGTGAATCCAGCGTCTGTGCCCACTGGCATCCACCAGGGCATTCTCGTTCCGGTTCACCGGCTGCTCGGGCGTCAGTCGGGCCAGCGTCGCGAAGAACTCGCCTCGCGCCTCCGGCTCGATCGATTCGATCCAGCGCTCACCCACCAGGTCCTCGGCGCTGGCGCCCAGCAGGTCTGCCAGCACGCTGTTGACGAAGGTAATCGCGGTATCGGGCAGGTAACGCTGGATGAGCTGGGGCTGGTTTTCGACCAGGTCACGGTAGCGGGCCTCGCTCTCGGCCAGGTGTCGACGCGCCTCATAGCGTTCGGTGACGTCGACGAAGGTCGCGACCACCTTGTGGGGTCTCTCTTCACCATCGATGAACAGCGGTTCGCTGTTGACCCGCAACCAGCGGATACCGCCATCCGGCTGGGGAAGCCCCATTTCCTCCTCGCGCACGGAAACACCGTCCCGGAGGCTGACCATGGCCGGATGCCGGTCGCCGGGGAAGGGGCTGCCGTCGGTGTGGATGGCCTGCCAAGCCGGGTCTTCCGATCGCCGGCCGAGCAGCGCGGGGTCGTCCAGGCCGAGGATCCGACGCGCGGCCGGGTTCGCCTCGACGATCTCGCCGTCACGATTGTGCAGCACCACCCCCTCGGCCATCGCCTCGAGAATGTGGCGTTGACGAAGCTCGCTCTCCTGCAAGTGCTGGCGCATTCGTTGCTGCTCGGTGATGTCCATCATCACGCCACCGAACGCCTCTTCGCCGGACTCGAGGCGACGGACCGTGGCCGTCACCGACACCACGATCGGGTTACCCTCGAGGGTCTGCAGCCGCAGCACTTCGTCGTGCAGTTGCCCTGCCTCGAGAAGCCGGTCGGAGAAGGCCTTGCGCCCGGTCGGGTCGCGGTAGAGCCGGGCCGTGGGCGTCGCCAGGAGTTGCTCACGGCTGTCGGCCTCGAACAACCGCACCATCGCCGGGTTGACCGCCGAGAAGTGCCCCTCTTCCCCCGGACGGTTCTCGTAGACACCCACCGGCAGCGACTCGAAGATGTCGCGGTAATACTCGAGACGCTGCTGGTAACGACGGGCCTCGGTGACATCGTGAATGATCGAGTGCAGGCACTCGACACCGTCGACGGTCATCGGCCCGGTGTAGACCTCGACGTGTCGCAACTCGCCGTTGGCGAGCCGATGGCGGAAACGGAAATAGCGCCGCTCCTCGCGCTTGGCCCGCCCGCGCTCCTCGGCGACCTCCTCGCTGGTCGCCGCATTGATATCGTCGATCTTCAGCGAGAGCAGGGTGTCGCGACCATAACCGTAGAACGAGATGGCCGCCGGATTGGCGTCCATGATCTGCCCGGAATCGGCGGCGATCAGCAGTTTCGGTGCCGCGTTGCGGACGAACATCTCCTGATAGAGATCATCGGCCCGAGCACGCTCCGCCTCGAGGGCAGCTTCCAGTTGGCGAATGCGGTCTTCCGGCGTCGGCACGCGCGCTCCTCTTCTAACGGCCTCACAACTACACCACTGGCATGATACGCGTCGCCGCGGGGCTGGCGCCATCCACTGATCCCATCATGGAGCCCGGACGGGCGACATAGCGAACAGGGTTGGAGTGCAGGATCGGGCCGTTCCAATAAGCGCGGTAAGGCTCCGCTACGGGGTCATTGTCTGCCGGCAGTCGGCGTCTGGTTGTCGAGCGGCCGGGTCAGCACTTGCCGCTCGGCCTCCGGCAACCCCTCGATCAGCGCCGGGCCGATCCGGCGGTGGGCTTCCCAGGAGGTATCCATGATCTGGCGCCGAATCTCTTCGGCGATGATCGACAGCTCGGCGATCGCCTCGTCATCCTGGGCAATGGGCTCGAGGCTGCGTTCGAGACCCTCCGCGTGCATGCCCAGCCGGCTGAAATGATGCCTAATGGTCGCAGCACGCTCCTGCAACCAGGCCTGATGCGTGGCCGGCAACCCCACCTGATCGCCGCGAGCCGCGAGACCCTTCCAGGCGATCACCACGTCCATCAGGTTCGACAGACGGTCGACAAGGTCGTGAAACGTATGCGGGGCAACGCCAGTGGAAATCGACGCAGGACCCAGAAGCCGGAAGGTCGTTTCGACCAGATCGGAGTCGAAATGATGCCGCTGCAGCTTGAGGGCGACGATCATGTGCGTGCTCTCACGCCGGGCGTGCAGACTGGCCAGGAACTCGGCCAGTCCAAGCACCTGGCCCAGCAGCGAGAGCCGCCGACCAGCCAATCCGCGCGGATAGCCGCTGCCATCGACCCGCTCGTGGTGCTCGAGGATGGCGCGGGCGGCATCCACGTAACGACTGTCCAGGGATTCCAGCACGGCGTGCATGATGACGGGATGGGCCTCGATCTGACGGCGCATCGGCACGGACAGGTCCGCGGACGACCTGTAGATCGACGGGTCGATGTGCAACTCACCCAGATCGTGCAGCACGCCGGCAAGGGCCAGCGACTTGAGCTCGCCGACCGGCAAGTCATGTCGCAGGCCGATCGCCAGGGCCGTCAGCGTGACCATCAGGGCGTGATCCAGGCGTGTCGGCTCATTGGCCGCGGCAACGGTGAGCTTGATCTGCAACGGGCGAGGCAGGTCGATCGTCCGGATCATCGAACGCAGCCGGCCACTGTCGGGCAGTTGTTCGGCCAGCCGTTGCAACAGGGGGTTGCTGCCCAGCAACGCATCGGCGCGCTCGAGCAGTCGCTCGGTGGTAACGGGGTCCTGGACGCTCAGCGACTCGTCGATTGGACGCAGCAACTTGTGGCGGACCAGCCGATCGCGCAACTCGGCGGTCATCGGCGTACCCGCCCCGGCCAGGACCATGCCGTTCTGATCCGTCAGCGCCTCGCTCGTCGCCAGCCCGACCCGGTCGCTGGCCTCGACCACGTGATCGAGGTAGTGATCCTGAGCGTCTTCGCGATTGTCTCGGGAAGCAGTATTCGCGGGCGGGCCTGTCATCCAGTAGTCTCCGGGGCGGGCGGTACACCCATGGTGCCACGGCAACCAAGGCAGGTCTTTACCGGCCGCACGAAGAATGCTGCGGAACGGCCCGGTCCTGCCGACTTAACGAGCCCCAGTTTCTTCGATGACGGGCTCGTCCGTCTCGCCATCCGCACTCTGAAGCTGGAAATCGTAGGCCGCCTGCAGGCCGGTCTGGCCTTCTGCCTCTTCCTCGGCCTCTTCGCCGATCGCGCGCGGGTACATGGGCGAAAGGATGGCGATCACGACGCCAATCGCCGCGAATATGGCAAACGCCTCGGCGTAGCCGAAGCGATTCACCAGCATGCCGACCACCGGCGAACCGAGCGCCTGTCCAAGCGACACCGCTATGAATGGCAGCACCGGCCCCATCGACAAGCGCCCCGGCAACAGGCGGATGCCGGTCATCAGGTAGAGCCCCGTCAGGCTCATGTAGGCCAGGCCGAAGACCAGCGCGGAAAACGCTGCGAGAAACACATTGCTCGGGCTGGCGGCGAGCAGCGCGATGCTCGTGGCCAACATCATCAGCATCAGGGCCTGGGTGATGGGCGGGTTGTTGCGATCAGCCACGTCGGCCACCACCGCCCCGCCAAGACCGGCCACGCCAACTGCCAGCCAAAGCCAACCGGTTGCTCCCGGCGGCAACTCGCCCAGGGTGACCACCAGGTCGGGCGCGAAGATCCAGTAGGCGGCGGAGACAAACCCCATCAGGAAGGCGAAGACCGAGAGCCGACCCAGTCCCCACCATTGCAGGCGGCTGATCGGCGGTGGCGGCGAGGCATCCGACGGCGTGAACCGCGACACCGAGGGAATGACGCGCCACGTAGCCACCACGCCGATGACGGCCAGGACGGCAAAGGAACCATAGGCGAGACGCCAGGCATCGGCCATGAACAACACCGCCGGCACGGCAACGGCCACGCCAACGCTGGTGCCCGCGTTCATGATCGAGCTGACACGGCCCTGCATCGAGCGCTCCACCACCGCCTGCATGGCGCCCGAAAGCGACGGCATCATCAGGCCGGTGGCGATACCGCAAGCAAATACCCCGATGCCCAGCGAGACCGCATCCGGCGACTGGCTCATTGCCAACAGGCCACTGGCCCCAACGGTGCCGGACAGCATCGCCGTGTAGCGCGCACCCATCCGCACCGAAAGCATCGGCGCGACCACCGAGGCCAGCACGAAGCTGATCAGCGGGAGCGCGCCGATGATGCCGATCACGTCCGGCGTGAGTCCCAGTTCGGCACGGATCGGGGGCACGAACAGACCGAAGGCAAAGCGCGCCAGCCCGTAGGTGATCGCGATCAGACCGGCGCCGAACAGCGCGAATCTCATGCTCGAAGGAAACGTCATCTGTGCATCCGCCTGATTGATATCGAAAATGTCGACCCCGAGGCCACCCTGACGCCGGCCTGAAACGCCAAAGTTTAAGCCTAGGCCGCGATCGGGACGGGATCAAATAGCAACCCCGGTTTGCGGGAATGATTATCCGTCTCATCGCCCCCTGTGCGAGCCTCGATCGCGAAACGTGCCGACGGCGCGAGTCCAGGTCTGATCGAGTTTGGGTCAAAGGGAGGGATACCTTGCAGCGGGGGCGGGCCGGTTTCGGGCGTTTGTTTCGCTTGGCGATTTTAATTGAACCGCGCTGCCAACGCCCGAGGCACTTTCTATTGCTTGTCCAATAGAAAGTGCCCAAAGACAAGAACACCCCGACGCCTTGTCCCTTCGGGCTGCCCTCGTCACCGCCGGATTGCGGACGGGTCGGTTCGACGCGACATCGTGTCGCGCGAACCTCGGAGCGACCCTCCTGTCGCTCCGACCCTGCAACCCGGCGGCGACGAGGCAAGGCGCAGGGGACCCCGAGTGTGCCGGTCGTGAATCATGTGCCCGATCACGACTATTGGCGGGAGCCTGAG
>JBHEOB010000040.1:0-615 GCA_046261775.1 Guyparkeria sp.
GCGCAGGACAATCCGCGCAGGAGAAACGACAATGTCTGTCCCCAACGAACAGATGGTCAACGGCTATCACCCCACCTCAAACCTGCCCTCCCCACGGCGCGTCGGCCTGATCGACGTACTGTGGGCGGTAGCGATGCTCGTGATTGCCGGCATCGGTTATTCGCAGTACAGCGAGTCGCTCGATTTCTATGCCACCGGCACGCTGTTCGGTGCCGCCCTGGGGTTGGGTTTCCTGGGCTGGATCTGGCCGGCAACCCGGTGGCTGGTAGGCGTCGTGGCAGTCGTCTCGACCTACGCCATCTGGCAGTACAACATCCTCGGGGCCGATGGTGCCGTCGGCCGAGGAGCGCTGGCCGAATTCCAGGAATCGACCTTCCTGTTCAAGTTCCTGCTCTCGAGCCAAGCCGCTACCATGTGGATGGTCGCGCTATTCTTCCTTGCCATCCCCACCTATTTCATCAGCACCCTGGCGCGTTCCGAGTACGGGCTCAAGGTCGGCAGCGCTCTGGTCTGGTCCGGCTCGGCGATGGGTTTTATCAGCTTCTTCTCTCGCTGGCGCGAGGGCTACCTGATCAACCTCGATTACGGCTACATCCCGGTGGGCAACCTCTACGA
>JBHEOB010000040.1:625-15367 GCA_046261775.1 Guyparkeria sp.
AGGTGTTCATCGTCTTCGCCGTGTTCACCGCGATGCTCTATCTCTACTACGAGAAGCGCTACAACAACCGTAGCCTGGGTGGCTTCGTGATGCTGATCATCGGCGTCGCGCTGGCGTTCCTGCTCTGGTACCAGTTCACTCGTGACGCCGAGGTGATCGAGCCACTGGTCCCGGCACTCAACAGCTGGTGGATGAAGATCCACGTGCCGGCCAACTTCATCGGCTACGGCACCTTCGCCATCGCCGCGATGGTGGGCTTGGCTTACATCATCAAGGACAAGATGGGCGGCGACGGCCCCAACGATCGGCTGCCCAAGCTGTCGGTGATGGACGACATCCAGTACAAGGCCATCGCGCTGGGCTTCGCCTTCTTCACCATCGCCACCATCCTCGGCGCCATGTGGGCCGCCGAGGCTTGGGGCGGCTACTGGAGCTGGGACCCGAAGGAAACCTGGGCGCTGATCGTCTGGCTGAACTACGCCGCCTGGCTGCACATGCGTCTAACCAAGGGCTGGCGCGGCCCGGTCATGGCCTGGTGGAGCATCGGCGGTCTGTTCATCACGAGCTTCGCCTTCCTCGGGGTGAACATGTTCCTCTCGGGCCTGCACTCCTACGGCGAACTCTGATCCGGAGCAAGCCCGCCCGACCGATGGGGCGGCCGGCTGCAATCGCAGCGGGCCTGCCCCATACTTCGTTACGGGATACGACACAACCCGGCCCGATATCCCGGAACCGTCATGACCGAATCACGGAGACGCTCCATGCTCGTCAATCGCTTCAAGTCCATCCTGACCGCGCTGCTCGCCACCGCGACCCTGATCCTGGCCGCCCCGGCGCTGGCCGCGGAACCGGGCTATCGCGAGGTACAGACCGACGTCACCTCGCCGGAAGGCAAGGTCCTGGTCCAGGAGTTCTTCTGGTACGGCTGCCCGCACTGCTACTACCTCGAGAGTGAACTCGAGCCGTGGCTCAAGGAACTGGAAGAGGACGTGGTCTTCGAGCGTCGAGCCCTGGCTCTCGGCCAGCACTGGCTTCCCCTGACCCGGGCCTTCCACGCCGCCGATCAGCTCGACGTGGTCGACGAGACCCATGCCGCCGTTTTTCATGCCATCCACGAGGAGGGCACGCGCCTGGCGGACACCGACTCGATAGCCGACTTTTACGCCGAGCAAGGAGTCGACCGCGAGGCGTTCCTCGATGCCTACCAGGGCTTCGGCACACAGAATGCCATCCGCCAGACCGGGCAGATTGCCCAGGATGCCGGTGTTCAGGGCGTTCCCTCACTGCTGGTCGACGGGCGTTATCTGGTCAGCGGCCGCCTGGCCGGCGGCAACGTCGAGATGCTCCAGGTGGTCGACGCCCTGATCGAACAGATCCGTGACGAACGCAACTGATCGCCCCATGGCTACCGGTGCCCAACTGCTGTTGCGCTGCCTGGAGAACGAGGGCGTCGAATACGTCTTCGGCATACCGGGCGAAGAAAACCTCGACTTCGTCGATGCACTCAACGAGTCGCCGATCGAGCTGATCGTCACCCGCCACGAGCAGGGGGCGGCGTTCATGGCCGACATCGTCGGGCGACTGACCGGCAAGCCCGGGGTGTGTTTCTCCACGCTCGGTCCCGGCGCGACCAACCTGGTTACCGGGGTGGCGGATGCCAACATGGACCACGCCCCGCTGATTGCGATCGCCGGGCAGGCGGGCATCGACCGACTGCACAAGGAATCCCATCAGGTACTCGACCTGGTGCGGATGTTCGAACCGATCACACGCTACGCCTCGCGCGTGGTCACACCATCGGCCATCCCCGAGACCGTGCGCCGCGCCGCCAAGTTCGCCGAGGCCGGCAAGGGTGGCGCCAGCTTCATCGAGCTACCCGAGGACGTGGCGGCCATGCCGGTCGAATCCGGTTTCGCCGACCCCCTCCCGGTCACCGCGAACGGGGCCAGCGAGCCGCGTGAGGCCAACCTCGAACAGGCCGCCCGACTGCTGAGCGGGGCCCGCCACCCGATCATCCTCTCCGGCCACGGTGTGGTCCGGGCCGAGGCTAGCGAGGCACTGGCCAACCTGGCCGAACGACTCAACGTACCGGTGGCCAACACCTTCATGGCCAAGGGCGTAATCCCGTTCCGCCACCCGATGGCGCTGGGATCGGTGGGCCTGCAGTCAAGGGACTACGTCAACGTCGGCTTCGACCGGGCCGACGTAATCGTCTGCATCGGTTACGACCTGGTCGAATACCACCCGCAGCTGTGGCATCCCACCCGCGACCGGCAGATCATCCACGTCGACACCGAGGCGGCCGAGGTGGACGCCTACTACCCCGTCGCCACCAGCATCGTCGGTGACATCAACACGGCCATGAAGCGTCTCGGCGATCTGACCGCACCGCTCGGGGGCCGGGCCTTCCGCGACCTGCGCGAGGCGCTGATCGAGGACATGAACCGGCACGCCGACGACGACTGCCTGCCGCTTAAGCCGCAGAAACTGATCTGGGACCTGCGCACGGCCCTGTCCAGCAGCGACATCGTCATCTCCGATGTCGGCGCGCACAAGATGTGGCTGGCACGCATGTACCGTTCCGAACAGCCGAACAGCTGCATCATCTCCAACGGCTTTGCCAGCATGGGCATCGCCCTGCCCGGCGCGATCGCCGCCAAGCTGCTCTACCCCGAACGCCACATCGTTGCGGCCACCGGTGACGCGGGCTTCCTGATGAACGTCCAGGAGCTGGAAACGGCCGTGCGCTGCAACACGCCGATCATCGTGCTGATCTGGAATGACGGCGGCTACGGGTTGATCGACATGAAGCAGCGACGCGGATTCGGCCGTTCGACCGGCGTGCATTTCGGCAATCCGGATTTCGTCCAGCTGGCCGAGAGCTTTGGCGCGAAAGGCTACCGGGTGGAATCCGGCGACGGCCTGCTGCCGATCCTGAAGGACGCGATGGCAAGCAACGCCGTGTGCGTGATCGACGTGCCGGTGGACTACCGCGAGAACGAGCAGCTCACCCGGCGGCTCGGCGAGACCCTGGTGGGCGGATGACACGCCGACCGGCCAGCCGACGTTGCCTGACTTGCAGCCCGGCCAGCGACGGTCCCGACGATTTGACCGCCGTGCGAGGCCATCAGCCGCTCCGACTGCTGTCGCACAACATCCAGGTGGGCATCGCCACGAACCGCTACCGCGACTACCTGACCGGGGGCTGGAAGCACCTGCTGCCCAGTGCCGACCGGGCTCGCAGCCTGGCCGAGATCGCTCCGACCCTGTCGAACTTCGACATAATCGGCCTGCAGGAGGCGGATGCCGGCTCGATTCGCAGCCGCTTTCTCAACCAGGCCGAGCACCTGGCCGAACTGGCCGAGCTGTCGCACTGGGCGGTGAGGGTCAACCGCGATCTGGGCCAGTTCGGCAAGCACGCCCTGGGCCTGATAAGCCGGATCCAGCCAGTCAATATCGACCAATGTCGCTTGCCCGGCCGCATGCCGGGCCGCGGGGCGCTGGTGGCGGACTTCCGGTGGGATGACCACCCGCTGCGCGTGATCAATACGCACCTAGCGCTGAGCAGAAGCGCGCGACAGATGCAGTTCGACCAACTGGCCGAGTTGGCCGACGTCCCGGGCTTTGTCGTGGTCATGGCCGATTTCAACTGCGAGCCCGATGACCCAGGCATGCAGCATTGGTGTATCGAGAACGGCCTGAAACTGCCCAAGCGGCCGCCTCTGACATACCCGCGCTGGCGCCCGCAACGCTCGATCGACCACATCGCGGTAAGCCAGTCACTGGACATCCGGGGCACCGAGGCCCGGCCGATCGGGGGGTCGGACCACATCCCGATAGCAATGAGCATCGCGCTACCATTGCCGCACAAAGCCGGCTAGGCTAGACGTCCGAACGCAAACAGACGCCATAGAGGGATCGAAACGATGGCTGAGGCACCCACCGGGTCAACGGAACATGACGACTACCGGCAGCGTTACGAGCAGCTGCTCGGTGAGGTCGGCCGACTCGAGGATCACGACCAAGAGCTGGGGGGGCTGCTCAAGACCACCCTCACCCGGGTGCTGTTCGCCGTCGACAAGGCCTACCCGGAACTGGCCGACGCCGCCGCGCGCATCCGTGACAAGGCCCGCAAGCAGGACAAGCATGCCTTCGAGATCGGCCGGTTCAAGGAGGAACTGGAACACCTGGCGAGCCGGATCCGCGAACTCGAGGCCAGTCAGCCAGACACGGCCCTGGAGCAGCAAAGCGGGCCGGCCAGTCACGGCACCCACAACGGCTCGGACCTGCACGTGCGCGAGGTGCTCCCGCTGCTGCTCGACCGGATCGCCTTCGTCGAGGCACTCGAGGGCAGACGGGCACGCCTGATCGCCACCATCGACGACCCCAGCGACCGTACCCTGCCAAGCATCCTGATCGACCGCAGCGCGACGCTGATCAACGACATGCGCCAGGCGATCGAGAAGGAAAAGGGCGAGCTGACCCGCTTTTTGGAGCAGGTCACCGAGGCACTGGCCGACATCGACCAGTTCAGCCGAGCGCAGACCGACGACCTCGCCGTGCAGCGCGACGCCCGCCTCAAGCTCGATGATTCGCTGCGAGAACACGTCGACCACATCGACGCGCACGTGGAATCCGCCGACGACCTCGACGGCCTTCGGCAGGTGGTCCGCGAGCGCATCGACCGCATCCGCCAGCAGGTACAGGCCTTCCAGCAGGGCGAGGAGCGCCGCCAGGAAGACGTCGAGTCAGACAATCATCAGTTACGGGAAAAGCTCGCCCGGCTGGAAGACCAGACCCGGATGCTGGAGGACCAACTCAAGCAGAGCGAGGAGAAACTCTTTCGCGACAATCTAACCGGGCTGCCCAACCGTCTGGCCTTCGATCACCGCGTGCGGCTGGAGACCGCCCGCATGCGTCGTGACGGCTCGTCGCTGACACTCGCCATCTGGGACCTGGACCACTTCAAGGACATCAACGATCAGCTCGGCCACCAGGCCGGCGACAAGACCCTGATCATCGTCGCCAAGACCTTCATGGATCAGATCCGCGACGTCGACATGATCGCGCGCTTTGGTGGCGAGGAATTCGTCATGCTGCTGCCGAAGGCGAACGGCGAAGAGGCGCGCATCGTGGTCGAGCGCATCCGCGAGAAGCTCGCACGCACCAAGCTGCGCTATCGCGGCACGGAAATCGGCGTCACCGCCTCGTGTGGACTGGCCGAGTTCGCAACCGGCGAGGAACTGGAAACCGTATTCACTCGCGCCGACGACGCTCTCTACCAAGCCAAGGAACAGGGACGCAACCAATCCGTGCTGTCGACGGAATCACCAGGCTGACCCGAGGGCCAGCGGCCGAACAAGCCAAGTCGTGTCTTCAGCCGTCGCGCGCCACCTCGGCCCGGGCCATCACGTCCTCGAACACGCCCGCCATTGCCGTATCGGCCTGCCGATCGGCGCGGATCGGCCGCCCCCACTCGCGATCGGTCTCCCCCGGCCACTTGGACGTCGCGTCCAGCCCCATCTTCCCGCCCAGTCCTGAGACCGGCGAGGCGAAATCGAGGTAGTCGATCGGAGTGTTCTCCACGAGGTGCGTGTCGCGCACCGGGTCCATGCGCGTGGTCATCGCCCAGATCACGTCTTCCCAGGAACGCGGGTCGACGTCGTCGTCCACCACGATCACGAACTTGGTGTACATGAACTGGCGCAGGAAGCTCCAGACGCCCATCATCACGCGCTTGGCGTGGCCCGGGTACTGTTTTTTCATCGAGACCACCGCCATCCGGTACGAACAGCCCTCCGGCGGCAGGTAGAAGTCGACGATCTCCGGGAACGGCTTCTGGATCAGCGGCACGAACACCTCGTTCAAGGCCACGCCGAGGATGGCCGGCTCGTCCGGCGGACGGCCGGTGTGCGTGCTGTGATAGATGGGATGCTTGCGATGGGTGATGCGCTCAATCGTCATCACAGGGAAGGATTCGGTCTCGTTGTAGTAGCCGGTGTGATCGCCGTAGGGGCCCTCGACCGCCGTGTCGTCGGGATGGATGAAGCCCTCGAGCACGATCTCGGCGTTTGCCGGCACCAACAGGTCGTGCGAGAGGCATTCGACCAGCCGAGTGCGCTCCCCGCGAAGCAGACCGGCGAAGGCGTACTCGGAGAGGGTATCGGGTACCGGAGTGACCGCGCCCAGGATCGTGGCCGGGTCGGCACCCAGCGTCACGGCGATGGGAAACGGCTCGCCGGGGTGGGTCTCCTGCCAGTTGGCGAAGTCCAGCGCCCCGCCCCGATGGGCCAGCCAGCGCATGATCACCCGGTTGCGACCGATCACCTGCTGACGGTAGATGCCCATGTTCAGGCGCTCACGTCCGGAAGCAGCGGCATCCTCCGGATCCGACTCCATCCCACCACCCTTGCGCGGCCGGCCCCGCGTGGTGGTCAGGCCCCAGGTGATCAGTGGCGCGGCGTCTTCCGGCCAGCAGGTCTGCACGGGCCACTGCGACAGGTCCACGTCCTCGCCTTCCAGCACGACCTCCTGCACCGGCGCCTTCTTCACCCGCCGCGGCGCCATGTCGAGCACCTTCTTGAAGATCGGCAGGCTGCGCCAGGCCTCCTTGAGGCCGGCGGGCG
Organism: Guyparkeria sp.; assembly: GCA_046261775.1. GTDB lineage: Bacteria > Pseudomonadota > Gammaproteobacteria > Halothiobacillales > Halothiobacillaceae > Guyparkeria. Next base: position 7,252 of record JBHEOB010000040.1, read on the forward strand.
GGTCGGGCTCCTTGAGAAAGGCCAGCAGCCGGCCGATCTCGCGCAGGTCGGCGAGCGTCTGCCCGCCCATCCCCTGAGCCACGCGCTCGGGGGTGCCGAACAGGTTGAGCAGCACGGGGGTGTCGAAACCGACCGGGTTCTCGATCAGCAACGCCGGGCCGCCGGCCCGCAATACGCGGTCGGCCAGTACGGTCATTTCCTGGTTCGGGTCGACCGGCTCCTTCACGCGCACGAGATCACCCTGACGCTCCAGCCGCTCTAGAAAGAGTCGCAGATCGCCCAAGCTGGCCCGGCTGGCCCGACCGTCTCGATCAGCGGCCATCGTCGCTTGCGGCAGCCTCTGCCTGTCGCGGCGGCGGGCTCATTTCCAACCCGGCACGCGCCAATGCCCGCTCGTAAAGCAGGGCCGCCTCACTGCTGTCGCGCAGACGGGCGTGCACACGCGCAGCGACGGCCAGGTATCTGAGCTCCTGGTCGAGCGGGCCCAGCCGGCCCACCCACAGCTGGGCCGAGGTCGGGTCCGACTCGGCCAGCGCCAGGCGCGCCATCGCGTAGGCGAAGGCCGAGCGCTCACGGGCACGACCCACATCTGGGGCATTGGCCGGTTCGCTCCAGTCGTCGGGCACCAGCTTGAGCAGGCGTTTGCGCGCCTCGGCCGGATCCTCGTGCCGCAACTCGCCCCAGGCGTGCATTGTCTGGGCCTCGAGCGAGCGCCCCAGGCGCTTTTCCAGCACCCGCGCGGCTGCCGTTTCCGCGCCACCACGGGCAAGCGCCTCGGCGTAGGCAATCGTGACGGCCGGATTGTCGACCACATTGCGACCGGCCTCGGCCCAGAGGCGCGACAGGGCGTCCAGATCGCGCGAGCGGGAAGCCGCTTCAATCCGGCCGAGCAGCACCACGCGTTCGATGCGCAGCAGCTCGTCGGCGGTCAGGCGCTTGTCCTTGATGCGACGCAGGGTCGGCAACAGCCTCGCAAGGCCGTCATGGTCTTCGGCCAGCTCGAGCAGTTGCGCCCGAATCAGCAGGATGACCTCGTCACGCGGGTGGGATTCGACCAATGGCTCGACCATTGCCTGCGCCCATTCGACCTCCCGAAGAGCGATCAGGCGCTGGACGATATGCAGACGCAGGAATTCCGCGAACTTGGGGAAGCGCCGGGCGACCGTCTCGAACAGGTCGCCGGTCTCCTCGCGAGTCTCCTCACGGCCACGCATGGCGACGCCCTGACGGGATGGATCAAGACCGTCGAGCAGGGCATCGATGGCCACCTGGAAGTGCATGGGCGGCAGGCTGCCATCCTCTGCCCCCGCCAACGCGTAACGCTGTGCTGCCTCTGTCTGGCGGCGCTGACGCTCGGCCCAGGCACGCAGGAGCTTTTCGTCTGCGGCATGACGACGCTGCTCGGCCGAACGACGGGTAAAGCGAGCCGGCAGGCGCACGATCCCGGCGATCAGCCGCCACAGCAGTTGCAGACCGATGATCAGCACCAGCGCGATCAACGCCAGACCGAGCGCGGTGGTCTCGATGCGCCAGCCGGCGAATTCGACCATCGCGACCCCCGCCACGCCGGCCCCCGGCAGGAAATAGATGGCCGCGGCAACCGCGGCCGCGAGCAAGACGACCCAGACGATCAGGCGCTTCATGACGGGTCCTCCTCGCCGGTCTCAACGGGCATTTCGGCACGCGCCTTCTCGCGAGTGCTGGCCCGCTCCCAGGCGTCCAGTACGGAATCGATCGAGGGAAACTCACGGCTGGCGAAGCGCTCCCGGGTGCGCTCGAGCGTCTGGAGCGCCTTGGCCGGACCACCCGCGTCGGTCGCGTAATGCGACTCGAGCCAGTCACGTGCCTCGGTGAGCGTGGTCGAGAGCGCTTCGTGGTCGCGCGACAACAGGGATTCACGCACGGCGGTCAGCCACAGGCGCATCTCGCGGTCCGTCGCGACCCGCTCACGCAACCGGGTCGGGGTGTCGGAGCGAGTCACGGTCACCTGGCGGGTTACCCAGCCGGTGGTCGCTGCCCAGGCCTTCTCGTACCAGGCGGCATCCTCGGGCAGCGAGGTGCGCTCGGCGCTTGCCGCGGACGGCGCCTCGTTGCCGGCGGCGGCATTCTCCGCCTCATCGGTCAGCGGCCAGTCCTCGACCCGGTCGGTGATACGGCGTAGCGCCAAGGCCTGGCCGACTCGGTCACCCTCGCCGCTCGCCTCGATCCGGGCGATCGCATCGCTGATTGCCGAACGCAGCGGCAGCCAGTGCGGACGAGACAGGGCTGCGACCCGCTGGTCGGCCAGCTGCAGGGCCAGCATCGCCCCATTGGGATCACGTGAAATGCTCAGGCGCTCTTGGGCGCGCGTCAGCAAAAAGCCGATCTCGGCTGTCTTCCAGGCGATCTCGCCGCGTGAGAGCCGGTCGTCGATTCGGGCGATGCGCGCATCCAGATAATCCTGCCGCTCGACCAGCTCGTCCTGCTGCGCCTGCAGACCGGACTCGACCTCGCGGCGGATCTCCTCACCGCGCTCTTCCAGTGACGACACCGTCGAGCGGGTCGAATCCAGCTGCTCGTCGAGACGCTCGATTTCCTGATCCAGCACCTGACCCAACGCCTCGCGCTCGCTCGCCTGCGATTGCAGGCCCTGCTGCTGCGCCTGCTGCAGTTGCCACAATTGCCAGCCGCCCACGGCGGCCAAACCGAACAGTATCAGCATACCGACAACCAGCCAGGGCGTGGCCGACCGGCGCGGCGGGCGCCCCATGGTCGAAGACGGCGTCTTGGCAGCGGCGTTCGCCCCACCGCCCTTCGAACTACTGGTCGCCGAACCCTGATCGCCCGAAGGCTTGCCCTGAGCAGCCTTGGATGCCGGGGCATCACTGGCCGACGGGGATGGCTTGGTGTTCCCGGCCGAGTCGCCGGAGGAGCCGGGCGGCTTTTCCGACGCCTTCGAGCCCGACTTGGCGGCAGACTTGCCGGCACCCACCTTGTGGGGCGGGGCCTTCTTGTCTGCAGCGGCCTTGTTCGCCTGGGCCTGGCCCACCTGATCCCCGCTCGATTGGTTCTGGCTCGCCGAGCCCTTGTCTGCCGACGCGGGCGATGCCGACGACTTGCCGGTCGGGGTAGTCGACTCGGTCTTGGTCTCCTCGGCCTGCTTGTCGTTGTCTTTCTTGTCCATGCTCATTCCCAGTATGGATGCGATCGGATTGAAGCGGTCGTGCGCCCGGTCAGTATGACGCCTGGCGGTCGGTGATTACCGACCAGGTCGCCCGGGCCAGTTCATTGGACCCCGGGCCACCGACAACGGTGATCTGGCCGCGAAAACCCAGCACCATCGCCCGCTCGCGCGCACGCTCGTTTATCACCAGCAAACTGGAGTCTAGCAGCCCCGACTCGCTCTCATCGCATGCGCGAGCCAGACCTGCCCATCGGGCGAGACAATCGAGGGCCTGCGGGGCGGTAATGATCCACAGGCACGCGGGGCCGCTCGGGACAGCTTGCTGCGGGTCGGGGCAATCACGCCGGTAGACGGCGACGAAACTCGGCTCGGCGCCCCGCGCGGCCAATGCATCGGCCAGCAGATCGCGCCCGGTCTCGCCACGGACGATCCACACGCGCCGTCCGGCCATGGGTTCATCTTTCAGGCGCTCCAGCAGCCCCTCGCTGTCCTCGGAAAAATCCGGCAGGAACGTGGCGGGGCACCCGGCCTGGGCCAGCGCCCGGCCGGTGGCCGCGCCCACCGCGGCGAACGGGCAGCCTGGCCAGTCGGCCAGCGAGCACACGGCCTGCGCCGCCTCCACCGCTCGCGGACTGACGAAGACCACCAGGTCACCGGGCTGCATCGCCGCCAGCGCGGCGGGCAATTCGCCGCCGTCGGGCAGGGCATGGATGGCCAGAAGCGGCCGTGTCGTAAGGATCGGTTCGGCCAGCTCGGCGGGACGGGCCGCAACTAGGGCGTCGTGCAGACCGGCATTGCTCCCGGCCGGTCGCGTCAGCACGACCTCGCGGATCGGCGGCAGGCGGTGATCGATCACCAGATCAACCCTGGTCGGGTGCCTCGGTCTCGATACCCACCTCGGCGAGAATCTTGTCGGCGCCGTTGCGCAGTACTCGCTCGGCCAGCTCGATACCCAGTGCCTCGGCTTGATCGCGCGGCCCCGCGATCTCGTCACGCAGGGTCGCCGTGCCGTCCGGGCGGCCGACCATGCCGCGCAACCAGAGTTGACCCTCGTCCACCAGCAGGGCATGCCCGCCGATCGGCACCTGGCAACCGCCGTTGAGGCGAGTATTGAAGGCCCTTTCGGCGGTCACGCGGGTGGTGGTATCCGTGTCGACCAGCGGATCGATCAACGCGTGCACCGCGTCATCGTCGCTGCGCGCCTCGATACCCAACGCACCCTGACCCATCGCCGGGAGCGACTCTTCGGCCGAGAGGCGATGCGTGATGCGGTCGGCCAGTTCGGCGCGCTTGAGGCCCGAGGCGGCCAAGATGATCGCGTCGTACTCGCCGTCGTCGAGCTTTCTCAGGCGGGTGTGGATGTTGCCGCGCAGGGTCTTGACCTCGAGGTCCGGGAAGCGCTCGCGCACCTGGGTCTCGCGGCGCAGGCTGGAGGTGCCCACCACGCTGCCGGCCGGCATCTCGTCGAGGTTGCCGTACTGGTTGGAGACGAAGGCATCGTGCGGATCGTCGCCCTCGAGAATGGCGATTAGCTCCAGGCCGTCCGGGAACTGCATCGGCACGTCCTTCATCGAGTGCACCGCGATATCGGCGCGATCCTCGAGCATGGCGACCTCCAGCTCCTTGACGAACAGCGCCTTGCCGCCGATCTTCGACAGCGGGCTGTCGAGCAGCTGATCGCCGCGGGTGGTCATCTTGACCAGCTCGACCTCGAGGCCCGGGTTGCGCTTTTTCAGCTCCGCGGAGACGAACTCCGCCTGCCAAAGCGCCAGCAGGCTGGCTCGGGTAGCGATCCGCAGCACGCGGCCCTCGGGAAATGCCTTGCTCATCTGTCATCCTCATTCTGGCAACCGGACGGCCCGGGCCGGGGCTCAGACCGTCGCGAAACAGCCCGCATGGTAACCCGGATGCGGCTATCGAACAGCGGGTGAAAAGGAACCGGGCCGGCCCGACATGGTCCGAAACGCATACAATAAGGGCCAGAGGTCAGCGCAACCCGGCCGTCGCCTTTCCGAGGAGAAAAACCTTGCCTGCAATCACACCAATCCGCCCCGCGCGTCGACTCGCGCTTGCCATCCTCGCCCCCCTGGCCGGGCTGCTGCTGACGGGCATGGCCTCTCCGCCCGTTCAGGCCGAAGAAGCGGCCGTTGGCACCGAACACGCCGAGGTGCCGCTGATGAGCGACCTGGAGAACGTCCAATCGGATCTCGCCTACATGCAGGAGCAGCAGATCCCCATGCTGATGTTCTTCCACGCCACCTACTGCAGCTACTGCCGCACGGTCGACGACGAATTCCTGCAGACCATGGCCAGTGACCCGGACTACGAGGGCCGGCTGATCATCCGACGGGTGGAAATCGACTCCGACCTCCCGGAAATCGAATGGCAGGGCACCTCTCACACGCCGGTGGAGTTCGCCCGGCTGCAGGGCGTGCAGCTGGTGCCCGAGGTGATCTACTTCGCCCCGGACGGCAAGCAGGTGGTCGACGAACTCAAGGGCGTGACTGTGCCGGACTTCTACCCGCAATATCTCGAACAGCGCCTGCGCGCCGCCGAGCGCTGCATCGAGGACCCCGATCTCGATGTGTGTACCGACGGCATCGACCAGCCGCGCCGCGACCTGACCCGCACGGACTGACGGGCGGATTAAGGGAAGTCTGCAAGACACAAACCAATCCACTACCAACCATCTGAGTGTGCTAACAAATCCCACCGGCACACTCTGATATTCCCGGCTAACATCATGAAACCGGCAGACAACATGGCTGTCGAAAACCAACGCGGCGCCAACCGCGTGAACCACCACCAAGAGGATGTGACGAGATGAAAGCCCAATCCAAGAAGCACCTGCTGATCGGCTCGACGGCCCTGGCCACCGCCATCGCCGGTTCTACGGCCATGGCCGCGAGCAATGCCAACCCGTTTGCCTCCCAGTCCACCCATGCCGGCACCCTGCAGACCGCCGAAATGGCCTGCGGCGAAGGCAAGTGCGGTGGCAACATGGACGAAGACAAGGAGAAGGACGACGACAAGTCCTGATCGACCGGGCCACCGCGATGGTGGCCCTTACCGAACACTAGAAAGCATGGGCGCGACCCGAGAGGCAGAGGCCTCCGGTCGGGCCCGTGATCGTCAAGAGGTTACCCCTTCCGGAGGCACGCCATGCCTGCACGCCAGAAACCGGACTCCCGTTTCGACCGCGTCCCGGTCGGCATCGGCCTGCGCCGCGGCGAACTGATGAAGGAAATCGAGACCCAGCGTCCCGACGTGGATTTCCTCGAGGTCGCCCCGGAAAACTGGATCCGCTTCGGCGGGCCGGTACGTGAGCGTTTGGTCTCCCTGCTCGAAGACTACCCGCTCTACACCCACGGGCTGTCGCTGTCGATCGGCGGGCCGGCGCCGCTGGACATGGGCTTCGTCGACGAGGTCGCCGGCTTTCTCGACGAGTACCGCCCCGAGCTCTACAGCGAGCACCTCTCGTTCTGCTCGGACAACGCGCACCTCTACGACCTGATGCCGATCCCCTTCACCGAGGAGGCGATCGAGCACGTCGTCGCGCGCATCGACTCCGTCCAGCAGCGCCTCGGCCGGCAACTGGTGCTGGAAAACGTCTCCTACTACACCCCGGTCGCCGCGACGATGGACGAGCAGGCATTCATCCTCGAAATCCTCGAGCGCGCCGACTGCGGGCTGCTGCTCGACGTGAACAACGTCTTCGTCAACAGCGTCAACCACGACTACGATCCCTACGCCTTCATCGACGCCATGCCGGCCCGACGGGTGCGCTACCTGCACGTCGCCGGTCACCACCAGGTCGAACCCGACCTGATCATCGACAGCCATGGCGCGCCGGTCAGCGACCCGGTCTGGGACCTGCTCGAGCACACCTATCGTCGTGTCGGCCCGGTACCGACATTGCTGGAGCGCGACTTCGACATCCCGCCCCTGAGCGAGCTGATGGGTGAAGTAAACCAGATCCGCCGCACCGCCGAGCGGGCCCTGGGCAGCAAGGCGGCGTGAGGGTGACCCGGTGAGCGACGATTTCCGCGCCGCCCAACAGGCCTTCACCCGCTTCGTCCGCGACCCGGACCACCACGCCCTGCCGCCGGGCAGTCGCCCGGAGCGCATGGCCTGGTACGCCCGGCTGTTCTTCAACAACGTCGACGGCATGCTGGAAACGGCCTTCCCGGCACTGGCGGCGAGCCTGTCGGAAAGCGACTGGCAAGGGCTCGGCCGCGCATTCTTCCGCGACTGTCCGCAGACCTCGCCGCTGATGCGCGACCTGCCGGCCCGGTTCGTCGACTATCTTGCCGAGAACCCGGGCAGGGCCGCCGGATTGAGCGACTGGCAACGCGAACTGCTGCCCTACGAACTGGCCCGGTTCGAGCTGCTTTCCGAGGACGAGCCGCCCCCGCCAACGGACCTGAACCCGGCCGGCGACCTGCTCGACGGCCGCCCCATGCGCTCGCCGATCGTGCGATTGATGATCGCCGCCTACCCGGTCGACCAGATTGCCGCCGAACTGGAGAACGGGCGAGCGCCGACAATCCCTGCACCCGGCCTGCACCACGTGCTCCTCCACCGCGACCGGCGGGGCGCACCGTGTGCCCTGCAGCTTTCGCCGGCCAGCGCGCAGCTGCTCATCGCCCTGGACGAGGCGGAGCCACCCACCGGACGGGAAATCATCACCGCAGTGGCCGCCCGGCTCGATCATCCCGAGGAGGCGCTCACGCCATTGGCCCTCGCTGAACTGGAACGCTGGCGAGAGCAGGGTATCCTCCTGGGAAGCCGACCGAGCGGGTAAACGACAGGGATGCGCCGCCTTGGCCGAACCACCCCCCCGAGACCCACCGATTCCAGGGAAGGAGTCACCATGCCCATTACCGACTGGCCCGCTACCGAGCGGCCCCGCGAACGCCTGCTGGCCCGAGGGCCGGCCAGCCTTTCCGATGC